>DUNF01000070.1 GCA_012839485.1 Acholeplasmataceae bacterium
ATTATTGATAAGCTAAATGAAGAACCACTTATTTAAATAAGTGGTTTTTAAAAAGGAGGCAAAGGATGAAAACTTGGAATGATTTGTTTTCAATTGAAAAGAAAAAAGATTATTTTTTGGAATTAGCAGAATTTGTAGATGGAGAATATGAAAAATATACAATTTTTCCCAAAAAAGAAGAGATTTTTAAAGCTTATAGCTTAACTCCACTAGAAAATGTTAAGGTTGTAATTATCGGCCAAGATCCATATCATGGTGAAAATCAAGCAAATGGCCTTGCTTTTTCTTGTGATTATCCAATATTGCCACCTAGCCTTAAAAACATTTATCAAGAATTAGCTAATGATTTAAAGATAAGAGTCCCTAATAAAGGTGATTTATCAAAATGGGCCAAAGAAGGAGTACTTTTAATCAATGCTATTTTAACAGTAAGGAAAAATGAACCATTAGCTCATGAAAATAAAGGTTGGGAAGAATTTACAAAAGCTGTTATTGAATATTTAGCTTTATATAAGAAGAATGTAGTCTATATTTTATGGGGAGCTTATGCTCAAAGCTATGAACAATACATTAATCATCAAAACAATTTGATTTTAAAATCATCACATCCTTCACCATTAAGTGCTCATAGATCTTTTTTTGGAAGTCGTGTTTTCTCAAAAACCAATAACTATTTAAAAGCAAATGGTATTAAACCAATTGATTGGCAATTATAAGAAAAATATGGTATAATTAAGTATAATTTAAAGGGGAGCCTTAAGGCTGAGAGGTATTAGATACGACCCTAAAACCTGATCTAGGTAATGCTAGCGTAGGGATTAAATAGTTTTTTATAACTATCGTTTTTAATCTCTACTTGTGTAGAGATTTTTTATTTTTAAGGAGCAAATTATGAAAAAAAGAAAAGATATTATTATTGCTATTACAGAAACAGCTATTTTCGTAGCTCTAGCAATCGTTTTTGAATTATTGTCAAAACTAATTGGTTTAAGCCTTCCTCAAGGTGGAAGTATAAGTCTTACAATGCTTCCTTTACTTATAATTAGTATAAGAAGAGGTATTGGATATGGCTTTGTAGCTGGATTAATTTTTGGAATCATTAATTTCTTTTTAGATGGGTTTTACTGGCACTGGGGATCAATCTTTTTTGATTATTTGTTTGCTTTTCCTGTTTTGGGTTTAGCTGGCTTATTTAGAAAGAAAGTTGTTAAATCAAGTAATTACTTAATTCCCGCATTCTCTCTAGCTGTTTTTATGCGTTTTCTATTTTCGTTTTTAAGCGGAGTTATCTTTTTCTCAAGCTATGCACCTGAAGGTTATTTAAGTAAGTATGGGGAGCTATTTGGGGCAATTATTTACTCAATTGTTTATAATGGTTCATATTTAGTGCTTTCATTGCTGCTTTGTTTAATAATTGCTTTTGCCATTTATCCAGTAATCTTTTATAAAATTGATCTTGAGAAAATAAAAAAATAACGGACTTTAAGTCTGTTATTTTTAATTTAAAAGTATAACTTATCAACTGCCTCTAAATAGTCAATTGGAAGTTATACTTTTAAATTAAAAATAACAGACTTAAAGTCCGTTATTTTTTTATTTTCTCAAGATCAATTTTATAAAAGATTACTGGATAAATGGCAAAAGCA
>DUNF01000071.1 GCA_012839485.1 Acholeplasmataceae bacterium
CAGAAGCAAAACCCATAATTCCTTTAAATACTTTATCAGGAAGTTTACCTTTAATTAGATAAACAAGCGCAGATCCTCCAGTAGTTGCAATAAAAATTAAAGCAATTCCTAGGACAGTACTTAACTTAGCATCTAAACCAAACATTATGCTCCAAATTTTTCTTTATAAGCCGCTATAGCTTCTTTAATAGTTTTAATAGCTTTTGCTTTACCATGTGAAGTAATAGCTGCAGTTGGTTTCTTTTCCAAACTTTTATAAACACTAAAGAAATGCATTATTTCACTTTCAATATGAGGTGATAATTCAGAAATATCTTTATAGTTATTCCACGTTGGATCTTCAAATGGAATAGCAATTATCTTATCATCAATTTCATTATTATCCAACATACGAACAACACCTATAGGATAACATCTAACCATAGACATTGGCGCTAATGGCTCTGATGCTAATACTAAAACATCTAATGGATCATCATCTTCGCAATAAGTTCTTGGAATAAATCCATAGTTAGCAGGATAGTGTGTTGAAGTATATAAAACACGATCTAAAATTAACATTCCCGTTTCTTTATCTAGTTCATATTTAGTTTTACTTCCTTTTGTAATTTCAATAACTGCAATAAAATCTTCTTCTTTAATTCTTTTTTTATCAATGTTATGCCAAATATTCATATTCTACTCCTTTTATTTCTTTCTTTTATTTTCAATAACTTCTACTTTATCATCATAACCAACTACAATTAGATCACAAACGTTCAAAAACAATCCATCTTCTACAACACCCGCTGTATTATTTAGAATAGTTTTGATTTTTTTAATATCTATTGGTTTTTCTAAATATAGATCAATAATTATATTATTAGAATCTGTTTTAAAAACTTTATTATCTTTAGCTCTAATCTTAGGATTTAAACCTAATTTCTTAAACTTATTAAAAACCAAATTATGGCCAAATTCGATAACTTCAACTGGCAAATAAAATTCACCTAAAGCATCTTTTAGTTTACTATCATCCATAATCCAAATAACTTTAGAACTATTAGTCGAAACTATTTTCTCATATAGTAAAGCTCCCCCACCGCCTTTAATTGCATTAAAAACAGGATCAATCTCATCAACTCCATCAATTGTTAGGTCGATATGATTTACTTTTTCTAATTCTAAAAGATTTAAGTCAAACTCTAAAGCTAACTTTTTAGTTTGATTTGAAGTAGCTACAACTTTAATATCAAGTTTTCTTTTCCCTAATTCTTCAATCATATAATATGCAGTAGAACCCGTACCTAAGCCAACTATCATTTTATCTTCAACAAAATCACAAGCTTTAATTCCTGCTCTTTTTTTCTTGTTCATAAAGTTTTCCTTTCTAAATAATATTACTAATGATATCTCATTGATTATCTATATTATATCAAAAAATAGTATTTTTTTCAATCCTTATAATAAAGCAAAAAAGGCTATTGCTAGCCTTTTTTATTAAACAAGTTTATTAATTATTTTCCACCTTTTTTTCCAGAACCATTTCCAGAATTATTACCAGAACCTTTTCTAGCTTGAACTGCAAGATGAAATTCCATTCTTAATTCTTTTTCTTCTTGAATTTTTCCCTTGAACTCATTCATTTTTGCTTGATGTTGATTTTTAAATTGTTTGTATTTTCCTTCACATTCAGAAATAGCATTGTCAAATTTACCAAAAATATCAAATGCTTTAAATTGTCCTCTAAAGTTAGTCATTAACTCATCAAGTTCAATTCCTAATTCTCTAAACATTTCAACATACTTTTGTGTTATTTCTTGCACTTCTA
>DUNF01000072.1 GCA_012839485.1 Acholeplasmataceae bacterium
TCAACAATCCTTCTAATTGCTAGGCCTTTAGATGCTTGAAGATTATATAGTTCTGAAAAAACATATTTATCATTGTTAGTCCAAATTCTAATGCCATATTCATTGCCTAGGTTTTCTTTTGCATAGTCAAGTAGAAAAGGAACTGTTCCAACATTAGTAGTTATGAAACAACTATGTTGATTAGTTTTTAGTAGTTTATCTAGTGGACCATACTTTTGTTTGCGATTTGATTTTCCAAAAAATGAATCTAAAAAGTCATCTTGTTTATAAGTAAAAACATCATCATTGTGTTCAGTAAAAGCATTAATAAATATTCCGGCCGCTAAAAAATCAGCTATTGTTTTTAGGATTAGTTTTTTTGAAATAAATGTAGTTTGTATTTTTAGTTTTGGATTGCGTGGATTATGGGTATAAGAGCCATTGAAGTTAATTACTGGACCATCTAGTTCCATATAGTTGTATAATTCTTCAGTAGCTTTATATGCTCTTCCTGTTGCAATTACTACATCATGTTTTTTATTTAGTTTTTTTAAGTAATCCATACTTTTATAATCGTATTGTGTAAAGTCTTTAATCAAAGTTCCATCAATATCAATTACAATTAACCATTTGTCTTTTTTCATATTTTTACCTGCTTGGGGTAATTATATCATACTTTTATTAAAAAACAAAAATGAAAAAGTTATCATTAAGTTGAGATTGAAAAAAAGGACTATTTGTATTATAATATAATAAGAGCAGAAAATTAAAGAAAGGATATATCTATGAAAAAGAATTTTTTTATTCCTCAAATTGAAGAAAAAGAAGAGAAAAAAGAAACTTTAGAAGAAGAAAAGAAAGAGAAAGGTTTTACGTCACCAGCTGGTACTCGCCAACAAAACAAAATTGTTTATTCTTCAATAAGTTATGGTAATAAAGGAATGCAGTATGAAAGCTATCGAGATAAAGATAAGAAGACTGAAAATACAGAAGAAATTAACCGTAGATTTTTAGAAACTTATGGTAGTCAGTCTAATCTAATTCAAAGCGAAAGAAAGAGTCAAGCAAATGCTGCTAAGATCCCATCTTATTTGCAAAGAGAAGATATTACTCCTGAGGATGTGAAGAGAAAAAGAGAATATAATTTAGATCTAACTCAAGAAGGTGAGGTTTTAAAGACAATAGATCGTTCTGAGCTTTTTAAAGATGAAGTTAAGAAAGAAGTAGAACCAAAACCGGACTTAAGAACTATTGAAAGAGAATATTTTGAAGAGTTAGAACCCGTAACTGAACTTTCTGAAGAGAAAAGACCTAGACGTTCAAGATCAGAACCAGTCATTAGAAAAGATGATTCTGATGGACAATCGATTATTTTAGAAGAAGAAATTAGAAATCAAAAAGTTCGTGAGTTTCAAACTGAATTTGAAGAGAAAACAACTACGAAAAGAAAACATCGTCGTTATCGTGCTCCTAGTTTAGACCTTTTAGCTCAAGGACGTGGACATTTGCAAATTGATAAAGTTGCATCGCAAAAACAAATCGATACAATTAACCAAACTTTAGAAGAATTTGGAATTTCAGGTGAAGTAGTTAATTATGTGAAGGGACCTGCTGTTACGCAATTTGAGATTTCTTTAGGTGGTGGAGTTAAAGTTGAAAGAGTTCAAAATATTTCTCGCAACTTACAAATGAATTTGGAATGTAAATCTTTAAGAATTGAAGCTCCAATTCCAGGTAAAAGTACAGTTGGTATTGAGGTTCCTAATCCAGTTCAAGAGATTGTTTATTTAGGTGATATGTTGCGTGATAAAGCATTCTTAAATGATGGTAATCCTTTAAATGTAGCTTTAGGTATTGCAATTGATGGTAGTCCAATTCATTTAAATATTAAAGAAATGCCACATGCTTTAATTGCAGGTACTCCAGGATCAGGTAAGAGTGTTTGTCTTAACTCAATTATTATGAGTATTATTTATAAAGCTGATCCAAGTGAAGTTAAGTTAATTTTAATTGATCCTAAGTTTATCGAGTTTTCTAATTTTGAAGATATCCCTCATTTAGCGACACCAATTATTAATGAGTCTAAGATTGCTCAAGGTAGTTTAAGGTGGGCAGTTGATGAAATGGAAAATCGCTATTTGAAATTTAAGAGTGCAAAAAGAAAGAATATTGCAAGTTACAATGAATATATGGAAGAGACAAATGGAGAGAAGTTACCTTACTTTGTAATTATCATTGATGAGCTAGCTGACTTAATGGCGATTGCAGGTAATCAAGTTGAAGAATATATTCAAAGAATTGCCCAAAAAGCACGTGCTGCAGGCATCCATTTAATTATGGCTACTCAAAGACCATCAACTGACGTTATAAAGGGTACAGTAAAAGCTAATATCCTAACAAGAATTGCTTTTGCAGTTACATCTCAAGTAGATTCATTTACGATTTTAGATAAATCAGGAGCAGAAGAATTGCTTGGTAAAGGTGATATGCTTTATACTGATGGCGTGAATGAATATAGAATTCAAGGAGCTTATGTATCAGAAAAAGAAATTATTCGTATTACTAAGTTCTTAAATGAAACATATGAACCTGAATATATGTTTGACCAAGAAGATTTAAGAGAAAAGATTGTTCAAGAACATATGGCTGATACTGATCCAAGAAATGATGAATTATTTGAACCAGTTGCTAGGTATGTTGTGGAGATGCAAACAGGTTCAATTAGTTCTATTCAATCACGTTTTAAAGTTGGTTTTACTCGTGCTCAAAGCCTAATGCATGGTTTAGAAATGCTAGAAATAGTGTCAGAAAATAAAGGAACTACATCAAGAGATGTTTTAGTTAAGACTTTAGAAGAATTAGAAGAAAAGCTAAACGGAGATTATTAATGGATCATCTTGAATATAGAAAAAGAATTGATCTTAAATCATTACAATTTATAATAGCTTCAATTTTAGTAATGGCTTTTGTTTTATTTAAAGGTTATAGGTTATTAGTAATTAGTGATGTTTTAATAA
>DUNF01000073.1 GCA_012839485.1 Acholeplasmataceae bacterium
CAATTTTCTGAACTTGATTTATTAAATGTTGGTTTAATTAGAAAAGCTGATAACTATTATGATACTTTTCAAAGTAGGATAATCTTTCCACTAAAGAATGAAGATGGTTATATTGTTGGTTTTTCTGGAAGAATCTATAATCAAGATGATCGTTTTTCTAAATATTTGAATTCATCAGATAATGCAATTTTTAATAAAGGTAATATTTTGTATAACTTTAGTGATGCGAAAACAGAAATTAAAAAGGCAAATTTTGTTTATTTGTTTGAAGGTTTTATGGATGTAATTGCTTTACATAAAGTTGGAATTGATAATACTGTTGCGATTATGGGTACTAGTTTAACTGATAACCAAATTAGATTGATACAATCAGTTACGAATACTGTTGTTTTATCTTTAGATGGTGATGAAGCTGGTATTCATGCAACACAAAAGGCAATCTTTTTATTAAACCGTTATAAGTTTAATACTAGAGTTATTCTGTTACCTGATGGTTTAGACCCTGATGATTATTTAAAGAAATTTGGTAAAGATAAACTAAAACAATATTATGAGAAGAATAGCTTGAGTGCTATTGATTATTTATATAATATTGAGAAAAGAAAATTAAATAAAGGTGATGTTGAGTCAAAACTAGCATTTAAGAATTCTATTTTTGCTATCTTACAAGAGTATAATTCTATTGCTTTAAATGAAATTATTTTAAAGAAGTTAAGTGAAGAAATTGATGTTAGCATTGATTCGCTTTTAGCTGATTTTAATAAACAACCGAAGAAAGCAACAATTGTTACACCTGAACCGCCAAAAAGAACTGGTACAGCTGACAAAGCTGAGCAAATTAGAGATAGACATCTATATTATGAGCAAAAACTAATTTCAATGTCACTTTTATCAAAGCGTAATTGTATTACTATTATTAGTGCTTTAGATAATAATTTTATAGATAAAGATAATTATCATATTTTTCTTCATTTGAAAGATTATTATGATCAATATGAAGAGTTTGAATTAGAACTTTTTACAGGTAGACTATCTGAAATAGAAAAAGAAAAATTTAATTTAATTTTAAATCCAAAATTTGAATTTGAAGGTAATATTGAAGAATTAGTTCAAAAAGTTAAAGACTATGTTGTTGCTGCAAATGAAAAGTCAACAGGTAATTTAAGCGATATAGAAAAACTAGGAAAGAAAATTAAAAGGAAGAGTCGGACAACAACTCTTCAAAGATAGGAGGAATAATTAATTTGAGTATTTATGACAACAAGAAGATAATGAATTTAGTCAATAATGGCAAACAAAAAGGATATATTTCTGCGAAATCTCTTTACGAATTAGTTGAATTTGAAAGTGAGGAATATGATGAAGTAATTAAGCTTTTAGATAAATATGGAATTAGAATTTCTGATTATGAAGAATTAGATCCATTGCATGGAATGTTTGATGAGTTTGAAGAATATGAGGAATTTCATGATAATCCAGACGACGAAGAACTTGAAGCGATTAAAGATGAGTTTGAAGAAGAACT
This sequence comes from Acholeplasmataceae bacterium, assembly GCA_012839485.1. Lineage (GTDB taxonomy): Bacteria > Bacillota_I > Bacilli_A > ML615J-28 > CAG-698 > DUNF01. The sequence goes on from DUNF01000073.1 coordinate 1,526, forward strand.
AAAAGCTAATACAGATATTGATGATATTATCACAACAACAAAAACAGAAAACACATTTCAATTATATTTAAGAGAAATAGGTTCATATCAACTACTTACTTCTAGTGAAGAAATTTATTATGGAACATTAGTCCAACAAGGTCTATTTGCAGCTCAAGTTTTAGAACAAATCGATAATGGCGAAAGAGA
>DUNF01000074.1 GCA_012839485.1 Acholeplasmataceae bacterium
ATTCCTTTAGCGACTAATCAGAGGACGGCTGAATTATTAATTCAACAGGAGGACAAAATATGTTTAATGTTATTGCACAACTAGTGCTTCAAAACCCGTTCGTCGTTTTTATTTCTCTTGCTTTATTGATATTAGCATTAGAAATTACGATTATCTTTATGAAAAAAAGATTTCCAGTTCTAACATTTTTATTAGCGCTTTTGGTAATTCCTATAATATTAGGAGCAGTTGTAATCGGCCTGGTTTTCCTGGACTTATTAACTTCTGCTGGTATAACAATTGATCCAATAGAAATAGCTTTTTATTACTGTATTGGTTTAATCGCAATCCAAGTAATAATTTTTGTAATTATTTTATTATTAAAATTAAAAGATAAACGCGTAATCAAAGAAATGAAAGAATTACATCCTGAAGCCCAAGCGATTATTAAAGGAAAGAAAATTATCTTTTTAGATAGTTATCGTGAGAAATTACCATATAAGAAAAAAGAAATTAAATCGGCTAAAATTAATGATAAAAAAATAGGTAAGAAAATGTTTTATAGTTATTTAAGAAATAAAGATGCTTTCTTGCTTTATTTGGAATTGGAAAATAAAGTTTTAGAAGTAAGTTTTAAAACAGAAAAAATTATTATTGATGATAAAGAAAATGCTAAAGCACTTTACGTAACTATTTTTAAAGAAGGTAAACAAGATGATTTTGTTAGGTCAGCTCCTTTTAAAATAGAGGACTTGCTTGTTTATGCAAACTTACAAAAAGATGTTTCAATGTTTTATGATCAAGAAATTGGTAGTTATCGCTTAAGTGAAAATATGGCTCATTTATTAGGAACTAAAGAGATTGTTAGTGAAAAGTCGTATCAAGAAATTATAATTGCTAGCGATCTTCCGATTTACTTAAATAGAGAATTTTCAAAAGAGAAACCTATTAGTTATAATTATCGTGTTAATTCAATTAATGGTATTGACTGGGTTGAACAAACTACATATTATGCTAATGGTAGATATTATGATATTGTTAGGCTGGCTAAAAGACCACAGGCGCACTATCATTACTTGGGCACAGATTCTTTAGTAGAATCATTAAAGAAATATGAGCCAAAGAAGAAAAAGGTAGCCATAGTTTTGCTTACATTTAATTCTTTAAGAAAATACTTAAAACAAGATCCAAGATTACTTGAAAGTATTATTCACGAGTATTTCCAAAAGGTTTTGAAGGAAGAGACTATTTATCAATTATCTAGTTTAGATTATGCTTATTTTATTGAAAATAAGAAAGCATATGATAATTTAGCTAAAGATTTAGAAAATAAAGCTTCAAAGTTATTGACAGATGAAGTGTATGTTTTAGAAAACAAATACGATATTAAGAATGATGTAGAAGTTATTCAAAGTTCAAGTTTTGAATCAAATGATATTTTTGTTCAAGAGGTTTTGGAAAAATTAAATTTAAGTGAAGATTTAGAAGTTGCAGTAGATAATCCAAATGAAGCTAAGTTAGAACCTCTAGTTGCAAGTTCAGAAGCAAAAGAAGTTGTTGTTCCAGAAGAAGGTTATGATTTTGAATCTTCTAAAATAGATTTAAATGATGATGATTTAGATGAGTATAGATAAAGCTAAATTAAGAAAAAATTTAAAACCTATTGGAAACAAAGAAGAAAAAGATCAAAAAATAATTAAGTATTTGGAATTCTTTTTGGAAGATAAAAAAGTAGCTTTGTATATGGC
>DUNF01000075.1 GCA_012839485.1 Acholeplasmataceae bacterium
AATAATACTTTCGCTATTTTCTTTTATTTGAATGACGAAGCTTTCGCTTCTTATTATTTAGGCTATTATCAAAAAATGAATAAAGGTCCTAACTATATTAAAACTAAACTTTTTGAAAAGAAAATTGATAAAGATACTATTTCTAAATGCTTGCTTGAATATACCTTAGAAGATGAAATTGAGATTATTGCTTTAGTTTTAGAAAAGATTAAAGATAAATATCTTAAGTTTCCAATAAAAAAGCAAAAAGAGAAAATTCAAGCTAAATTAATGAGAGATGGATTTACTTTTAGTGCAGTAAATAGTGCTTTAAGAGATTTAAAATTAGAAGAAAATATTAGTGAAACATTAGAAAAAGATTTTGGAAAATTAAAAAAGAAATATCAAGATTTAGATCAAAAAGAGAAAAAAGATAAAATTATTCAAAACTTATTAAGAAAGGGATATGAATATAGTAGTATTAAAAAGAAGGTAGAGGAGGAATTATGAGACTAAAAAGGATACTAGTAGTATTATTAATGCTTGTGTCAGTTGGCTTTCTTACAACGCATAGAGAAATAAAAGCTGAACCACTAGCAAAAGACGAAGAATTTAGAGGAGTTTGGGTTTCTCCTTTAGTTACAGATTATTTGGGATATTTAAGTGAAACCCAATTTAAAAGTGAATTAAATACAATTTTTGATAATATAGAATACTTTAATATGAACTCAATTGTATTTCATGTTAGAATTATGAATGATGCTTTTTATCCATCTATATATAGTAACTATTCACGTTATCACCAAGGTGTAAAAACTTTTGATCCTTTAGCTTGGGCTATTGAAGAAGCTCATAATAGGGGAATTGAATTTCATGCTTGGCTTAATCCTTATCGTATTCAAAATGCAGGTGCTTCAAGTGAGGCTGAAAGAAAAGCTTTAGCCGCTAAACATCCAGCTTTAAATGCCGCAAGTGATTATCGTAATATTTTAGGTACAGACTCACAAGCAATTCTAAATCCAGGAAGTCCTGCAGTTAGAGAGTTTTTGCTTAATGTTTGTGAGGAATTAGTAACTAATTATGATGTAGATGCAATTCACTTTGATGATTATTTTTATATTGCTGGTATAGGACAAGATGCTACAACTGCTTTAGATAGAGCAGAATATGAATTATATAATCCTAATAATTTGAGCTTAGAAAACTGGAGAAGAGAACAAGTAGATATTTTTATTCAAGACTTGCGCAGCTTATTAAATAATTATAACCTTTATAATGGCAAAGCAATTCAATTAGGTATTTCTCCATCAGGAATTTATCGTAATGGTAATGGACAAGTAACTTATGATGCATATGGAAATGCTATTACTAATGGTTCAGATACAAGAGGTTTTTCTCATTATGATTATTACTTATATGCAGATACTTTAAAATGGGCTAATGAAGGTTGGATTGATTATTTAATTCCTCAAAGTTACTGGAGTTTCACTCAAACTAATGTTGAGTTTCCTAAAGTAATGGGTTGGTGGGATGCTGCTTTAAAATATAAAAAATGTAAAGTATATTCTGGAATGGGATTATATATGACTAGTTATTCTTGGGCTAATAAACAACAAGAAGCACATGATCAAGTAGCATATGTATATAACTTAGCAAATGTTGGGGGACATTGTATTTTTGCTTATCAAAACTTACAAGCAGCTAGAAATAATGGTGATTTGAGCTTAGTAAAGCAAAACTATTGGGATAAAGTAACTTTACCTATAAAGATGGATACTTTAAATCAAATTTATCCTAATGATATTAATGAATTAAATGTAGAGTTAATTGAAGGTGGAGTAAGATTAAGCTTTGCTCCTGCAACTCATGCAAGAAGATATGCTATTTATCGTAGCACAGGTCCTCTTACATATTCAAGTGATGAATTAATCGCTGTTGTTGGTAAAAGAACATTTGATGATTTAATTTATTATTGGGATTTGGTTGATAATGGAGTAACTTATAATTATGGAGTAAGAAGTTTATCACAATCTAATACACCAAGTAGTGGAGTACAAAAGAGTACAGCTGGTGCAAATATGGGAGAACCACTAACTTTAGATCCTATTACTAAAATTGATGTAAAAGGGAACGTTTATCAAAATGAGAAAATTGAAATTGAAGTTTTAAAGGTTCCTACACTTGGAGGAGTTCCGTTAGAATATCAAGTATTAGTTTCAACTGATGGTAATACATATTATGATCCAGTAACTACTGGTAATAATCGTTATGATTTGCCTCAAACTGTTGTTCAAGAATTTACGATTCCAAGTCGAAATGACTTTTATGTCAAGGTTCTTGCGTCAAATAATATAGCTACAACTCAGTCAGAACCATTTTTAATTGATGTGAAAGAAAACTTAGGTTCTATGACGATAAGAACGTTAGAACAAGATCTTTACTATGGTGAAGTAATAACTTTTGAGTGGAATCATATTCCTGGTATTTCTAATTATAAACTTCAAACTTCTACAAACAACGTAGATTTTGAAGATGTTGGGGATGAATATCCTGTTGTAATTGGACCTCATAAATGCCACCAACAATTCTTAGTTCCTGACTATGTTAATATTCTTTATGTGAGAGTTTTAGGAATTGAAGGAGATGGAGAAGCAAAATCAAATGTTTTACAACTTACTTTTAGAGAAAATTTAGGTAAGATTGAAGGAGTTTTAATTAATAATTCTGATGATTATTATAATATTGTTGTAAATGAAGGAGATCAAATCACTGTTTCTTGGGATGTTACAGGTTATGGCGGAGATTATGTAATTCGTTATTCATATGATGGTGTTAACTTTACAAAAACTATTAGAGATTATGATCGCTATGCTTCGGCTATAACTATTGTGGGTGATTGTGCTAGTCAAACATTTTCTGCTAACTGGGAATATAAAGTCTATATTATCATTGAAGAAGCAATTGGTAATGCAACTGTTAAGTCAGATATTTATTGGATTCATACTGTACCTTGTATGCATTTATTTATTGAAGATTTAATGAAATATATGTTTAATGAAAACAAAATTGCAGTGGAAGCTGCATATAACTAATAAAAAAATCCCCTTATTTAGGGGATTTTTAAATGATATTTTCATTTTCTAAGTTTTTTAAAAAAGTATAAACACCACTATCATCAATTGAATCTGTCTTATATTTTGCAACTTTTAAAAGATCTGGGTGGGCATTTTTCATAGCAACACCATAATTAACATATTCAATCATTTCAATATCATTGTGGCCATCGCCAATCGCGATTCTATGAAAAATGCCCACCCAGATCTTTTAAAAGTTGCAAAATATAAGACAGATTCAATTGATGATAGTGGTGTTTA
>DUNF01000076.1 GCA_012839485.1 Acholeplasmataceae bacterium
CCCAATAATACCTAAAGTTAAAGCAGTATTGTTTTTCATTACAGGTTCAGCTACTACAGCTTCGACTTCCTTTTCGACTTTTTCACCGCAAACACCACAGTAATAATCATTAGGCCCTAATGGGCTACCACATTTTTTACAATTCATAATTTCACTCCTTTTCTAAAAATATATCTTCAAATATTTAAACTCAGTTATTAAATAAGAATATAATATGAAAATATATAAACTAAAAATACACAAGTTAATTTTGCACCTTCTTTAATACCAAAAAGTGATAAAATAAGAACAAGATTCCTAAAACGAATATTCTTATACTTTACTCGTAATATTAAAGCAGTTATACTAAATGATAATACAATTAGTCCAAGCGAACAAATGATAGTTATTAAAAATATTATTGAACAGTTTTGAAACATCCCAAATAATTTATCTAAAACACTTCCTTTGATTACAAAATCAAGAGGGAAAAGAAAAGCTAAAGAAGCTAATATAAGTGCAATGTTGCCTATTTGATCATTTTTTTCATTTGTTTTAGATATTATTTCTAAATTAGATTTAATTCCTTCTCCACAAACCTTGCAATAAAGATCATTCATTGCAACTTTACAGCCACAATTTCTACAATACATTTTGTTCTCCTCTTGCCCCTATATTTTATCATTATTCCTACTTTTTATCAATCTTTTTTTATACCCATAGCCAGCACCAAAATAAAAACTCTAAAGCTATTACTTTAGAGTTGTTTTTAATTTAAATTATTTGTCTTTTTTTGGAAATCTACGTGGTGGGCGATCTTTTTTAACTTCTTCTTTGCCTTTATTAGGGTTTTCAATAGTATCTTTTCTAGATAAATCAATTCTACCTTTTTCGTCAATACCGATTACCTTAACAGCTATTTGATCACCAATTGCAAGTACATCTTCAACTTTCGCAACTTTTTCATGGGCAATTTTTGAAATATGAAGTAAGCCTTCACAGCCTTCCCATAGTCTTAAAAACGCACCATAACTTTCAATTCTAATTACTGTACCTTCATAGATTTGTCCTACTTCAGCTTCGCGAACGATATTTTCAATAATTTCAATTGCTTTATCAATCCACTCATATTCTTGATGCATCACAAATACTCTACCATCTTGTTCGATATCAATCTTAACATTATTAGTTTTTTCAATAATTTCGTTAATTACTTTTCCACCAGATCCAATAACATCTTTAATCTTATCTGGATTAATTCTAATCATCTTAACTTTAGGTGCATAAGGACTTAACTCTTTACGAGGTTCACTAATAGTTCCAAGCATATGTTTTAAAATTTCTAAACGACCTTTTTTAGCTTGCGCTAAAGCTTCTTTTAGGATTTCAGTAGTTACTCCTGAGATTTTAATATCCATTTGTAAAGCAGTAATGCCGTCTTTAGTACCAGCAACTTTAAAGTCCATATCACCAAAATGATCTTCCATACCTTGAATATCAGTTAAAATTGTATAGTCTTTGCCATCCATAATTAATCCCATAGCGATACCAGCAACAGGTGCTTTAATTGGTACACCAGCATCCATTAAAGCCATTGTTCCTGCACAAATAGATGCTTGTGATGATGAACCATTTGACTCAAAGATTTCACTTACAACTCTAATAGTATAAGGAAAAGTATCTTCATCTGGAATGATGTTCATTAAAGCTTTTTCTCCTAAAGCTCCATGACCAATTTCTCTTCTTCCAGGTCCGCCATAACGACCAGTTTCACCAACACTAAATTGAGGGAAGTTATATTGAAGCATAAACCTCTTAGATTCTTCACTAGTTAAACCATCAATAATTTGGCTTTCAGCCAAACTTCCTAATGTAACTGTTGTGAAAGCTTGAGTTTGGCCTCTTGTAAATAAAGCAGATCCATGTGGTCTTGCAACAACATGAACTCTTGATGATAAAGGTCTAATTTCATCAGTTTTTCTACCATCAGGCCTAATCTTTTCTTTAGTAATTAGTCTTCTTACCTCACCTGATACAATATTTTCACATGCTTCTTTAGCAACTTTTTCAGCTTCTTCTTTTGCTTCTACAGTGTCAGCTAATGATACAAAGTAATCTACAGTTTGCTTTGTTAACTCATCAATTTTAGCTGCTCTTTCTTGCTTTTCTACAATTGATACAGCTTTTCTTAATTCCTTACCGATAAATTTTTCAATTTTAGCTACTGATTCTTCACTAAGTAAGTCTAAGAAAACTTCAGCTTTCTTTAATCCAACTTCTCTAACAACTTCTTCTTGGAATTTAACTAATCTTTTAATCTCTTCATGACCAAAAAGTAAAGCTTCAAGCATTACATCTTCAGAAATGTTTTTTGAACTAGCTTCTACCATATTAATAGCATCTTTAGTACCAGCAATACTTAAAGCAAGTTCAGATTTAGCCTGTTCTTCTTCAGTTGGATTGATAATAAATTTACCATCAACTAATCCCACTTCAACACCAGCAATTGGTCCATTAAATGGAATATCAGAAATCATTAATGCTAAAGATGATCCTAGCATTGCAGTCATCGCTGGTGAATTATCAGGTTCACTACTTAAAACGATGTTAATAATTTGCACTTCATCTTTAAATCCTTCAGGGAATAAAGGTCTAATTGGACGATCAATTAAACGAGCATTTAATGTTTCAACTTCTGATGCTCTTCCTTCTCTTCTTAAAAATCCACCAGGTATTTTACCAGCTGCATATAGTTTTTCTTGATAAACAACAGTTAATGGGAAAAATCCAGCATTAAATCCTTCACTGTTATGAACTACAGCTGTTAGAACAGTTGTATCCCCAAAATGTGTAACTACAGCTCCATTTGCTTGTTTAGCCATTTCACCTGTTTCAACAACAATCGTTCTACTTCCTTGTTTAAATTCAAATGTTTTTTTCATATTTTATATTCTCTCCTTATTTTACATTAAAAAAGGGTAAATTAATTACCCCAAATCTTATTTTCTTAAATTTAGTTTTACTAAAACTTCACGGTAACTGTTTAGGTTTGTTCTCTTCAAATAATCTAAAAGATTTCTTCTATGACCAACTTTTTTAAGTAAGCCACGATTAGAATGATGATCTTTTGGATGAATTGCGAAATGTTCATTTAAACGGTTAATTTCAGCCGTTAAAATCGCAATTTGTACTTCTACAGAACCAGTATCATTTTCGTCTTTACCAAATTCTTTAACTAATTTAGCTTTTTCTTCTTTTGAAATACAAGACATTTTTTACCTCCTTATTTAATTAACTCAAATAAACCAAGTGAAACGTTGGAGCATCGTTATACCTAGTCTAATGATAATATATTATAACATATTTTATTAATTTTGTAAAGATATTTATAAAGATAAAACTAATTTATAAACAAATTCGCTACTATTAATTATTGCTTGTTCTAAATTCAAATTGTACTCTTTCCAATTAGTTTCCGGAACCAAATCAGATATTGCCCTTATAGCTACAAATGGAATATCTAATAAATAAGCTGCATGAGCAAAAGCGGTACTTTCCATATCAAAAATTGAAATATCATAGTGACTAAAATGCTGATCAATAATAGCTTTAACTTTTGGATAATTATCTTTATCTACAAAAGTATCACTA
>DUNF01000077.1 GCA_012839485.1 Acholeplasmataceae bacterium
TCAACTAATCTTTGAGGTAATTCAACATCTTCTCCGCGTCTTGCTTTTTTATAAAGCTTTTCTCCATCTTGGGAGATAGCAGAAAAAATAGGTGCTTCTTGCATATATTCGCCTAAAAAACTATTTAAAATATCATCAATATTTAGCTCTTCTTTTACCTCTTTTTTAGAGATTATTTCCCCATCCAAATCATAAGAATTAGTACCAATTCCAACTATAACTTCTACTAAATACTCTTTATCTAAGTTAAGTAAATAATCAGAAAGTTTAGTTGCTGAGTTTATCAAGACAACTAAAAGACCAGTCGCTAATGGATCTAAAGTACCAGCATGACCGATTTTCTTTATATTTAATTTTCTTCTTACTCTTTGAATTTCTTGAAAAGATGAAATTCCTTTTTCTTTATTAATTAAAATAATTCCTGATTTTGTTTTCATATAATTTATTATATCATAAACAATGCTTAAAAAAAAGACCAAAAGGTCGCTTTTGGTCTTTAGTTTATTAATAAATTTCTTTTATTAAATCCTCTACATTTGCATACATGTTTTCAACAACTAGCGCAAATGGTAAATGGGCATTGTTTAAGATGCGTGAGTAAGTAATTGAAGGTGTAAATTTATATTCTAACTCTATTACACAACTATCAATTATATCACCAACTTCACTCTTTAAAACACTTAAGGCACCATCAGTAAACTGATACTGGTGTCCATTAATTGTAATCGGTGCTTTACCATAATTTGAAATATTATTTGTATCACGATAATTGATTGTAAAACTAAATGAATCTGCACTTTCAGTGCATTTTATGCCCCTGAGTTCTGGTTTAACATAAGCAGTTTGAACAAACCCTTTTGCTTCTAGCCCTAAGTTTAAACCATTTGAATCTTCATACGATAAAGAATACTCATATTCAGTTCCTGGTTGAAGACGTTCAAATGTAGCTTTACCATCAATAACTTCTTTTCTTTCATTGTTTAAAGAAACATATAGTTTATTTATATCGTGATCTGCATTATCCTCTAAATTGAATTGAAGATCTAGTTTTCTAACATCAGGTTTAGATGAAATTTCAATTTGAGGTCTTTTAACTGCAATTAAAATACAGTTTCCATCAGTTCGTTCCCAACCATCAGAAGGATTATTCTTACATGTTAGACTACCATCTGGCTCACGAAGAATCATTGTAACTGAACCACCACCATCTAAGTTATAACCACGAACACAACCATATCTTCTTAAAATTGCTCCCATTTCATAACCATCTAGACCATGTCTTCCTTCAAAAGCATTACGTCCATCTACAACAATAAAACAATTTGTACCATCTGGTTTTACACCAATAAATGCACGTGGGAAACGTTGTCCCGGCTCAAATCCTAAAGATTCGCCATTTTCCATAACTCTAGCTCCAAATAAGCTTAAAGCATTATCAACATAAGCAAACTGTCCACTATAAACTCTTTGAACTCTTACCTTTACACCAACTGCTAAAGCTGCATTTAAATCTTCGTTCATTGTACAAATAGCAAATTGTTCTCTTTGCATAGTAGATAAACTGCTTTTATCAGTTGTACTAATAATACCTTTACCATAAAAGTCACCAGCAGTATCATTTGGAAGCCAAATTTCAGCACTTGCTACACCATAAAAGTAAGCATCAGAATTTATTTCTTGCGGATAAAAAGTATAAGCATTTGGCTGATTAGTAAATACACCATAATAAATACTTGATTCTCCTGCACCAGGAGCTTTATTATGTTTTTGAATATTATGTCTAGCAATAATATTATCATTTTCATCATATATATCAACTACAGTGATTAATGAACTATTAACTTGGGAAGCATCAAGATAATCAAATGTACTAATATCTTGTCTCCCATCTCTAATAAATCTCATAACTCCCCAACCACTACTCTTAGACTTAAAGAAATTTCCATTACTAATTGTAGCACCATTTGATTGAGCCGGAAAAGCTAATTTTCTACCAATATCAAAACCATCACCATTAACAGCAGCCATTACATGCCACTCTGGATTTTTAGCCTCAAAGTCTTGAATAAACCCTCTAACTGTAGTTAAGTTCCATTGGTTTCCTGTATAATTCATCCACGGAATAATCTTAATTCCTGGAGTAGAGGGCACCTCAACAACATTCACATTTTGAGCATAATATACTCCTGATTTTACCGTTTCATTACTACCATCAAGACCATCAACGTCTTTGCCTATCATACTAGTAGATGTACTTTCACCAGCATGATTGTAGTGTAGTAATCCATAAGGCATATGTGTGATTTCCCTAACTTCATTTACTTTATAAGTACCAATTTTACCAGAATCTCCTGAATCAGTATACGCAGTATCAATAGCCTGTAATTCTCTTACTGGCATTAAAACTAATCCTAATACTAAAACAAGAATAAATACTGTTGATAAACCAATAATTCTTTTTAAATTCCTCATTTTAATTCTCCTTTACTTGTGTTTAGTATAACATAAAATCTATCAAAAAAAAGACCTTAAAGGTCTTTTTCCTTAGTATATATCTTTAATTAAATTCTCTATATTTGCATATAAATTTTCTAAAGGTAATGCAAAAGGTAAATGAGCATTATTAATTGCTTGCTTATAAACATTAAGTGCATTTATTTGATACTCTAGTTCCACTATACAAGTTTCAATAACATCTCCAACTTCACCCTTTGGAATTGATACAGCTCCATCTAAAAACTGATATTCATGTCCATTTACGATAATTGGGGCTACTCCAAAATTAGAAATATTGCCGGAATCACGATAACTAATAGTAAAATTAAATGCATCGCTACTTTCAGTGCATTTAATACCTTTAAGCTCTGGTTTAATATAGTTAGTTTGTACCAAACCTTTCATATCCATATTATAGCTAATCTCAGTAGAACTAAAATGAGAATCAGTGTATGATAATTGGTATTCATATTCAGTGCCTGCTTGTAAACGATCAAAACTAACTACACCATCAATAACTTCCTTTCTTTCATTGTTTAAAGAAACATATAGTTTATTGATATCATGATCGTAATTATTTTGTATGCTTACACGCAAAGTAAGTTTTCTTGTTTCAGCTGTTGCTGAAACATTAATCTTAGGTTTTCTAACTGCTACAAACAAACAGTTTGAATCTCTTCTTTCACCACCATCACAAGGTTTATTCTTAACAACAATATTTCCATTTGGCTCTCTAACAATTAAAGTTGAAGATCCCCCACCATCTAAATTATAACCACGAATACAACCATATCTTCTTAAAACAGCTGCCATTTCATAGCCGTTTAAACCATGTTTTCCATCTAATCCATCACGGCCATCAGCTACAATTAAACACATAGTGCCATCTGGTTTTACACCTATAAAAGTACGAGGGTGACGAATATCTGTTTGATAGACATCAGGAACATCATTATTTAAAATCCTTGAACCAAATACACTTAAAGCATTATCAAAGTTAGCATAAGCACCGCTATAAACTCTTTGCACTCTTACCTTAACACCAACGGCTAAAGCTGCTTGTAATGCTGTATCGTTTGTAGAAATAGCAAATTGCTCTCTTTCTAAAGTAGCTAAACTACTCTTATCAGTTGTATTTATAATACCTTTTCCGTAAAAATCACCTTCAGTATCATTAGGAAGCCAAATTTCTGCACTTGAAACCCCATAAAAGCTAGCATCAGAGTCTACATCTTTTGGATTAAAAGTATAGTAATCTGGATCATTAGAAAAAGTTCCATAATAAACACTTGTTTCACCAGCACCTGGCGCACTATTATGTTTAGCAATACTATGACGTGAAATTGCATTATCATTTTCATCATAAACATCAATTATTGTAATTAATGAATTATTAGCTTGTGATGCCGTTAAATGAGTAAGAGTACTTTCATTTTGTCTACCATCTCTAATAAAACTCATCACTCCTGGACCACTACTTTTTGATTTATAAAACTCTCCTAAACCAATTGTTACACCATTTGATTGTTCTGGAAAAGGTAAGTATTTGTAAATATCAAATCCATCTCCATTGATAGCAGCAACTACATACCAATCTGGGTTCTTAGTTTCAAAGTCGTAAATCATATTTCTAATAGTAGTACGATTCCATTTATTATCAGTATAATTCATCCAAGGAATTAATTTAACTCCTGGAGTTGATGGTACCTCAAGAACATTAATTTGTTGAGCATAGTATACACCAGATGTTACATAAGCATTAACTGGTCCAGCACCATCAACATCTTTTCCGATTAAAGCTTTAGAAGTACTTTCTCCTTGATGGCGATAGTGTATAACACCATATGGTAAATGATTAACTTCTGATTCTTCATTTACTTTATAACTAGCATCTTTATTAGCATCACCAGAATCAGTATAAGTAGTATCAGCTGCTTGAACTTTACTAGCTGGCAATACTACTACTAAAATTAAACCAAAAATTAATAATATAAATAAACTAACAATTCTTTTTAAGTTTCGCATTTTCAATTCTCCTTAATTTACATTAATTATAACACAAAAAAAATATAAAAAAAAGACCAAAATTATTTTGGTCTTTTACTATTCTAACTATTATAGTTAGTATATATCCTTAATTAAATTCTCCATTGTTGCATACATATTTTCAATAGGAAGCGCAAATGCTAGATGTGCATTATTAACTGATTGTTTATAAACATCAACTGCGTTTAATAGATACTCTATTTTAACAACACAAGTTTCAATAGCATCTCCTACTTCACTCTTTGGAATTGATACAGCTCCATCAACGAATAGATATTCATGTCCATTTACAATAATAGGCGCTACTCCAAAATTAGAAATATTATTTGAATCACGATAGTTGATTGTAAAATCAAACGAATCAGCATCTTCAACACATTTTATACCTTTGAGTTCTGGTTTATTGTAGTTTGTTTGTGCTTTACCTTTGATATCCATATTCATGCTAAGATTATTAGAATCTGAATAAGATAATTGATATTCATATTCAGTTCCTGGTTGTAAACGATCAAAAGTAACTACTCCATCAACAACTTCTTTTCTTTCATTGTTTAAAGAAATATATAGTTTATTAATATCATGATCTAAATTTTCTTGGATATTAACTCGTAAAGTTAATTTTCTTGTTTCTGCTTTAGCAGTAACATTAACCTTAGGTTTTCTAACAGCTACAAATAAACAGTTACCATCTGTTCTTTCCCAACCATCTGAAGGCTTATTCTTAACAACAATATTTCCATTTTCATCTTTAATAATTAAAGTTGAAGATCCACCACCATCTAAGTTATAACCACGAACACAACCATATCTTCTTAACATTGCAGCCATTTCATGACCATCAACACCATGCATACCAATTAAACCATTGCGACCATCTGCTACCATTAAGCAAATAGTACCATCAGCTTTTACCCCTAGGAAAGTACGTGGGTGGCGAGTTCCAGCTTGGAAGGCATCAGTTACTCCATTATTTAAGATTCTTCCACCAAATACGCTAATAGCATTATCAATATGTGCATAAGAACCACTATAAACTCTTTGAACTCTTACCTTTACACCTACAGCTAAAGCTTCTTTCAAATCTGCATCCATTGTACAAATAGCGAATTGATTGCGCTCTAATGTAGATAAACTACCTTTATCAGTTGTACTAATTATACCTTTACCATAAAAGTCTCCATTATTTTCATGATTAGGAAGCCAAATTTCAGCACTACCAACACCATAGAAATATGCATTTGCATCTACTTCTTTTGGATAAAAAGTATATGAAGCTGGCGAGTTAGTAAAGATACCATAGTAAACACTAGATTGTCCTACCTCAGGAGCACTATTATGTTTATGAATGCTATGACGTGAAATAATATTATCATTCGCATCATATACATCAACTACAGTAATTAATGAATTGTTTGCAGCTGATGCACCAACAAAAGCAAGCGCACTTTCATTTTGTCTACCATCTCTAACAAAACCCATTATTCCATTTCCAGTAGTCGTTGATTTGAAGAAATCTCCATTACTAATAGTAACACCATTAGATTGAGCAGGGAATGGTAGATTTTTATTAATATCGAAACCATCTCCGTTAATTCCGCCTATAATTGTCCATTCTGGATTTTTAGCTTCAAAATCGTAAATAAAGTTTCTTACTGTTGTTAAATTCCACTTATTACCAGTATAGTTCATCCAAGGCACTAACTTAACACCTGGTGTTGAAGGTACCTCTAATACGTTAACTTGTTGCGCATAATATTGTCCCCTAACAAATTTCTCTGTACTTGGTCCATATATACCATCAACGTCAGATCCAACAGCTATGCTATCAGATGTACTTTCTCCTTGGTGTTTATAATGAACAACACCATATGGTAAATAGTTGATTTCTGTTATTTCGTTGACCTTATATCTACCAGTTTTATTAGCATCACCTGAATCAGTATAAGCAGTATCAACAGCACTAACTTCTTTAGCTGGCATTGCTGCTAAACCTGCCACTAAAGCTAAACTAAAAACAATTAATAAACTTATAATTCTTTTAATATTTTTCATATAATTCTCCTTCTTTTATATTATATCACAAATCTTTTTAAACGAACATTTTAATTATAAATCTTTATAATTTCATTATCAGTCTTTATTTGAGCATCGTTTAATGTTCTAAAACCTAAACTTTGAGGGTTATGATAAACGATAGTTCTTGAAGGAAGTGGACCCAATGCCCCATCATAGTCAAATGTTAAAAATATAATTACAGTATCTATTGATGGAACAACAGCACTTTTTGGAACAGCAAAATCATAGACATTAGTTTCCGTATTCCAAACAAGCAAGAAATCGGTCGATCGATCATTAACCCTTCCTCTTATACCGTTGCTATCAATAATATTATCGATATTCTCAAAATCAAGTTCCATAATAAATGACTCACGTATCGTTCCGAAAAAGTCTCTTTCTCCCATTCTAATATTTAAGTCGTTTATCTTAAACATATGTTTCAAAGTGTAAAAATATCCTTGAGTTAAAAGAGTTACTTCATTATTTGCGCTATCTTTATAACCAAATTTATAGTAATAATAACTACTTGATTCTAAATTAGGAATAGTAACAGTTGATTGATTAGCTGGATAATAATATTTTTGATTATTTACTTCTACAAACAACTCTTGAATATCATGATTGTTATCATTTAATACGTCTGCTCTAATTGTTACTGAATCAGAAGTAAGATTTTCAGTTTGATATTTTAATTGCGGATCTTTAGCAACTATCAAAATACAGTTTCCATCTGATCTTTCTTGACCATCTGAAGGTGAATTTGTTACTAGAAAATCTCCATCCTTTTTAATAAGTAATGTTGAAGAACCACCACCATCTAAGTTATAACCATCAACACAATCATAGTATTTTAATAAAGCTGATAATCCAGCATAAGATAACCCGTAAAATCCTTTACCAAATTGGCGACCATCAATGACAAACATCATAATTGTTCCATCAGCTTTTTTACCAATGATAGTTCTAGGATGAACATCTGGATTTCCAGTTGAAGGTGCTTCGCCATCTTTAAGTAGTACAGAACCAAAAACACCAATGGCATTTTCAATATCAGCGTATTCTCCACCTAAACGATATTGAACACGAATACGAGTATCTAATGTTAATTGACTATTTAACTCTTCGTTGTTTGATGCAATTGCAAATTGTCCAATTTGTAAATCAAGTTGATTTTCATTACTTGCAATAGTACCAATACCATAAAAGTCATTAGCACTATTAGGTAAAGCTGTTTCTGCAGATTTTACAACCCATGATTTTAAACCTTCAAAGTTATAAGCACATGGATTATAAACATGGTTAGCTTCTGTTGTATTTTCATACATACCGTAAAACAATGCTATTTCCCCATCACCTGGAGTTTGATTAGATTTTTGAATTGCAAATGATTTTAAAACTGTTTCACTGCTATCAATTATTTCTAACGTTAATACTCTTTCTGCCGTATTAGGAATATTAACAAGAGTGTCGGTTGTACCATTATGCCTAAATCCAATAACACCACTGGCATCTCCTAAAGAAGATTTAAAGAAGTTACCCAAACCTGCAGTAATATCTTGTGGTTGTTTTGGAAAAGGCAATTTAGAGTTGATATCAAAACCATCTCCATTAATTGCACCAATTACTTTATATTCGGGATATTTACTTTCAAAATCAGCCGCTAAAACTCTAACCTTTGAAAGAGTCCATTTGTTATCATCAACTCTAGCCCAAGGTACAAATGCTACATTAGCATCTTTCGAAATCTCAAGTGAATTTACTTGTTGTGTTAAATAAGTATCAATTTCTGGAACACTTCCATCAGCTGTTTTTTCATGGCTATAAGCCCAATCTCTTCTATGAATAACACCATAAGGTAATTCATTTGTTTCCAAATTCTCTTCTACAAAGAAATAAGCACCATCTGCGAAACTTACATCATCTGGTACTGCATCAGGTCTAGCATTAATAATGACAGTCCCAAAAAACACAAAAATTAAACTAAATAAACCAATTAAAATTTTCCTTACTTTCATAATATCCTCCTTAAAGTAATGGTGACAATATCTTTAAAACTACTAAAAGAGCTCTTTTAAAAATATTGTTTCTCTTTATATCTTTTGCTTCAATTTCCTCTGAAATTGCAAATGTTTCAATAAAATCATTTCGTAAATCTTTTACACTCTTTGTTTTATAGATTAAACTAATATCTTCATAATGCAAATAAAAACTGCGAAAATCAAAATTAGATGTTCCAATAGTCCCTATATCATCATCAGACACTACTGCTTTTGTATGGATAAAGCCAGGTGTATATTCGTAGATTCTAACACCAGCTTCTATTAAAGATTTATAGTTTTCTTTAGTAACCATAAATACAAATTTCTTATCAGGCTTTTTAGGTGTTATGATTCTAACATCAATACCCCTTGCAGCTGCTATTTTTAAAGCAAGTAAAATTTCATCATCTAAGATTAAGTATGGAGTTGAAATATAAATATATTTTTCAGCTGTATTAATCATCGTTAGATAAACTTCATGAATAATATGATTGTAATTAAGCGGTCCATCTTGGAAAGAAATAACATATCCTTCAGAATCACTTACTTCTTCATTTTTAATAAACTTTTTGGAATCTAAGTGTTCCCCCGTAAGTGACTCCCAAACATTTAAAAAGATCAAAACAAAATTCGCAACTCCCTTGCCTTTTAACCTTATTCCTCCATCTTTCCAATAACCAAATCTAATTTTTCTATTGATATATTCATCACCAATATTAATTCCTCCGGTAAAGGCTATTTTACCATCCACTACAATAATCTTTCGGTGATCACGATAGTTAAATGAAAGATTTAATATTGGGAAAATTCGATTAAATGTTTTAGTTTTGACCCCCATTTTTCTTATTTTCTGTTTAAATCTAAATGGTAAGTCTCTTGAGCCACCAAAGTTATCATAAACAAAATAAACTTTGACACCTTCTTTTAATTTAGCTTGAATAATTTCTAAAATTTCCGTTAGCATCTTCCCTTTTCTAACAATAAAAAATTCTAAAAAGATGTATTCCTTAGCACTAAGTAGGGCTTCTTTAATATCTTCATACATATCTTAAAACTGATACTAAAATTTACAATAGGGGCGAAGATATGTATGAAGATATTAAAGAAGCCCTACTTAGTGCTAAGGAATACATCTTTTTAGAATTTTTTATTGTTAGAAAAGGGAAGATGCTAA
>DUNF01000078.1 GCA_012839485.1 Acholeplasmataceae bacterium
GATGAGTTTTTGTAAAACGTATTAAAAACAAATATAAAGTGTTTTCACTATTGAAAATGATTGAAAATATGATATAATATTATGTAAAGAAAAAGCCATATTTTTCAAATACCTCCTTATATGGTTATTTTTTCTTTACATAATATTATATCATATTTTCAATCATTTTCAATAGTGAAAACACTTTATATTTGTTTTTAATACGTTTTACAAAAACTCATCAATTGCTAATTTATAAGATTCAAATCCTAAACCAGATATTGTTTTAAAACAAACTTCTTCAATAACACTTTTTCTTCTAAAATCTTCTCTTGTTTTAGGATCAGTTAAATGAACTTCAATCACCTTTAAAGGTTTTACCGATAAAATCGCATCATATAAACTATATGAATAATGGGTTAAAGCTCCTGGATTAATGATAATTCCATCATACTGTTCTAAATATCCTTTTTGGATATAATCAATTAACTCACCTTCATAGTTAGTTTGTTTTACAAAAAGCTCTATATTCTTTAACTTAGCGTACTCTTTTAAATACTTTTCTAAATCTTGATAAGTTTTATTGCCATAAATTTCTTTTTCTCTAATTCCTAAAAAATTAAGATTAGGTCCATTTAATATCATTAACTTCATAGCTATTTTCTTTTAACTCGACTCAAAATGATAAAAGCAAGTCTTAAAATCTCAATGTAAATCCAAATTAATGTAAATGTAAGACCAAATGCTGCATACCATTCTGATTCCTTCGGAAATTGATTTTCTACAACCATATGAATATTCTTTATATCAACAAACAAATACATAATACTAATAAGCAATGAAAGACTTCCAATTAAAATTACTAATCCTAAATCAATTGTAAATCCCGTAATTAAAACAAAAATCCACATTGCTAAACTACCAACTATGAAACTAACTGTAAGAATAATCAAAAAGTTTACAAACTTATTTGTTACCTTAACTAGTCCAGTCACATACAAAGCAGTTACAACTAAGAAAACAGAAAGTGTGCCAATTAAAGCTATCGGTACTGCTCCTTCAGTAATAGAACCAAAAATATAAGATATAGACCCTACTAAAAAACCTTCAAATAAACAGTATAAAGTACCTGCTACTTTGCTAGCTTTAGGAACAAAGCTAGCAATAATGCTACAAACAAATGTACCAATAACTGCAATAGCTAAAATCGCAATATAAGGAGCACCAAATTCTTCTTGCCCAGCAAATATTGTGCTTAATAATCCAACACCAACTCCTGCTCCTACTAATACAAATAGGAAGAAAAATAATACCTTTTTCGCTATTCCTTTATAACTTGCGGTGTTTGCGTCTACAACACCCAAGTCATTTTTTGTATCTCTAAACTTACGAAATACAGGATTTGTTGTACTAAATTTCGACATATTTCTCACCTCTCTTCATTGTATATTATAATTTATAATATTTAAATAAATCTTAAAATAGATTTATCTGATCATCTTTAGGTAAATGATCTAAAATACCTAACTTTCTCATATGATCAATAATTGTTTTTGAAATTTTCGTTCTTTGTCTTAAATCAGAAACAGAACTAAATCTTCTTTCACTTCTTGCTTCAGTTATAGATAACGCAGTTGTAGCCCCTACAGAAGGTAAAGCACTAAATGGTAAATATAAACTATTACCCTCGATAGTTAATGCAGAAGCTTCAGATTTATCTAAATCTACTTGTTTGAATTTAAACCCACGAGCAGTTGCTTCCAAAGCTAAACTCAAAGTATCGATTAAAGCATCTAGTTTTACATCAATCTTTCTGCGCTTTTGATTTTCCTCTTTTTCAAGATTTGCAACTTTTAACGCTTCCCTAATAGCCTCATACCCCAACGGCATAGCTTCAATATCGAAAGCTTCCCCTCTTACCTCAAAATAAACAGCATAGTAATATAAAGGTTTATAAACTTTAAACCAAGCAATTCTTAAAGCCATCATTACATAAGCTGCCGCATGAGCTTTAGGAAACATATAAGCAATCTTCTTACAAGAATCAATATACCACTCAGGAACATTATGTTCTTGTAATACTTGTTCTTGTTTGGTTGTTAAACTACGTCCTTTTCTAACTGATTCCATGATTTTAAATGCTGTTAAACTATCAACACCTTTATTTACTAAATAAAGCATAATGTCATCACGACAACCAATTAACAAATCAAAATCAACTTTATTATTTAAAGTATTTCCTAAATATAACTCTCTTTGATTTCCACTCCAAACGTTAGTACCATGACCAAATCCAGAGATTTTAATTAATTCAGAAACAGTCTTAGGCTTAATATCACTAAGCATTTCTTTTCCTAATGGAGTGTTAAATTCAGGAATTCCTGTAGTTCCTATTTGTTCTAAAACTTCTTCTGCCGTAACTCCCAAAGCAGAAACCGAGTTGAAAATACTTAAAACTTTAGGATCGTTTAGTGGAATATCCTCATATTCTTTGAATGGAAATTCTTCTGGATATCTTTCTACATACTCCATTAACTTACTAATCATTGTTGGATCACGATGGCCTAAAAGATCTAGTTTAAGCAAATTCTTTTCATATTTATCATATTCATAATGAATAGTTTTCCAATCTGAATCAACATTATCTGAAGGATATTGAATCGCAACAACATCTGAATAATCAATATTCTTCGGAATAACTACGATTCCTCCAGGATGTTGTCCAGTAGTTCTTTTAACACCAGTAATCTTTTCAATAATAATATCCATCTCCGTTTTAGACATTTTCTTATCATGACGATCTAGAAAGTTCTTGACATAACCATATGCTGTTCTTCCTTGAACAGTACTTACAGTTCCAGCACGAAAGACATTATTTTCCCCAAATAATTCTCTAGTATAATCATGTGCTGTTGTTTGGTATTCACTTGAAAAGTTTAAATCAATATCAGGAACTTTATCTCCTTTAAAACCTAAGAAAGTTTCAAAAGGAATATCACAACCATCACCAACTAAATCTTTGCCACAAACTTTCTTAGGTTTTAAAGGAGATAAAGTTCCTGATATTGATTTAAACTTTTCAAGTGAATACCAAACAACAGCACATGATTATACTAGAGA
>DUNF01000079.1 GCA_012839485.1 Acholeplasmataceae bacterium
AAGTTCAGTTTCAATAACAAGAAACAAAGATGACCAAACTAAAGCTAACTTAAGTTTTAATACTTCTTATTATGGTAATATTGGCCACGTAAAGGTGGAAGATAAAACTGGCAGAGTATACTTAGATACAGTACTAAAAGATGAAGCTAT
Source organism: Acholeplasmataceae bacterium (assembly GCA_012839485.1). Lineage (GTDB taxonomy): Bacteria > Bacillota_I > Bacilli_A > ML615J-28 > CAG-698 > DUNF01. The sequence continues at coordinate 151 of DUNF01000079.1, forward strand.
GACTAGCTTTCTATTTAGTGGATTACAATTAGATGATGTAAAGGACTTTGTAGTTAAGTTTAAGAAATATGACGGAACAGTAATTACAAAAGATATTCACTTTATTAACTCTTTATATTATGGAAGAATTTATGATCTTAGATTTAGTGATCAAGGAGAGAGAAACTATTCGATTATTTTTAGAGAAGAGTTAGATGGAAATGTATTAGATAAATATGAGATTTATTTTGATGATGCTTGTCAAGCAGAATATCCAGTAGGCACAAGAAGAATTAATATAACATCTGTTCCAGCTGACGTAAGAGAAATTATTTTAAAACTAAAAGCTGCAGATGGAACAATACTAGATGAGTATTATTTTGATGTAGCTTTACCTGTAGCCTTAAGTGTGGGTGATGAAAGCTATGATGTAAATGTTGGTAAGACAATTGAAATTGAAGTAAGTCAAGTTCCAAACCATGGTCATGAGTTAATTGTAAAGTCTGAAAGTGACAATTATAGTTATGAGATTGTAGGTAATGTATTAAAGATTACAGGTATTAATGTAGCGACAGAAAATGTAACTATAGGGTTAGTTGATAATGACGCAGAAGTGACATTTGCTTTATATATTTTAGATGCTACGCCAGGCGAATTGTTAGATTTTGAAGTTGTAAGAAACAATCAAAATATTGAGGTTTCATTTACTGAAGATATTAATCCTGAATTAGTAAAAGAGTATAAAGTTTACTTTAATGATGCATTAAAAACTACTTTACAAAAAGGTGCAAATTCATATAGTTTTAAAGAAACAAAAGCAGGAACTGTTAAAGTTGAGATTATTGATAAAGATAATAATGTAGTTAAAAGTTATACTTCTCAAGTAGGTAAGTTTACTGAGTTGAGTTTAGCCCCTGCAACAAAAGACATCTATAAAGGTGATGAAATAGAAGTTGTGATTACATCTCATACTGATAATTTAAGTGTTGAGGGATTAAGTGGTTTACAAATTAGTGCAATTACAAATAAGAAGTTTACGGTTAAAGGTTTAGCATATGGAAACTATGAAGTTAAAGTAAAGAATCTAGATACTAATGAGACTGCAACCCTTACACTAAAAGTGAAACCAAAAACTATTAATGTTGTTATTGGTGGTTTAGAAGGTAAAGAAACAATTACAATTAATGAAAAGGTTAATTTGGTTGTAGAGGTATATTTAGATGGAGAACTTGCTACTTTAAAACCAGGAGATGTAGTATTTTCATCTAATAATCAAAGTGTTGCAACAATCTCTAATACTGGAGTTATTGAAGCATTACAAGCAGGAGATGTTAAGATTTCAGTACAATATGGAGACATTACTAAAACTTATAATCTTGAAGTATTAAAGAAAAAAGGTTGTAATAGTCAAGCAATTGCTTTAGTTGCTTTATTGCCTTTTGCCTTTTTAGGTTTTAGAAGAAGAGAAGATTATTTTGAAGAATAATATAGGTTAATAAAATATAAAAAAGCAATACTTTTTAAAGGTATTGCTTTTTATTTATAACTTGAAGAAACAAGGTAAAAGTAGTATAATACTAGTAGTATTTTAGAAGAAATGAGGAAGAAAAATAATGAAGAAACCAACAATAGTTATTGGCGTTATTGGTGCCGATGTACACGCAGTAGGTAATAAAATTATCGAATACATTTTAAAGGAAAATGGATTTAATGTAGCTAATGTAGGTGTGCTTTCTAGTCAAGAAGACTTTATCAATGCAGCTATAGAAACTAATGCACCGATGATATTAGTATCATCGCTTTATGGTCAAGGAGAACTTGATTGTAGAGGGATGAGGGATAAATGTATTGAAGCTGGTATTCCTGATGTTATTTTATATGTAGGTGGAAATATTGTTGTTGGGAAGCAAGACTTTAAAGATGTAGAGAAAAGATTTAAAGATATGGGATTTAATCGTGTTTTTCCACCAGGAACACCTTTTGAAGATACATTAGTTTGGGTAATAGAGGATCTAAAGGCTTTAGAAGCAAAAGGAAAATGAAATATTTATTATTAGATTTTGGATCTACTTATACTAAATTAACTGCTGTTGATATAAGTAAAGCTAAAGTTATTGGCCATACAGATGCTATAACTACAATTAATACTGATATTAAAGATGGTTATCATGAATGTTTAAAAAAGTTAGAAGCTAAAGTTGGTAAGCAAAAATATGATAAGATTATTGCTTGTTCTTCAGCTGCTGGTGGATTAAAGATGGCAGCAATAGGCTTAGTTGAAAGTTTGACAGTAGAAGCAGCAAGAAGAGTTTGTCTTGGCGCAGGAGCTAAAGTTGATTTAGTTGTTTCAGGTAGAATCAATAAAAGCCAAATGGAAGTTATTACTTCAGGTAAAATTGATATTGTTTTACTTGCGGGGGGAACTGATGGTGGAGACCGTGATACAGTACTTGAGAATGCCAAAAGGCTAGCTCAAGCAAAGGTCAAAGTTCCAATTATTTATGCAGGTAATAAAGAATGTCAAGATGATATTAGTGAGATTTTAGGTGAAGCTAAGATTAAACCTTATACTTGTGAGAATGTAATGCCTCTTTTAAATCAATTAAATATTAAAAACACTCAAGAAGTTATTCGTGAAATCTTTATGGGTAATATTATTAAAGCTAAAGGAATTGGAAAAATTGAAGAAGAAATAGATGAAGTTATTTTCCCAACGCCAAAAGCTGTTTTAGAAGCAGCGACATTATTAGCTGATGGATATTTAGATGAAGAAGGATTAGGAGATATTATTTTAGTTGATGTAGGTGGAGCTACAACGGATATTTATTCTATTGCTTCAGGTGTGCCATCTAAAGTTTCTGTCTTACAAAGAGGATTAGAAGAGCCTTATGCTAAGAGAACAGTAGAAGGTGATTTAGGGATGAGATATTCTGCTTTAGGTATTTTAGAAGCTTTAAGTTTAGAAGAGCGAAAGAAATATTTAAAAGATGGAATTGATATTGAAAAAGAAGCTAAAAAAAGACATGATAATATTGAGTTTTTGCCAGTAACTGATTATGATTTTAAAGTAGAAAAAGAAATGGCTAAGGTTGCTTTAGATAATGCAATCTCAAGACATGTAGGTTTTCTAGAATCTGTTTATACTCCATTTGGAGTAATGGAATATCAAACTGGAAAAGACTTAACAAAAGTAAAGTTTGTTATTGGTACTGGTGGAGTATTAATTAATAGCAAAGATACGAAAGATATTTTAAGTTCTATTACTTATACTTTAAAAAAGCCAAATGAATTAAGACCATTAAAGAGTGAGTTTATGGTCGATAAAAGTTATATCTTATCAGCTATGGGACTATTGAGTATTGATTATCCAGAAGTAGCTTTAAAAATTATGAAAGAAGAAATTGTGAAGTTATGAAAGTAAGAAATAAAAAATGGACTGAAGAAGAATTTTTAAAAGTTAGAGAAGAAGTATTAAAGTCGTGGAAGACTGGTTCATCTCCACTTTTAAATTTTGAGGTTTCAATTCCTTATCTAAAGAGCCTGCCAGAGAAGAAAAATATGGCTTATGTTTTAAATGAGGCTAAAAGTAAAGGTAGAACTTTAGTTCAACCTAGAGCAGGTGTAGCTAGTTTAGATAAACATATTGAACTATTACAAAAGTTAGAAAAAGCAGGAGCTGATGCTCTTCCTTCTACAATCGACTCTTACACTAGACTTAATCGTTATGAAGAAGCAGAACGTGGTTTAGAAGAAAGTAATCGTGTTGGTAAGAGTATGCTTAATGGCTTTCCGGCTGTAAATCATGGAGTTGAAGCTTGTAGGAAGGTTGTAGAAAGTGTTAATGTTCCTGTTCAAGCAAGACATGGAACACCAGATTCAAGACTTCTAGCGGAGATTGTTCATGCAGCTGGCTTTACTTCTAATGAAGGTGGCGCTATTTCTTATAATTTACCTTATGCTAAGTCAGTGTCGTTAGAAGATACAATTTACTACTGGCAATATTGTGATCGCTTAGTTGGTTACTATGAAGATCATGGTGTTAGGTTAAATAGGGAACCTTTTGGACCATTAACTGGAACTTTAGTTCCTCCTTGTATTACTAACGTAATTGGAATAATTGAAGCACTCTTAGCTGCTGAACAAGGAGTTAAAAACATTACTGTTGGTTATGGCGAAGGAGGGAACTTTTCTCAAGACTTAGCTGCAATTAATGCTTTACAAGATCAAACAGAATATTATTTATATAAATATGGATATAAAGATGTTGAGGTTACAACTGTATTTCATCAGTGGATGGGAGGTTTTCCTCAAGATGAATCTGAAGCTATTGGTTTAATTTCAATGGCATCAACGGTAGCTGCTTTATCAAAAGCTACAAAAATGATTTCCAAAACACCTCATGAGTCTGTAGGTGTACCTACAGCTGATGCTAACAGTATGGGTATTAAAGCATCAAAGTATATTTGCAATATCTTAAAAGATGAACCATGCCCAGTTAGTGATAGATATTATGATGAATATTACCAAATCACTAAAGAAGTAGATTGCCTACTTGCTAAGGTTTATGAAGTTGGTGAAGGTGACTTAGCTGTTGGTGTAGTAAAAGCATTTGAATATGGAATTTTAGATATTCCTTTTGCGCCTAGTAATTATAATGCAGGTAAGGTATTACCAGCAAGAGATAATAAAGGTGCTATTAGAATTTTAGAATTTGGTAATTTAGGTTTAGATGAAGAGATAAAAGATTTTCACAGAAGAAAATTAAAGATAAGAGGACAAGCAGAAAATAGACCAGTGTCAATGCAAATGACAATTGATGATATTACTGCTGTATCACGTCAAGAATTAATAGGTAGACCAAGAAAGGATAAATGATGAAAGTAAAAGACGTTTTATTTACAAAATCTTATACAGGATTTTATTTTGATGATCAAAAAGCAATTAAAGCCGGAGCTAAAAATGATGGTTTTAACTATTTAGGAGAGCCAAAGACTCCTGGATTTACAAAGATTAGACAAGCTGGAGAAGCTGTTTCAATTCAAATTATTTTAGAAGATGGTAGTGTTGGTTATGGAGATTGTGCTGCTGTTCAGTATAGTGGTGCAGGTGGAAGAGATCCTTTGTTTTTAGCTGATGATGCGATTAAATTTTTAGAAAAAGAAATTAAGCCATTACTTTTAAAAGAAGACTTTAGTGAGTTTAAGAGTTTAGCTGAAAAATATGACCATTTAGTAATTAATGGAAAAAGATTACATACTGCGATTCGTTATGGTGTAACTCAAGCTCTTTTATCAGCAGTTGCTGCTTGCCATAAAGTAACAATGGCTGAAATTGTTCGTAAGGAATATAAAATTAAAGGTAAAAAATATAAACCAGTTCCTGTTTTTACTCAAAGCGGTGATGATCGTTATGTAAATGCAGAGAAGATGATTATTAAAGAAGCTGAGATTTTACCGCATGCTTTAATTAATAATGTAGAAACTAAACTTGGTAAAAAAGGTGAAATCTTAAAAGAGTATTTAGTGTGGCTTAAAAATAGAATTAAAAGTTTAGGTAAACCTGGCTATAATCCAATTATTCAAATTGATGTTTATGGGACGATTGGTCTTGCTTTTAAAAACAATGTTAAGAAAATGACGGAGTATTTGATAGATTTAGAGCAAACTATTGCTCCTTTAAAATTAAGAATTGAAGGTCCAGTTGATGCTGATTGTAGAGAAGAGACGATGACTTTACTAAGAGATATCAGAATTGCTTTAGAAGCAAAGCAAAGTAAAGTAGAAATTGTAGCTGATGAATGGTGTAATACTTTAGAAGATATTAAATACTTCGCAGACAATAAAGCAGGTCATATCTTGCAAATCAAAACTCCTGACTTAGGTGGTATTAATAATACGATTGAAGCAATTCTTTATTGCAATGAAAAAGGTATTGGCTCATACTGTGGGGGAACATGTAATGAAACAGATATTTCTTCAAAGACAACAACACAAATCGCTTTAGCATGTTCAGCAAGCCAAATCCTAGCAAAACCCGGTATGGGAGTAGATGAAGCAATAATGCTTGCACGTAATGAAATTGGAAGAGTATGTGCTATTGCTAATTGGAGAGGCAAATGAAAGGTCAAGCTGGAACATTAGAATCTAACGATTGTTTAATTACAGTTGAAAAGAGCAGTAAGTTAGAAATCATAATTAATAGTCCAGTTGCTTACCTATACGAAGACGAAATAAAAAAGACTATTTTAGAAGTTTTAAAGAATGAAAAACAAGAGAATTTAAAGATAGTGATGGAAGATAAAGGAGCACTAGATTATACAATTAGAGCAAGATTAATTGCTGCGATAAGGAGGATGAAGTAATGAGAAGAAGTTTACTTTTTGTTCCTGGGGATAATCCGGGGATGCTTCAATCAGCTGGGGTTTATAATGCTGATTCAATAATCATTGACTTAGAAGACTCAATTTCTCTTCCAAATAAAGATAGTGCTCGTATATTAGTAAATGAGTTTTTAAAAGACCATAAATTAAAAAAGGAAGTAATTGTAAGAATTAATAGTTTTGATAGTCCTTATTATAAAGAAGATTTAGAACTATTAGTTTCTGATAACATTGATACGATTTTACTTCCTAAAGCTAATTTAGAAAATACTGTAAAACTAGATGCAATGCTTTCTAAACTAGAACACGAGAAAAAACTTAAAAAAACAATTAAAATTATTCCTTTAATTGAACAAGTTGCATCATTATTAGAAGTAGAAGAGATTGCTTTATTAAACAGAGTTGATGGTATTTTACTTGGAGCTGAAGATTTAACTACTGATATGGGAGTTGAAAGAACGAAAAAAGGTTTAGAAATTTTCTATCCGAGAGCTAAAGTAGCTATGGCATGTATTAATGCAGGGATTGAGGCAATTGATACTCCATTTACTGATACGAGAGATTTTATCGGTTTAGAAGAAGATTGTCATATGTCGAAGGGTTTAGGGTTTAAAGCTAAATCAGCGATTCATCCTAATCATATTGACATTATTAATAATGTCTATTCACCTTCTAAAGAAGAAATTGTTTATGCAATTCAAGTTTTAGAAATGGCTAAAACTAATAAAGGTGCATTTAGTATTAATAATAAGATGATTGATAAACCAGTTATTGAAAGAGCTAAAAAGACAATTGAAAATGCTAAGGCATTTGGGTTAATCTAATGAAGAATAGTCTAGGACGTAAAATCCCTAAAGGGTATTCTTTGTTTGAATCATCTAAAGCTTTTGAAAATAAAAAAAGAGTCTTAATACCTGAAGTTAAAACTAAAAATAGAGAAAAGTTAGTTAAATCTTATTCTGAAGTTTTTGATCAATTAGGAATTAAAGATGGTATGACTTTATCTTTTCACCATCATTTACGTAATGGGGATCAAGTTTTAAATGCTTGTATGGAAGAAGTTAAGAAAAGAAATTTAAAGAATTTAACTATTGCATCAAGTGCAATCTTTCCTAATAATGAGATTTTAGTTGAGTTAATTAGAAATAAGAATGTTACTAATATCTATACTAACTACTTAAATGGACCAGTAGCAGAAGCTATAAGTCATGGAGAGTTAGAAGGAATCTTAATTATGCAAACTCATGGGGGTAGAGCAAGATCAATTGAAGCGGGTGAGCTAAAAATTGATGTTGCCTTTATTGCAACTCCTGCTGCTACTAAAGAAGGTGATGGTAGTGGTGTTGATGGTAAGAATCCTTGTGGGGTATTAGGATATCCGATTCCTGATATGTTATATGCAAAGAAAAAAGTAGTCGTTACTGATACTTTAGTTGATAAGTTAACTATTATTGATATAAAGAAAGAATATATTGACTATGTTTTAATTGTTGATTCAATTGGTGATAGCAAAGGTATTGTAAGTGGTACTACCCAAGTAACTTTTGATCCAATTGGTCTAAAGATTGCAAAAGATGCAACACAGCTTCTATATGAATTAGGTGTAATTAAAAATGGTTTTTCCATGCAAACTGGTGCTGGTGGAACATCACTAGCTGTTGCAAGTTTTGTCAGGGAAAAGATGTTACAAGAAGGCATTAAAGGCAAGATGGCAAGTGGAGGAATTACTGCTTATTTTGTTTCAATGCTTGAAGAAGGACTTATTGAAGAGATAAGAGACGTTCAATGTTTTGATTTAGAAGCAATTCAAAGTTATAAGAAAAATGAAAAACATTATCTTATGAGTGCATCTAAATATGCTAATCCTTATGATGAGCCAGTAGTAAATGATTTAAGTTTTATGATTTTAGGCGCAACAGAGATTGATTTAGACTTTAATGTTAATGTAACTACATCTAGTAATGGGGTTATTATGGGAGGATCTGGTGGGCATTCTGATGCTGCTTATGGTGCAGATATTGCTTTAGTTGTAGCTAAAACAATGAATGCAAGAATTCCAATTATTAAAAAAGCTGTAACTACAATTACAACACCAGGTAGTGATATTGATTGTTTAGTTACAGAAAGAGGAATTGCGATTAATCCTAAAAGAAAAGATTTACTAGAAAAATTAAAAATGAGTAAATTAAATATTGTTTCAATTGAAGAATTGATGAACTTAACTTATCAGTTTACAAGAGAACCTAAGCCTTTTGAGCACAAGGATAGAGTTGTTGGTTTAGTCGAATATCGAGATGGAACAATAATTGATGTATTATATCAAGTTTAAGACCTTCGGGTCTTTTTCTTTATTTAGGTTATAATTTGTGTTATAATATTATATAAGGAGATAAAAATGGGCGATAGAATTATTCCAAAAACAAAAAAAGATCGTGAACAAGAAGAATTAAAAGCTTATATGGTAGATGATAATGTCTATTTTGTAGTTCATGCAAATGTACCTAATAATTTACTTGATAAGTATTATGATGATTTTCTTGTAGAGTATTTTTATCTTTATTTAAAAAATGAGTTCAAAGTTATTGGTGATAAGTTTGTTTATGATAATGATGGTTCATATTTTTTCTTACATCTTGACTCTAAAGATCCAATTTTCTTAAAACAAAGAACTGTTAGAATTGAAGAAACTCATCCATTAGGAAGGTTAATAGATATTGATGTTTATCATAAAACAACTAAATCAATTAGAAGAGAAGATGCGGGGCTTAAGTTAAGACGTAAATGTTTTATTTGTGAGCGTGATAGTTATCAGTGTAGGTGGGAGAAAACTCATACAGATTTAGAATATAGTACTTATATTCAAACGATAATCTTAAATTTTCTAAAAGACAAAGTTCAAGAATTATCTTTAAAAGCGATGATGTTAGAACTAGATTTAGATCCTAAGTTTGGTTTAGTTACAAAAACTAGTCAAGGAAGTCATCCTGATATGGACTATAACTTGATGAAAAACAGTGCTTATTTTTTATCAAATAAACTAAAAGATTATGTAACGTTAGGTTTTGAAACGAAATTGCGTGATAATTTATATCCGGATATTAAGAATTTAGGTAAAAAACATGAAAAAGCATTATTAGAAAATGCAGGTGGAGTTAATACTTATAAAGGATTACACTTTTTATTAGGATATACTGTTACTGCTTTTGGCTTTATTTGTTCACATAATGTGAAACTAAAAGATAGATATAGAGGATTAATAAATAAAATTAAAATTTCAGGGCAATCTCTTTTCTTTGAATTTTTAGGTGAGCCTCAAACTACTGGCGAAAAACTGTTCAAAGCTTATGGAATTTTAGGTGCTAGAGGGGAAGTTTTTTATGGTTTAAGAACTGCTCAAAGGGCTTTGAGAGTATTAGAAAAGTATGGGAATTTATCTAATGAAGCTCTAACAATGGCTTTAATTGAGATCGTAAGAAGTACTACTGATACTGTGCTTTTTGCAAGGGCTAAAACAGAAGAAAGCTATCGTCATTTTAAAGATTTAATTACTTCAATCAAAGTTTATGATGAGGTAAGAATTAAAGAAGTTACAGAAGAGTGTATTAAAAACAATATAAGTATTGGTGGATCAGCTGATATTTTAGTTGTAGCGATATTTTTATATTTATTAAGAGAGGAGTTTTTTGGCCGTGAATAAGAAAATTGGTGTATTTGATTCAGGATTAGGCGGAATTACAGTTTTAAATTATTTAAAAGATTTCTATCCTAATTATGATTTTATCTATTTAGCTGATAGTTTAAACTGTCCTTATGGAGAAAAAACAAGTAAAGAAATTGAGAATTTAGTCACAAAAAACACACTCTTTTTAGAAAGCTTAGGGGTTGAAGTAGTAGTTATTGCTTGCAATACTGCTAGTGCAAATAGTGGTGATGTAGAAAGATATACGCAAATTCCGATTGTTAGAATCATAAAACCTACTGCTTTAGCAGCATTAAAAAAGACTAAAACAAACAATATTTTAGTCTTAGCTACGAACCTTACAATTGAAAATAAGGCTTATGATAAGTATTTAGAAGGAGTAAATATTTATTCAGTAAAGGGATCAAGGCTTGTTCCTATAGTAGAATCGGGGTTAATGGATACGAAAGAAGCAGATAGAGTAGTCTTAGAATTACTAGATGGTTATCAAAATAAAGGTATTGATACACTAATTTTAGGTTGTACACACTTTCCTTTATTAAAAATGAGCATCAAAAAAGTGATGCCAGATGTTGTTTTAGTTGATTCTTTTGAGCCTGTAAGGGGCGAACTTGAAGCTTTGATAGGTAAAGGTGAAGCGGGAAAGATGCAAAAAATCACTTTATATACGACAGGAAAGATAGAAGATTTTAAGAAACAACTAGGAATTTTTCATTTAGAAAATGCAATAATAAAAGAAGCAAGGATTTAAATCCTTGCTTTATTTTTGGTATTTTTTTCTATTTTCTTTTGGTAAGTTTCCACCAATTGAGTCGTTAGTTACGATTGCCTTAAACTCTTCAACATCAAACTTATATACAGCTTCAGCTCCTAATTCAGGATAAGCAATTAAAGTAACATTTTTTACTGATTCACTAATTAGTGTAGCAGCACCACCAGTTGCTTGAAGGTAGACTGCTTTTTGATCAATTAGAGCTTTATAGAATTCTTCTGATCTATCGCCTTTACCAATCATTACTCTTACACCTTCCTTCATAAGAGTAGGTGAATAAGGATCCATACGGTAACTTGAAGTTGGTCCACAAGGTCCAATAACTCTACCTGGCTTTTTAGGTGCTGGGCCAGTATAGTAAATAATTGCATTCTTGGCATCAAAAGGTAAGTCTTTACCTTCTTTTATTAGCTCAACTAGTCTTTGATGAGCAGCATCACGAGCAGTATAAATTGTTCCTGTTATTAAAACAATATCACCAGCACGTAAAGATTCAATATCTTTATCAGTTAAAGGAGTTTTTAATTTCTTAATCATTTAAATCACCTTCACTTTGTGACGCATTGCATGGCACTGTAAGTTTACTGCTACGGGTAGGCTAGCAATATGACAAGGATAAGTATTTACTTTAACTGCTAGAGCAGTTTTCGTTCCCCCTAGTCCCATTGGTCCTACGCCTAAATTATTAATTGCTTCTAATAGTTCTTTTTCAAGTTTACGTTCAGCTTCACCTTCAGCCTCATCATCAACTTCTCTTAAGATTATTGCTTCTTTCGCAAGTATTGCCGCCTTTTCTAAATTACCACCAATACCAACACCAACTAAAATTGGAGGGCAAGGTTTACCACCTGCTTTTTCTACTGTCTCTAACACGAACTTTTTTATACCTTCAATTCCATCAGCTGGAATCATCATTTTTAAAGCGCTACAGTTTTCTGCTCCGCCACCTTTAGGTGCAGCAGTTATTTTTATTTTATCGCCAGAAACAATTTTTGTATGAATGATTGCAGGGGTATTATCTCCAGTATTTATTCTTGTTAGGGGATTAGAAACAACTGATTTTCGTAAATAGCCTTCAGTATAGGCTTTAGCTACCCCTTTGTTTATGGCTTCTTCTAAATTACCTTCAAAATAAACTTTTGAGCCTATTTCTAAAAAGATTACTGCTTGACCAGTATCTTGGCATAAAGGTAGGTCTAGCTTACAAGCTAGGTAATCATTTTCTAAAATTTGACTAATTATATCTTTTCCTATTTCTGACTTTTCTTCTAATTTTGCCTTTTCTAAAAGCTTTAATTCTTTTTCTCCTAAGTTAATACAAGCATCATATAATAATTCTGCGACTGTATCTTCAATTAGTTTTAAATCTATTTTCCTCATTTTTATCACCTTGCTTTAATTATACTATATTTTTAGAGATTTTAGTAGTGATTTGTGTTAAAATATAGAGAAGGTGAGGCTATGAAAAGAGAGTTAATTAAAAGTAGTTATCCTTTTGGAATTATTGAATATCAAAAGTATTTAGAATATATTAACCAAAAAGGTCCTAAAAAATATAAAGATATGAAATCATTAATTGTTTTCATTTATCCTTTTTCCAACACTTTAGTTAAAGGTAAATATTTACCAGCTAAGTTTGCTTATGGGAAAGACTATCATCAAGAAGTTAAGGAATTAATTGAAGATGCAATTAAAGATCTTAAACTAACTAACTATGAAATTAAAGTTGATGTAAGTAGTCTAAAAGAGAAAACTTGTGCTTACTTAGCAGGGTTAGGTTTAATTGGGAAGAATAGTTTACTTATTAATGAAAAGTATGGATCTTATATTGCAATTGGAATTGTGATTACTGATGAAGTATTTAATGAGTATGATAGACCAATTGAAGGTGATTATTGCAAGGATTGTAATAGGTGTATTAAGGCTTGCCCTAACAAGGCATTAAGTAGTGATGGTTTAGATAAGAAGAAGTGCTTATCTTATTTAAATCAAAGTAAAAGTACTGACTATTTATTTTTTGATAAGATGAAGTATTTATATGGGTGCGATATATGCCAAGATGTGTGTCCTTATAATAAGATAGAAGATTATGGATTAGATAGTTTCTTAATTGACGAAGAGGCATATTTATCATTAGAAGAGTTAAAATCAATGGATGAAAAAGAATATTTAGAAAAGTATCAAGATAAAACTTTTAATTGGATAGGGTATTTACCGATGGTTCGTAATTTGTTGGTATTAAAGGTAAATAATAAGGATATAACAAAGAAAGAATTAGAATTCTTTCAAGAAAAGCATAAGAGTGAAAAATGGTTTTATGACCATATTGAATATTTAAAGGAGAAGTTAGATGAATAATATTGTTTTGTTTGAACCTGAGATTCCTCAAAATACAGGAAATATAATGAGAACAGCCTTAGCTACTAATTTTAAAGTTCATTTAATTGAACCTTTAGGATTTAAGTTAGATGATGTTTCAATAAAAAGAAGTGGAGCTAATCATGTAAAGCATGTAGACTATTTTGTTTATTCATCTTGGGATGATTTTGTATCTAAAAATAAAGGTGAGTTTTACTTTTATACACGATATGGTTTAAAAACTTATACAGAAGTTGATTTAAGTGATACAAGTAAAAACTATTATTATATTTTTGGGAAGGAATCTACTGGCATTGATAAAGAGATTTTAAAGACAAATTTAGATCGTTGTTTAAGACTGCCGATGAATGAACATATGAGGTCACTAAATTTAAGTAATACAGTAGCAATTATTTGCTATGATGCATTAAGACAACAAGGATTTCCAGGACTTTCAATCTTTGAGCCAGAAATCCAAAAAGGTAAAGACTTTTTACTAAAGAAGTAAAAAGTCTTTTTACTTTTAATTGACAAAAACTTTAAAGGTGATTATAATATAGATACTTGGTGTATACACATAAAAAGGAATTAGGTTATGCCTAAGCTGTCCCAGCAGCCGTTGGAGATGATGAAAGATTTAAAGGCCACTGATTTTAATCGGGAAGGTAAATCAAGTAAAGTGAATCTCTAAGCCGGAAGACTTACCAAGTATTAAAAAACTAACATTCCCTGGGGGTGGAAATGGGGCTTTTTTCATTTGGTCCTGTTTTTACCAAAAAAATTAAAAATAGGAGGTTTATAAAATGAAAAAAAGATTAATGTTTGTTTTGTTTTTACTACTTTCATTACTTACATTTGGATGTTCATGTAGTCAAGACAAATTCAGTGTTGAAGTTTTAAAACTTGACGGGACAGCTTTAGTTGAAGAAAAAGAACTAAAGTTAGTAAAGGATCTAGATTTAGTCGCTGTATTAAAAGCTGATGAAGATATTAGATTGGGTGGAAGTGATGGAGAATATGGATTCTATATTACTAAAGCTGGTGGTTATGAAGCTAATGCTTCAGAAAATGAATTCTGGCAACTTTCAGTAAATGGGGTACAATCTGATGTTGGTATTAGTGCTTTAGAAGTAAAAGCTAAAGATAAGATTACCTTACAAGTAACACAATGGTTTGATAGTCTTCATGTAGTTATTAAAGACTTAGAAGGTACTAAACTTTTAGATAAAACTATTGAATATTTAGGATACAAGGAAAGTATTTTAGATACATTATTAAATGATAGTGAAGTTGGTTTAGAAGGTAGTACAGGTGAATATGGCTTCTTTATTACTAAGGTAAAAGGAATTGAGGCTAATGCAGCTGAAAATGAGTACTGGCAAATTTTAGTAGATGGTGTTCCTTCAGCAGTTGGTATTTCTTCATTAGAACTATCTTATGGTCAGACTTTAAGTTTAGAACTATCACAATGGCAAGATTTATTTAGTGTTGTAGTTAAAGATTTGGAAGGAAATGAACTTTTAAATAAATCTATTAATTACTTAGCGTATAAAGAAAGTGTACTAGATGCTTTACTTGCAGATAGTGAAGTAGAATTAGCAGGTTCTGATAGTGAGTGGGGTTACTTTATTACTGGAGTTAAAGGAATTGAAGCAAATGGGGCTCAAAATGAATACTGGCAAATCTTAATAGATGGAGAGCCAGCATCAGTTGGTATTTCTTCAATTGAATTATTTTTTGGTCAAGTACTAACATTTCAGTTAGCTCAATGGTATGATAGTTTTGATTTAGTTGTAAAGAATTTAGCTAATGAAGAGTTATTTAATGATAATATCAATTATTTAGCTTATAAGGAAAGTGTCTTAGATGCTTTAAAAAATCATGAACAAGTAAAACTAGTTACAGAAATTGATGGTGATAAAGAAGTAATTAAGAGCGTGTGTGATTGTAATTTAGCAGCTAATACAGTTTGGTATGTATACAAAAACGGAGAAGTTTATAGAGATGATTTAAATGCTCTAACAACTA
>DUNF01000007.1 GCA_012839485.1 Acholeplasmataceae bacterium
CCTAAATATTCTCCATAACCACCTGAAGATAAATTAATTAATTTATGCTTATTTTTTGTAAAAGTATAAGCAAATACTTCATGAGTATGAGAAGTTATTAAAACATCAACCTTTTCTTTATTATTAAAATAACAAAGCTGTTGTTTCAAACTATCATCACTACTATGAGATGAAACAATAATTAAATCACATTTTTCTTTTCTTCTTAAACGATAACTATATTCTCTAATTGTCTCTAACTCATCAGTAACAACAATTTGGCTTGCTATTTCACTTGTAAGATCATCTTTCTGTTTTTCACCTAAAGTAGCAATAATTCCTACTTTTAAATTCCCTATTTCTTTAACCGTATAAGGAGCAAACATTAACTCGTTATCCTTATTATATACATTTGCTAAAACAAAAGGAAATGAAGCTTCTTTTTCTAAAGTTTTAAGTTTATCAGCTAAAGCAAGTTCATGATTCCCTAAACCTAAACAAGTAAGATTTAAAGAATTGAAAATTAAATTAATTACTTTACCTTGCGTTAATTTAGAAAAATAAGTACCAGAATAAATATCCCCACCTGCAATAATAATTGCATTAGGATTCTTTTGAATTTCTTCTTTTAAATAACTAGCCGTTCTTAGAAGGCCAGCTGATCTTCTTGATTCTAAAATAACACCATGTAAATCACTGATGTTATAGATATTTAATTTTGTATATCCCATCACTAACCTCCTTTAAATTTTTAAAATATTATAATATCCAATAACCGTTTTCTAAAACACTTTGCTTTACAGCGGCTACTAAATAATCTCTAAATAAATCCCCAGTAAAATCAGGATTTGCTCCACTTTCTAAGCGATAATCTTTATAAAACAAATAGTCAATTGTAGCTATTGTATATAAATCTTCCTCTACTAAAGTATCATAATCTAAACCATCTCTAATAGCCATTGGATTAGATCCTCTAAGTCCTTTAATTTGACTACCAGTTAAATTCGTCTTAATAATCGTATTTTCAAACGGCATGATCCTAAAAATATTATCATAAAGTACATCAGTATTAGCTCTAATTGGAAAAGCATCTCTTCTAATACCACCTGTATTGATTATCGCAAAATCAGTATCAGCAGTTTTTTGTAAGACATTAACTGCCCAAGTAGTAGCTTCTTCACGGTAAATATCTACTTTTGCTTGGCCTAACACTTCTTCTGATATATCGATTACATCTTGATAGTTTTGATATAAATCTAAAATCTTTTGGTCTTCTTTAGAAAAAGTAGCTGTTTTGATATTCTCTGCACTTATATCAGTAACCTTCTTATTATCCTTATCATAAACAACTTGAATCTTCCCAACATACCTACCACTAGATCCTGATTGAACAATTGCCAGTGGAACATCATTACTTCTTCTTTGCTCAGCTGCATAATAATAATGCGTATGACCATTAAAGACTAAATCAACTCTTTGATTTCCACTTAAATTAGCAATTGCCTCATTAATTGGACTAGTATCATTATGAACAGAAACTACAACAATCTCACATTCATGCTCTCCTCTTAATATTGGTGTATACAATTTAATTGCTTCTAACTCGGAAGTAAACTGAAAGTTCTCTACAAAATTTCGCGAAATATCAGATTCTAATCCTAAACCAATTAAACCAATAATTCCAATTTTTACTCCTTCTTTCTCTATAATATGATATGGCTTTACAAAACTTGCAAGCTCTCCAGTTCTTAAGTCTTTAATATTAGCACCTAAAAACGCAAAATCTGCTTCTCCGTTTTCTAAATCTTTATCTACATAACGAGCTATATGCTCTTCACCCCAATCAAATTCATGATTTCCTAAAGCCATAGCTACAAACCCAGCCTCATTCATTGCCTCAACAACAACCCTACCTCTTGTCATACTGCTTAAAGCTGTTCCTTGAAACATGTCACCAGCTGATAGAATAATCGATTTTTCCTGATTTAAACTTTTTAAATAATGAGAAATAGCTGCAAACCCAGGCGCACCTTTACCATCATTAAACATTGCCCCATGAAAGTCATTTAAACTATAAAAGTCTAAAGTAACTGAGCCCGCTGGTGTTGTCCCATTACCCCCATTTTCATTATCTGGTTTACAAGTACATCCGCCCAAAATAAACCCAAATACTAATATTAATAATAATAAACTTAATCTTTTAATTCTTTTCATCTTTACTCCTTATTGAAACTTAATTTGTTTTAATTTTAATTTATTTATAAACTCTAGTTCGTGAGAAACAATAATTAATGTTCCTGGATACTCTGCTAAAGCATCAAACAATGCCTTTTTCATTATCTTATCTAAATGGTTAGTTGGCTCATCTAGAATCAAAAAGTTTGATTCTTCTAAAGTAAGTTTAGCTAGTCTTACTCTTGCGCCTTCACCACCGGATAATTCTCTCATTGATCTAGTAACAAGTTCTCCAGTAATCCCAAATCTAGCAAGTAGACTTCTAATTTGTTCATTATCCATTAAAGGATAATCAAGCCTAATATAATCAATTGCATTAATATCTTTCGGCTCTTCTACTTGAGCAAAATAAGAAACTTTATTTAACGGGTTAAGATCATATGACCCACTAATTTCGGGAATAATATCCAAAATTGTTTTTAAGAATGTTGTTTTACCAACTCCGTTTTTTCCTAAAATTG
Source organism: Acholeplasmataceae bacterium (assembly GCA_012839485.1). GTDB lineage: Bacteria > Bacillota_I > Bacilli_A > ML615J-28 > CAG-698 > DUNF01. The sequence goes on from DUNF01000007.1 coordinate 2,676, forward strand.
CAACCTTTTCCCCAAAAGCAAGTTTCATATTAATGCCTTTTAAAATAGGATGATCATAACCTATACTTAAGTTTTTAACTTCTAAAGCATTCATATTAAACGTTCTTGTAAACTTAAATTTAAAATTTAAATCTTTATAAACAACAGGTTTTTCTAACCTTTCCATTTTTTCTAATTGTTTTCTTCTGCTTTGCGCTCTTTTAGTAGTTGTAGCACGAACGATATTTTTCTTAATAAACTCTTCTTCTTTTTTGATTTTCTCTTGTTGTTTAAGATAAGCTTTTTCATATTCTTTACTTCTCATAGTTTTCAAATTTAAATAATCTAAAAAGTTTCCTTTATATTTAGTCATTACCCTATTTTCTAGCTCAATAATATAATTGCTTACATCATTTAAAAACTGAAAATTATGACTAATTACAATATAAGCTTTAGGATAACTATTTAAAAACTTAACTAACCATTCAATATGAACTTGGTCTAAAAAGTTCGTTGGCTCATCTAATAATAAAACATCTCTTTCTTCTAAAAGCATTTTAGCTAAGAAAACTTTAGCCCTCATTCCTCCAGATAATTTCTTCAAAGGAAAATCTAAAGGGATTTGCACACCTAAACCTAAAAGGATATTATCTATCTTTTCATTTATTTTATAAAATCCTTTTTGAAGCAATTCTTCTTGGATAAAATCAGCTTGTTTTGAATTTTTCTCTAAATCTATTCCTAAACTAATATTATGATAAATCTCATTTAACTTTTCTTCTCTTAAAAACAAATCTCTATAAACTTCGTTTAAATATTCTAAAACTGTTACATCACTATCAACTTCTAAAAACTGATCTAAATAGCTAAAAGTAACATGATCTTGCCAAATAATTTCTCCTGAATCGGGAATCAATTTATGTGCAAGCAATTTTAAAAGAGTAGATTTACCAGTACCATTAGCTCCTAAAAAACCAATATGTTCTCCCATTTCTACTTTCAAATTTAAGTTATTATATAATGCTTGATCTCCATAGGAGAAGTTTAAATCTCTAATCTCTAGTATACTCATGTCTTTTACCTTATATTATATTTTATCATATTTACAATCTTTTTACCATTAAAAAACAGACATTTATAAATGTCTGTTTATTTTAGCTTTTCTCTTAATAACTCTAATGCTTTTTCTAAAGCTAAACTTCTATTTGCTCTTACTGACTCAATTGTTTCTTCTACATAAACATCAGGAGCAATTCCTTTATTAGTAAAGTCGGTACCATCTAACATCAAACACTGTCTTGTGCAAATTCCTACCCTGCCACCACTTTCTAAATAAATGTTTAGAGGTTGGCCAGTTGAGCCATAACTAGGAGTTCCTACTATAGTAGCATTAGTATGTCCTCTCATCATAATTAAAAAATCTTCAGCAGCAGATGCAGTAACTGCACTTATTACTATCATTACTGGAACTTTTAATAACCCAGGTATATCATAACTTAATTTGTTTCTATCTTCTTCATAGTATTCATGTTTAGGAATTTTCCAAAGTTTCTCAAAATATTCTTTATTCTCTACAATTTCCATATATTCTTCATATGTTTTTGAAAAAACCGTATTCTTGCTCCAAGCTTTATAACTAGCAATATGAACTTGAGTTTTACTATAATCTATTTCAAATTCTTTCCCAATAAATAAAGCCGCTAAAGCACCACTATAATAACCATTACCCCCACCATTTTGAGAAATATTAATAATAATTCCTTTAGCTTTTTTTAAAAGTTCAAAATTATCATATAACTCTTTTGGAAGTTCGTTATTCATAAATGTATCAATTGTAATAATCATTATTCCATCTTTAGTAATATTTAATTTAAAAGATTTAAATTCTTTTAACTCACCTTCAATAGAAACATTTCTATTTTCACTATATACTTGTTTATTTTTAGTTCTTTCTAAAACAACTATTTCGATTTTTCCATCATATTCTAGTTCTAATTCTACTTTTGAATTAAGTGCTCCTCTTAATAAGTGGTTATTTATTTCCCAATAATTACTCTCTGGTTTTTCGTGCCAAATATAAGGAAAGATGTTATTCTCAATATATTCTTTTATCGGAATACCAGAAATTTTTTTAATAATACTGAAAGGTTTTACTAAATCTTTAACACTATGATCAACACAATCAATAACTATTTTTCCTTCTATATAATCTGTACTAATTGGTAAATAAGAAAAATATTGAGGATCTTCTTGTACTTCTTTTGGAAAATAAATAAAAGTATGACCATCTCTTAATTTAGAAACAAATCTTAAAAGTTCCATATAATACTCATATAAGTTTTTAGTTTTTAAAACTCTTTTTAGTGCTTGTTTATATTCTTCATCCCAATTAACTTTATCATTAATTTTATTCCAAAAAGCAAAATTATATTCTGCTTCTTTCCAAATTAGAGACAATTCATAAATCTTTTGTTCATCACTAATATTTTTCATAAATACCTCCGATACAAATCTATTTTATCATATCTATTTCTTTTAGTCTATAAAATAAAAAACAGATTCACTAGCGAATCTGTTTAGTATTTAAAGTAATTCTTCTATTTCTTTAGTAATCTCCTGTAGTCTTGCTTTTGTAGGTTTATGAAACTCACGGAAAGAAATTAATTTCTCATGTCCGATACTTTCTAAAATTCCTTCGATTTCTTTAATACTTTCTCCACCCCAACCATAACTACCAAAAGCAATATACTTTTTATTTACTGGTTTTAAACCTTTTAAGTAACTTAAGAAACCTGCCATTTTACTTAGCAAAGTTGAGTTAAATGTAGGTGAACCAACAGCAAGATATTCTGCTTCCATTACATAAGTAATTAGTAAAGAAAAATCAGAGTTATTTACATCATACATTCTTGCAGGTATTCCTTTATTTACAAAAGCTTCATAAATTGCTTTACCGATTGCTTCAGTACTACCATACATTGTCTCATAAATAATAACTGCTTCTTTTTTAGATTTAGATGTAGTTAGATCTTTATATAGATTTAAAATATCTGGAATATGTTTAGTCCAAATAACACCATGTGATGTAGCTATCATATCCATCTTTAAATCTTTTACAGCTTCATATGCCCTATTAGCTTGTTTTGAATAAGGCATTACGATATTTGCATAATACTTTTTAGAGTGATGCATTAAAACTTCTAAATTATTCTCATAATCAAATAGTTTTGATGTTGCAAAATGTTGTCCAAAGGCATCATTACTAAATAAAATCTTATCATATTCTGAATAAGTAACCATACTATCTGGCCAGTGTACTAAAGGAACTTGCACAAATTTTAAAGTCCTTTTACCAATGTTTAAAGTATCATTAGTTCTAACACCTTTAATATTAAGTTTAACTTCATTAAACAAACTTTCTAATACTTTTGGACCAGTTGGAAATGATGAATAAATCAAAGCATTAGGCGCATATTTTAAAACTTCCGCTAAAGCTCCACTATGATCTAACTCCCCATGGTTAGAAATAATAATATCAATTTTCTTTGGATCAATAACTGATGAAATCCTTGCAATCATTTCTTCTTTAAAGGCTTCTTTAACTGTATCGATTAAAACCACTTTCTCATCAATAATTAAATAGGCATTATAAGTACTACCTTCTTCAGTTGTATAGCCGTGACTATCTCTCATCACCCAATCAACTGCCCCTACCCAATAAATATTCTCTTTAATTTTTAAAGCTTTCATTTTTATGCTTCCTCAAATTGATCTTTTCCAACTCCGCATAGTGGGCAAACCCAATCTTCAGGTAAATCTTCAAAAGCAGTGCCTGGTTTTACACCTTGACTCTCATCACCTAATTTAGGATCGTATTCATATCCACATACAACGCATACGTATTTTTTCATATTCTTCTTACCTCCTATTTTCTATTATAATTTATTTTCACCATTTTTGCAAGCAAGATACCATTTTACAGTCTCTTCCATTGCCACATCAAAATCAGTTAATTTAATTCCAAAATCCTTCAGCATCTTGCTATTATCATACTTATATCCTAAATTCAAATACTTAATATTAGCTAATGTATAAAGCTGAGGCTTGCCAGTAGCTCTAGCATGTAAAGTTATAAAAAAACACCCAATACTAATTAGCCACAAAGGATATTTACGTGGTTTCTTTTTATCTAAAACCTTAAATGTACTTGTCATTAAACGATCAATACTTACTTCTTCTCCAGTTGCAAGATAAGTTCCCTTATGTTCTTCCTTACACGCCTTTACAACTAATCTAGATAAGTCATCAATATAAATAAAGTTATAGCTTCCTTTTATTATCCCTAAAAGTTTACCATCAATTGCTTTTTTAAAAATAGCTGTAATGTTATTAGTATCTTTATAATCCCTTGGTCCAAATACAGCAGATGGATAAAGAATAATACCATTTAATTCTTTATTTTTGATTTTCTCATAAACATAACTAGATGCTAAAGCTTTACTTTTACCATAAACCATCTTAATTTTATCAGGATAAAATGCTTCTGGTTCTTTACTTATAGAATTTTTTTCTTTATAAAGAGCTTCAACACTACTTACATAAACAAACCTACCTGCTTTATTTTTAATCGCAATGTCAACTAAGTCTTTAGTAGCCTCAAAGTTTACTCTCATAACACGATCATAGTTTTTATTATCTAAGGCAACAATCCCAGCTACATGGATAATAACCATTCCCTCTTCCACAATCCTATCCATTAGCTCTACATCTGTAATATCACCTTGAACTATCTTAATATCTAATCCTTGTAATGAGACATCATTTTTATTTCTAGCAAGCGCGATTACCTCAGCATCTTTTTCTTTTAATAACTCTCTTACAATATTATTACCAATAAATCC
>DUNF01000080.1 GCA_012839485.1 Acholeplasmataceae bacterium
TACTGTTTTCTTCATAACTATCCACCTTTATTGATATTAGTATACCATTATTTGAAAAACTAAACAAGCAAAACAAAAGGCAAAAGAATATCTTTTGCCTTTTACTTTTTATCTAAAATTATTATACATAGCTGCTAATAATTCACCATTATAATCTTGATTATACTCCCAGAACATTATTCCACCTAATCCTTGAGCTTTAGCCCATTTAGCTTTTTCAGCTACTGCCCATGGACTTTCAAATCCAATCCAGACGCCTGTATCTTTATTATAATACCAAGATGTTTTAGTTTCTTGAGAAGTGTAAATATATGTTTCATCACTTAAATTTGTCCAATACTCTTTTCTTAGGTTTTTGTAGGTCATTGTGGAAGCGGCTTGAGCAACGCTAACTCCTAAGCCATCACCTGTGCTAGATACATTAAGATATCTTTTACCATAAAAAGCTGAACCAATAGTTAATTTATTTCTTGGAAAACCAGTTGCAATAAAATTATTTAATCCTCTTTGGGCAGACCATGCTGCTCCAGGTCCTGGTAATAAAGCAGAACAGTGTGATGTTGTAGTAGAAGATCCACCATCATAAGTCATAATATGAATATAATCAAATTCATTTTGCAATCTATCTAAAGAATAATTATTTGGATAACTCATTGCACAAGCAGCAGTTAATAATAAATCTTTTCTTGGGGAATCATCCATTGCTGCCCTTAATTCCTTTACAAACAAATAGAAATTTTGAATATCATTAGGACTCGAAGGATTACTTGAGAATGAAAATCCTGGTCCTTCCCAGTCTAAATCAATACCATCAAAATCATATTCAATTACTGCTTGAACCATTTGGTTTACAATTGTAGTTCTACCTTCTGCCGTTGAAACAGCAGCACTAAATCCTGGAATAAGTGGTGGCCCATTTTTACCCCCATCTTGAACTGACATCACTACTCTCTTACCAACTTCTCTTAAAGGCATAATTGTAGGTAGTAGTGATTCGATTGTAGAAACGGTGAACATACCATTTGTTACATAAGCAAAGCATAAATTAAAGACATCAATTTTCGCAACATCTTCTTGCCTAATTCCTTCATATCCCCAAGTAGGAACATAAGCAAAAATTAATGGTCTTTGAGGTAATGGTCTTAAATCAAATCCTTTTGGAATAGTAATAGCTTTTGTAAGTTCTTCACTACCTGAAGAAGAATTAATTGTTAATGTTAAATTCACAACAACATCATAAGTAATTTGTGTTACTTGAGCTGTATATACACCATCAACAACTTTAGGATAAATAACCCCTTTATGATTAGAATGCCATATTATATAAACACTCTCTACATTTGTTCCATTAATTAATTCAAAACTTTCAGTAGTATTAGCAGGTATATGTTCCTCAAACCAAGTTTTTAATCTTGTAACTTCATTAACCTCTGCTTCTCTTTCTCTTCTTTCTCTATCAAGTCTCATTGCTTCTTGCTCCTCAAATGACATTTCTGCCCATTCCTCAAATGGTACTTCTTCTTCTTTCCTTGGATATAAAGTAAATTCATATGTTTTAGTAATACCATTTATCGTAATAGTTACTTCTGCTTCACCATAATCCAAACACTCTACGTGTACTTTACGTAATCCATCTTGAGGATCAGTAAAAATAAAACTTCTTAATTTTGTAGTATCGCTAACTCTTAAACTATAAGTTTCAATTTTCGCATCTGCTGGCTCTAAAACAATTAAACCATTGGTTTTATTTTCTGGAGGAGTCATCTTTCTTAAGCTTAAAGTTGGAAACTCTACATTAATATCAATAGTCTCTATTTGAGAAATCTCTTCATAAACTAAATAGATTACTAAATTACTAGTAACATTACTAGCAAAATCAAATAATGTAACTCCTTCTTTATCTAAATAAAAACCTTTAAAATTGTATCCGTCTTTATTTGCTACAGTAGGAGCAGTAATTTTGTCATTCTCTTTTACTTCAAGAGCTAAAATTTCTGTCTCATCTACTTCTCTAAATGAAACATTATAATTTACCTCTATAATCTCATCTTCTAAATACTCAATTTTTAAAAGATCCCCTTCTTTAAGCATAAAACTAAAATCAGTTTTCTCCTCACCATTTAAGGTTATTAGAAAATAATTCTTTTCTGATAATGCTAAATTGTTAATCTTTTGAATACCTTCACTATAAACTAAATTATATTTAGATTTTAAAATCTCTAATAAATTATCTCCTTCATTATAAGTAATAGTTTCTTTTACTATTAATGCTTTTTCATCATAAAGTTCAAAAGTAAATGTGAATTCCTTATCTTCTGGCTTCTTATCGCAAGAACACCCTACAAGAAGAAACGGGATAAGTAATAAAAATAATAATATCGTCTTTTTCATAAGTCTCCTTATCTAGTCCACTAATATCTAAAATTATAATATAAAGCAGACATTAATTCGTTTTGATAATCTGTATTATAATCCCAAAACATAATTCCACCTAAATTTTGATTTTTAGCCCATTTAGCTTTCTCAGCTACTGCCCATGGACTTTCAAAAGTAATCCAAGAACTACCATCATAATACCAAGTTGCCTTAGTCACTTCTGATTTGTGAATATATGTTTCATCATTTAAGTCAGTCCAATATTCTTGTCTAATTTTATCGTAATTAATCGTTTTACACGCTTCACTTACGGTTTGACTTAATCCATCTCCAATGCCATTAGGAAGATTATATATTTTACCATAGAAAGCTGCACCAACTGTTAGTTTTTCTCTTGGCATATATCTTAAATATTCATTCAATCCTTTTTCCGTAGAGAAATAAGTAGAACCAGGACCTTCTAATAAAGCTGAGTTGTGCGTTGTCGTTGTAGAGATAACAAAATCATAAGTCATAATATGAATATAATCAAAATCATCTTTTAGTTTATCTAAAGAATATTGATCTGCTTTAGGCGCAGCACAAGCAGCAGTTAATAATAAATCTGCTCTAGGTGATGCATCCATCGCTGCTTTTAATTCCTTCACAAACAAGTAGAAATTAATAACATCATCTGGATGACACGGATTACTAGAATATGAAAATCCGGGTCCTTCCCAGTCTAAATCTACACCATCTAAATCATACTTAATAACTGTTTCCATTATTTGATTAACAGTTCTTGTTCTTTTCTCAGCTGTTGAAACAGCATCACTAAATCCTAGTATTTCTACTCCATCATCAGTAGCTGATGCTAATTTACCGCCATCATGAACAGAAAGAACTACTCGTTTACCCATTCTTCTTAAAGGCATAATGTGCGGCATTAAAAACTCAATATGAGATACATCAAACTCGTCATTCTTCACATAACCAAAACATAAATGGAAAACATCGATTCTTGAAATATCTTCAGGTGAAATTCCTGTAAAATTCCAAATTGGTACATAAGCAAAAACTAATGGATGATCTGGAAGCGGAATTAAATTAAATCCTGGAACAGCAATTTCTTTCGTAATTGTTTCACTACTACTAGCTGTACTAACCGTTAATGATAATGTAGCATTAGTATCATAACTAATTTGCGTTATTTGACCTACATAAACATTATCTACATATGTTAAGTAAAGAACATTTTTATTATCAGAATGCCAATTCACATAAACACCTGATACATCTGATCTTTCAATCAAATCAAAATTACCAACAGTACTATCAGGAATATTTTCAGTAAACCAAGTTTTAATTCTTTCAACTTCATTATCAATAACTTCGGCTTCTCTTCTTTCTCTGTCAAGTCTCATTGCTTCTTGTTCTTCGAAAGACATTTCAAACCATTCATTATCTGGCACATCTTCTTCTCTTCTTGGATATAAAGTAAATTCATATTCTTGAATTTTACCATTTAAATTTACTATAACTTTCGCTGTACCAAAATCTAAACATTTTGCTTTTACTTTATAAACATTGTCTACTTGATCTAAATAAAGCGTACAACTCAATTTAGTATCATCACTACTAGTAACAGACATCGTTTTAATACTAGCACTACTAGGTTCATAAGTAACGATACCTATAGTTTCATCTTCACCCGCAGTCTTCTTTCGTAATGCTTGTGTAGGAAACTCTATTGTATAACTAACTTCACTTACTATCTCTTCATAAATAAAGTAAATTACTGTATCACGAGTAAGATAAGAATTAAAATCAAATTCTAAAGTCGCTTCTTTATCTAAATAATAACCTTTAAAAGTATATCCTTCTTTTTCAGGTGGAGCTGGCTTTGAAACTAGTGAATTGTTAGGCCAAACATAAGAACTAATTAAAGTATCATCAACTTCCTTAAAAGTAACTTCATATTCTTTGAATGATGATTCTTTATGATACTGAATTTTCAATATATACTGATCTTTCATCTCAAAAACAAAACTAGTTTGTTCTACATCATTTAGGGTTATTGTGAAATAACCAGTTTCTGCTAACTCAATGTTTTTAATTTGTAGGATTTTTCCTTGTTCTTGATTATAAACTAAACCATATTTATTTTTCAATATTTCAAGTAAATTTTCGCCTTCATTAAATGCAACTTTCTCATTAATTATTTGTTCTTGTTCGTTAAGAATAATTAATGTAAAAGAGTGTTCTTTTGACTTGTCACAAAAACATCCAGTTAAAATAAATGGAATTAGCAATAAAAATAGTAAAATTGTTTTTTTCATAAATTACCCTATCGAATCTGTCATTTCTAGTTTAATTAGTTGATTTAATTCAACTGCATATTCCATTGGTAGTTCTTTAGAGAATGGTTCAATAAAACCCATTACTATCATCTCCATAGCTTCCTCTTCTGGAATTCCTCTACTCATTAAATAAAACAATTGCTCATCACTAATTTTAGAAACAGTGGCTTCATGTTCTATTCTTGATTTTTGATTACATGCAATATTAAATGGAATCGTATCACTGATAGATTGATCATCTAAAATGATTGTATCGCATTCAATAAAACTACGAGCATTTAAAGCTTTTGGATCGTGGTAAACTGTGCCACGATAATTTACTTGCCCACCACCACGACATAGTGATTTACTAATAATCGTGCTTGATGTATTAGGCGCTAAATGAATCATCTTCGCCCCTGCATCTTGATATTGACCTTTGTTTGCAAAGGCTATTGAAATACAACTACCTTTCGCATTTTCTCCTTTTAAAATACAAGCAGGATACTTCATATTTAATCCTGAACCTATATTACCATCAATCCAGTCCATATGACCATTAGCTTCAACTTGAGCTCTTTTAGTAACTAAATTAAGAATGTTTGTAGACCAATTTTGAATAGTCGTATAACGGCAATATCCATTCTCCTTTACAACAATCTCTACAACAGCTGCATGCAAAGAATCACTTGAATAAATAGGTGCTGTACAACCCTCTACATAATGAAGACTAGCACCTTCATCAACCACTATTAATGTTCTTTCAAATTGTCCCATTCTTTCAGTATTAATTCTAAAATAAGATTGTAATGGTTTATCTATTTTAACTCCTTTAGGAACATAAATAAATGTTCCCCCACTCCAAACAGCAGAGTTTAAAGCTGCAAATTTATTGTCATTATAAGGAACTACAGTTCCTAAATATTGCTTTACAAGATTAGGATATTTCCTAACAGCTGTATCTGTATCTGTAAAGATAACACCTAGTTCTTCTAACTCTTTTAACTGATTATGATAAACAGCCTCAGATTCAAACTGCGTTGTAACTCCTGCTAAGTACTCTCTTTCTGCTTCAGGAATTCCTAACTTCTCAAAAGTGTCTTTAATTTCATCGGGAACATCATCCCAACTTTTTTCTACTTGATCAGTAGCTTTTATATAATAAATATAATCATCAAAATCAATGAATTCTAAATTTGGGCCAAAAGAAGGATATTTGTGAACTAAAAACTCTTCGTAAGATTTCATCCTAAAATCTCTTATCCATTTTGGTTCATTTTTTTCTTTAGATATTGTTTCAATTACTTCTCTATTTAAGCCTTTTTTAGTTTTAAAAACAGCATCAGTTTCTGTCTTAAAACCATATTTATAATCCCCTACAATATCATATTTCTCTTTCTTCATCTAAGTCTCCTTCTAAGACCATCTCTAATGCTTTCCAAGAAATTGTTGCACAACGAATTCTGGCAGGAAACGAAGCAACACCAGATAAACTATTAGCATCGCCTAAACTTTCATAATCTCCATCTTTTCCTTGAACTAAATTATAAAATTTGTTTATTTCTTTTCTTGCAAACTCAACGGTCTTGCCTTCCATTAATAAACAAAGCATTGAAGCTGATGCACAACAAATAGAACAACCAGTTCCATTATGATTGATTGTTTCAATAACTCCATTATTAACTTTAGCTTCGATAGTAATATCATCCCCACAAGCTGGATTTTTTAAATGAACTTTTGGATATCCTTTTAATCCTTTATTATAAGGATTACGATAATGATCCATGATTACAGTTTGATACAAATTACGTAATTTATCCATTTTATTCTCCTTGGTAAAAAAAGTTTATAGCTTTCTTTAGTGCTTCAATTAACTTATCGATATCTTCTTTATCATTATAGATAAAAAATGATACTCTTAAAGATGCCACAATTTCTAATTTTTTTGCTATTAATTGTGCACAATGATGTCCAGCTCTCACATAAACATTATCTGAATCTAAAATAGTTGCTACATCATGAGGATGAACTCCATCTAAATTAAAAGCAATAATTCCTAAATCAGGATTAGAATTATAAATAGTTAGATGCTTTAAAACTTTCATTTTTTCTAAAGCATACTTAGTTAATTCTTGTTCATGTTTTTTAATATTATCTAATCCTATATCTTTTAAATAATCTAAAGCATAACCCAGACCAATAATTTCGGCTATCGCAGGTGTTCCTACCTCAAAACGATAAGGCATTTCACGATAACTAGAATCATATAACTCTACATTATCAATCATATCTCCACCATAAAATAAAGGTTTTAACTTTTTGAAGATATCTTTTTTCCCATACAAAACACCAAGACCAGTTGGCCCTAAAGCTTTATGAGCAGAAAATGCAAGAAAGTCACAATCCATTTTCTTTACATCAATCGGCAAATGAGCGATACCTTGAGCAGCATCAACTACTACTAAAGAGTTATATTTTCTTGCCTCTTTAATTAATTCTTCGATTGGCGTAATATAACCAAAAACATTAGAAACTAAAGTTAAAGCAATAACTTTAGTTTTTTCATTTAAAACTGACTTTAAAGCATCAATAGTAATTCTACCTTTTGAATCAAGTTTTAGATATCTTAAGACCGCTTTTTTCCTTAACGCTAACTGTTGCCATGGCAAAACAGAAGAGTGATGTTCTAACTCAGAAGTAATAATTTCATCCCCTTCTTTTATATTAGTCTCGCCCCAACTTAAAGCTACAAAATTTAAAGCTTCAGATGCATTTTTAAAATACACTATTTCTTCAAAACTAGCGTTAATAAAATCTGCAACTTTTTGTCTTCCCTCTTCATAGGCTTTAGTTGCTAGATAAGATAGTTTATATACCCCACGGTGGATATTAACTCCAAAGTGAGTATAGTATTCATTCATCTTATCTAAAACTTTTTTAGGTTTTAAGACAGTAGCTGCGTTATCTAAATAAACCATATCTTTATTGTTTTGGTAAATTGGAAAATCTTTCCTTATTTTCTTTGCGTCTAACACTTATAACCTCTTCTCTATTTCTTGTTTTAAATCCTTATCCTCAATTTTATCTAAAATAGTTCGATAATATCCTTCAATAATTATTCTTTCAGCTTCTTCCTTAGGGATTCCTCTGCTCATTAAGTAAAACAAATCACTATCGGCTAATGCTCCAATTGATGCACCATGGTTTGCAATAACATCATGATGATTAATTTCTAAAATTGGATTAGCTTCAATTGAAGAATATAAATCTAACATTATTCCCTTAGTTGATTGATTGATTGCAGCTTTCTTGCAATCAAAATCAATAAACCCTGTATTATTGATAACTAGTTTAGAATCGTTGTCTGTAACAGCGTAGTTTCTTAAATTTGATTCTGTATAAGGAGACAAGTGATTGATTCTAAAATCATAAACTTGTTTCATATTTTCTTTATTGATAATAATATTATCAAGTTCAATATTGCTTTCTTCTTTTAAATTTGCTTCTAAATTAAAACTATCACATTTTGAATTAAAACAACTTAAAGCTTTAATATTGCTTTTACTAGCATCAAAAATTTGTTTAACTCGACTTGCACCATCTAAACAAACATTAACTAACTTTACTTCGTTATTTTTAAATTTTAATTTTAAATTAAAATTATTTGCTTCTTTAAAAATAAGGTGAAGTGTTACATTAATGTTTTCCTTTACATCAATAGTTACATTTTTTGTTTGGCTTTGAAAAACAAAATCATAAACTCCCGAACTATCAATTGTTTTTTTATGTTCTAAAACTCTCATTTCTTCGGCCTTGCAGCTGATTCTTTAACTGCACAACTTTCAAGTGAAATTGGTGCTTCTTCCTCTTCAAAAATTCCAAGTTCTGTTTTAACCCAATCATAACCTTCTTTATTAATTTTCTTAATTAACTCTATTCCACCAGACTTAACGATTCTTCCTCCAACTAAAACATGGGCTTGATCAATATCTAAATAGTCTAATAGTCTTTCATAGTGAGTAATAAGCATCGCACCAAATTCAGGACTTTTCATCTTATTAATTGCCTCACCCACAACCTTTAAACCATCTACGTCTAATCCAGAGTCTATTTCATCAAGTAAAGCAATATTAGGTTTTAATAATTTCATTTGCAAAATCTCATTACGTTTTTTCTCACCACCAGAAAATCCTTCGTTTAGATATCTTTCTGGTAGATCTTTGTTCATTTGCAACTCTTCAACGGTTTGATCTAACTCTTTAATAAACTTATATAGTGATAATCTTTTACCTTCTTCAAGTCTTGCTTCTAAAGCTTTTTTAATAAACTCTGCGTTAGTAAGGCCACCTACTTCACTAGGATATTGCATTCCAAAAAACAAGCCTTTTCTTGCTCTTTCGTCAACACTCATTTTTAAAACATCTTCACCATTTAAAGTTATCGACCCTTTTGTAACTTTATAATTAAAGTGTCCCATAATAGCAGCAGCTAGCGTTGACTTTCCTGCTCCATTAGGACCCATAATTGCATGAAATTCTCCTGACTTTAAACTTAAGTTAATTCCTTTTAAAATCTCTTTATTTTCTACACTTACATGTAAATCTTTAATCTCTAATACTTTCATCGATATACCCCTTGATATTGATAATTCTTTTCTTCTAGTGACGCATTAAATTCAAACTTGTTTTGTAATCCACTAGAAACATAGACTTTATAGTTTTTTCCTTCTTTCAAAACAAACACAGCTTCGGTGTTGTCTGTTGTTTCAATAAATTCCATACCCTTTTCTAAACCTAAAGCAAAAACAGTTGTACTATAAGCATCTCCTAAAATTGAAAGGTCAGTAATAATTGATACTGATACTAAACCATTAGCTATAGGATAACCTGTTCTTGGGTCTAAAATGTGATGATAATGATTACCGTCTTCATCGATAATATATTTTTCATAGTCACCACTTGTAACTACTGTTTTATCTTTATTGTCTAGGACTTTACCTAATTTATTTAAATCACCCGCCAAATAATTTTTGCTAGGAGTTCTTACATATAAAGGCCAATCAATATCTTCGCCTTTAGTATTCACATAATTTCCTAAAAGTAAAATATTAGCTCCAACATCAATAATAGCTCTATCAATGTTTTGACTAACTAAATATTCTTTAATTTTATCAGCTGCATATCCCTTCACAATCGAACCTAAATCTAAAGCCATTCCTACTTCTGTTAAGAAAACTTTGTTGTTTGTTTTATCTAAAACAACTTTTTCGTAATTAACTAAAGGAAGCAAACTTTCAAGTTCTTCTCTTGTTGGAAGGTATTCAACAGGAACAGGACCTTCATAAGTTGTAAAGATTAACTCAGGAAAATCCCAAGCTTGCCATACAGGGGCAATTGTTGGGTCAAATAAAGCAACACCATCAACTTTTGACATACTAGCTACTTCTAGTGCTTTTTCTAATACATAAATAAATTCACCAGATACTGAAACAGGTTCAATTCCAGCTTTTTCGTTTACTTTCATTAAAGTTGATTTTTCTCCACCGATTCTTTCAACTGCATTAAATTCTAAATCAAGTTCTTCTAGAATAGCTCTCATCTCTTCTCCTAGTCTTTGTCTTTCTTCTTCACTCAAATCTTGACTTACAATTTGAACTTTACTTACAGTTTGAAATGAATTTCCTAAGTCAATTGTATAAACATAATATTGCTTTTCTTCTTGTTCTTTTGTTGATTTAAAATACCATAAACTTAAAGCAAATGTTGTGATAACTATTACACTAACAACTATTATTCCAATTAAGTTTTTTAAATCTAGTCTTTTTTTAGTTTCCATAATTACTCCATTATAATATTTATTATAGCATTTAATGCGAAAAATGCAAATTATATAGTAAAAAAAGCACGATAACACTAATTGTCATCATGCTTTTATTTTATTTTCTAATTGTTTCCATCCTTAAACTAACTAATTTTTTCAACTCTTCATTATTAAATTCCTCTAAAGGAACAAGTAATTTTTCAAGCTGTAAATTAGCATAAGCATAGGCATCTACTTCAATTGCGAGAATAGCATCTAAAGAAAATTCACCATCTTCTTTTTTCTTTAATTCCTCTTTCCAAAGTTCATATTCTTCTTCACTTATTTCTAAACCTTCTTTGTTTTCATCGCCAAGCAAAATTTGTTTGAATTGCCATAAGTGCCTCATTTCATGAAAAACTACTCCTGCCATCTCTATATGGTTTGCTTCTTTAAGCCACTTTTGATTGAAGTTAAGAACTTTATGAGGAAATTGAGTATAAGCTCTAATTTCATCCGGCATTTTAGAAACGTTTATTTCTGGCAAACTTAAATCTAAGTCATTTGCAGCTGCGATGATTAAAGCGGGTATCAACTCTCTATCCATTTTCCTCGCCTCTTACTTCATATTGCAATTGATATAGTTTATAATAATGTCCTTTTTGTTTTAGTAATTCTTGATGATTACCTTGTTCGATTAATCTACCCTTACTAATAACCATAATCTTATCTGCGTGTTGAATTGTAGATAATCTATGAGCTACGATTAACATTGTACCAATACTCATCATTTTCTCCAAAGAATTTTGAATTAAAAGTTCAGTTTCTGTATCTATATTAGCTGTTGCTTCATCTAAAATCAAAATCTTTGGATCATGAGCAATAGTTCTTGCAAATGATAGTAATTGTCTTTGCCCTGAAGAGAAGTTGTTTCCGTGTTCTCTAACTTCCTCATCATATTTGTTTGGAAGTTTTTGGATAAATTGATCAGCATTTACATAAACACTTGCTTCTTGTACTTTTTCATCACTAATTGCTTCATCTCTTAAATTAATGTTAGTTTTAACTGTTCCACTAAATAAGAATACATCTTGCATCATTTGGCCAATACTTCTTCTTAAACTATTTAGTTCAATCTGTCTAATATCAATACCATCAATTAAGATTTCACCTTTTTGAATATCGTAGTTTCTTGTAATCAAAGCTAAAATTGTTGTTTTACCTGATCCAGTTGCCCCTACAAAAGCAACAGTTTCTTTTGGATTAATATGGAAACTTACATCTTGTAAGATCCAATCAGATGTTGGATATTTAAACCAAACATTTCTAAACTCAATTTCACCTTTAATCTCTTCTAAAACTACTGGATGAGAAACTTCTTCAATCTCAGATTTTTTGCCCATTGCTTCAAAAATTCTCTCACTTGAAGCAAACGCAGATTGTAAGATGTTATATTGCTCCGCAAGTTCTTGTAATGGTCCAAACATTTTATTCGCTAATTGAATAAATGTAAACAAAGCACCTACAGTAAACCCACCAGCAAAACTAATAACATCTAATCCACCAACCCAAATAATTAAACAAGTTGTTAGCATTGTAATTACATAAATTGATGGTCTATATAAAGCAAAACCATAAATTAATTTTAAGTGTGCTTTCTTCAAGAAGACATTTTTCTCTTCAAATTGTTTCATTTGTCTATCTTCTTGATTAAAGCTTTGAGTAATTTTCATTCCACTAACGTTCTCATTTACAAATGAGTTAATTTCACTTACTCCAGATCTTACTTGACGGTAAATCTTACGAGAGAAATTACGGAATAATAAAGATAAAACAAAAACAATTGGAATACAAATCATTGTATATAAAGCTAA
>DUNF01000081.1 GCA_012839485.1 Acholeplasmataceae bacterium
TATTGCGATGGTTAGTGATGCTGGGATGCCGGGAATTAGTGATCCAGGATATTTGATTATTTCAAAAGCAATAAAAGAAGATATCGAAGTTACAGTTTTACCTGGCCCAACTGCTTATATTACAGCTGTAGTTGGTTCTGGGATGCCAATTAATAGAACACTATTTTATGGATTTTTAGAACATAAAAAAAGCGCTAAGTTAAAAGAATTAGAAGCTTTAGTAGATAATAAAGAAACATTAATCTTTTATGAATCTCCTAAAAGATTAGATGAGACAATCAAGCTAATGGCAGAGGTATTTGGAAATAGGAAAGTAGTTATTGCAAGAGAACTTACTAAGAAATATGAAGAGTATATAAGAAGCACATTAGATGAATTAAGTAAGCAAGATTTAAATTTAAAAGGAGAGATTACGATTATTTTAGAAGGAGCTAAAATTGACAGTTTAGCTTTGAAATTGAATGAATTAGATATCTTAAATCATTATAATTATTATATTGATTTAGGGTTTAGTGATAAAGATGCAATGAAAGAAGTTGCGAAAGATAGAGGAATATCTAAGAGCGTAGTTTATAAAAAAATATTAGAAAAATAAGTTTGATTTTAAAATCAAACTTTTTCTTTTACTTATTGACAAATATTTATAAAGTTGTTAATATGTTAGTAGTTAGAATAAAATTAAATAAAAAATAGAAAGGAGTTGATAGATATGAATAAAAATGTAGTTAGGAGTTTATCTAGTTAATAACCTTTAAAGGAGAAAATATTTATTAATTTTTCTTTCTATTTAAAATATATTGATTAAATTAACTCCTTGATTATAGGAGTTTTTTATTTTTCTTTGTTTTGACTAAAACATGTTTACAAGGAGTGGTTATGAAAAAAGCTAAAAAAGAAAAAGTAAAGAAACTAAAAAATAAGGGTATTTTTTCTAATATTATCTTTTCCATGAAACAAATTAACAAGGTTGATAAGTGGTATGTTCCATTGTTGTTTGTTTTGGAAATTTTACGTATTCCCCAAGTATTTCTTTTCCCGTATATTTTAACGGTAATTGTTGATGGGATTGAACGGGGAAAAGATGCTCGTGATGTTATTTTAAAAGCTATGCTTGTTACTTTAATCTGTTTTATAGTTAGGGTTCTTCAAATGTTGGTTGAGTCAAATATTGATACTTATAGAAAAGAGAAAGTTATAGTTAGTTTACAAAAGAAATTTTATCGCAATAGTCTAAAAATAGATTATGAAAAATTTGAAAGTAGTGAAACTCAAGACGCATTCGAAAAAGCAAAAAGAGCTCTTTATCAAAATGGTGGGATGTTAACTATTGTTAGATCTACAGCAGAGTTTATTGGGAAGATATTTTCTTTGGCAATTGCGGCTACAATTATTATTTATATTAATCTTTGGTTAGGTGTGATAATTTTTGGGTTAGCTATAATTAAGTTCTTTTTAAATAAGTATGCTCGTAAAAAAGAGCAAACAGAGTATCGAGACAAGCTTCCTAATATTAATAGAAGAATTAGTTATACAGATAACATTTCTAGAAATTTAAGTATTGGTAAAGATTTAAGGATTTACAAAATGGATAAATTTATAAATAAAGAAAGAGATAGAACTTATACAAATTTCTTTGGAATTTTAAAACCTTATCTAATTAGAGAAACAACAGTTGGTAGTTTTATTAACATTTTAGAAGCAATTGATCTTTTAGCAATCTATGGTTTTCTAATTTATGCTGTTCTAACAAAAGGAATGTTAATAGCTACATTTGTTTATATGTTAGCTGCAGTTAGAGAATTTGCTTGGTCATTGGATGTTATGGTTTTATCGTCTGGTGATTTTATGAGTTGTAGTTATATTATTAAAGATTATCGCGAATTTTATGAAATGAATGTTTTTGAGAAAAAAGAAACTAGCGACCATCCTTCAAATAAAGTTGAAATAGAATTTAAAAATGTCTTTTATAGTTATGAAAATCAGGAAGGATATGCTTTAAATGATGTTTCGTTTAAAATTAAAGCAGGAGAAAAAATTGCTTTAGTTGGTTTAAATGGAGCAGGTAAAACGACTTTAGTAAAACTCTTGTGTGGTTTTTATAAACCTACTAAAGGAGAAATATTAATTAATGGTGTTAATATAAACCAGTTTTCTAGAAAAACTTTTCAAGAATTAATTGCTCCTGTTTTTCAAGACAATGTAACAATTGGAATGGAACTAGGAGAAAATATTTCAATGAGTCCTCGTGAGGAAAGTGATGAAGAGAAGATAAAACAAACTCTTAAAATAATGGACTTAACAAGTAAAGTAGACTCTTTACCAGAAAAAGAAAAAGCAATTCTTTCGCGTGAGTTTACAGATACTGGTATTGAACTTTCAGGCGGTGAAGTACAAAAATTAGCAATTGCTAGAGCAATTTATAAAGCTGCACCTTTAGTAATTTTAGATGAACCTACTGCTGCATTAGATGCTTTTGCGGAGTATAATTTATATAATAATCTAAGTGAGTTTATTGGTAATTCAACAGCTATTTATATTTCTCATAGACTAGCAGTGACAAAAATTTGTGATAGAGTATTGTTACTAGATGATGGTGTTTTAATTGAATCTGGTAGTCATAATGAGTTAATGAAGAAAGATACTGAGTATAAGAAGCTATTTAATATTCAAGCTAAGTATTATAAAGAGGGAGGTGCTTTATGAAAAGACTCCGTCGTATGAGAAGGAATATTAAATATTTCTTTCCAATTCTATTAAAGGTTAATCCTTTTTCAATTGTTTTCATCTTACTTAGCGCTTTAATTAAAGCTGGGTTTGGTGTTGCTACTGTTTATTTACCAAAGCTAATTATTGAGAATTTAATGTTAGAGCCTAAGCCGGATTTTATGGCTGTGTTTATCATTGCTATTAGCTATTGTCTTCTTTTAGGTTTTACTTATGTTAGTACGAAAATCTTAGATATGATTAATACTTACTATGCTTTTAAAGCTGATGAGAAAATTGAAGCAATGTTTAATGAGAAAGTTGTTACAATTGATTATTTCAATATTGAAGATCCAAAGTTTGCAGATGACATAGCTTTTGCAAGACAAAGTTTATGGGCTTATAGTGGTGGTATTTATTCTTTTGTTAGAACGGTGAGGTCAATAATTGAGTCCATTCTAACAATGATTAGTATTATCGGGGTAATTATCTTTAGTGGACTTCCTTGGTATATTACTTTGATTTTTATTGTGATTGTTATTCTTTATGCAACCTTTGGTTATATCATTCAAACAAAAAGAGAAGATATCTACGAAGAGCATAATAAGTCAATAGTTAGAACATCAAGAAAACAGTGGTATTATAATTCTAGTGTTTTAAATTTTAGAATGCACAAACTTCTTCGCTCTTATAATAGTGAGCCATTATTAGATAAATATAGCGATGGAATCAATAAAGAAGTTAATGATAAAAATATTGAACTCACAAAAAAATATTCTAAAGCATCTTTAGGTTATTTTACGAATTATTATTTTGTTGGGGTATTGCTAGTAGTTTTGGTTTTAGTATTTTCATATTTTAAATTTGGAATAACTATTGCTACATTAACAGCATTATATACGGCAGTTAGAAATTTAAGTAATCAACTATATGATGCGGTCTTTACGATGGTTTCTTATGACCGTGATTGTATTTATCAAGAAAACTACATTAACTTTATGGAAAAGGAATCTATTTTCAAAAATGGTACTATAAAGTTAGAAAGTATTAAGACGATAGAATTTAAAAATGTTAGTTTTAAATATCCAAGAACTGAAGATTATGTTTTACAAGATTTATCGTTTAAAATAAATGATAAAGAAAGAGTGTCTTTAGTTGGCGTTAATGGGTCTGGTAAGACGACGATTATTAAATTAATGTGTCGTTTCTATGATGTAGATGATGGTGAGATTTTAATTAATGGTATTAATATTAAAGATTATGATTATGATAGTTATATGAAGCAGCTTGCTGTTGTCTTCCAAGACTTTAAAGTAATTTCTTTTACAATTAAAGACAATATTATGATTGATGAAGAAAACCACGAGAAGTTATATGATTGTTTAGAAAGAGCACAGGTATTAGATAAAGTACTATCTTTTCCTAATAAAGAAAATACATATATTAATCGCTGGTTTGATCCGAATGGTGTTGAGTTTAGTGGCGGAGAATTACAAAAGTTTGCTTTTGCAAGGACATTATATAAAGATGCATCATTTGTAGTGTTAGATGAACCAACAAGTGCTTTAGATGTAATTTCTGAAGATAAAATCTATAGTGATTTTAATGAGATTGTTGGGGAGAAGACTTGTCTTTATATTTCGCATAGATTATCTAGTTGTTTGTTCTGTGATAAGATTATTGTTCTTGAGGGTAGTAAGATTATTGAAACCGGAACGCATTATGAACTAATGAAATTAGATGGACATTATGCGAAAATGTTTAAAGCTCAGGCTAAATATTATAATGATTAATATA
The DNA here is from genome assembly GCA_012839485.1 of Acholeplasmataceae bacterium. Taxonomy (GTDB): domain Bacteria; phylum Bacillota_I; class Bacilli_A; order ML615J-28; family CAG-698; genus DUNF01. The sequence continues at coordinate 4,501 of DUNF01000081.1, forward strand.
TTAGAAAAGAAAGTTTAATTTGTTTGTAAATTAAACTTTTTTCTTAACAATTATAGTTATTTATGGTATAATAAAAGGTAGATTGAGATATTAATTAGGAGGTATTAAATGTCAGAAAAGAAAAAAGTTTTACAGGCTATGGATGGTAATGAGGCAGCTGCATATACATCATATGCATTTACTGAAGTAGCTGGTATTTACCCCATTACTCCATCATCACCTATGCCAGAGCATGTAGATGATTGGGCTAATAAAGGTAAAAAGAATTTATTTGGAAATGTAGTTAAAGTTGTTGAGATGCAATCTGAAGCTGGTGCTGCTGCAGCAGTTCATGGTTCACTTCAAACTGGTGCACTAACAACTACTTATACTGCAAGCCAAGGTTTATTGTTAAAGATTCCAAATATGTATAAGATTTCTGGTGAATTATTGCCAGGAGTTATTCATGTAGCTGCTAGAGCAATTGCTGCACAAGCTTTATCTATTTTTGGAGATCACCAAGACGTTATGGCTGCAAGACAAACAGGTTTTGCAATGCTTGCTACTGGTTCAGTTCAAGAAGTTATGGATTTAGGTGGAGTTGCTCACTTAGCATCTATCAAGGGAAGTATTCCTTTTGTTCACTTCTTTGATGGATTTAGAACAAGTCACGAAATTCAAACTGTAGAAGTTATGGATTATGAATTTTATAAACGTCAAATTGATATGGACGCAGTTAAGAAGTTTAGAGAGAATGCTTTAAATCCTCATAAACCAGTTACTCGCGGTTCAGCTCAAAATGATGACGTATATTTCCAAACTAGAGAAGTATCAAATAAATATTATAATGCTTTACCAGATATCGTAAACCATTATTTAGAAGAAGTGTCAAAAGAAACTAAAAGAAAGTATGCTCCTTTTGTTTACTATGGACACCCTGAGGCAACAGATGTAATTGTAGCTATGGGTTCTGTAACACAAACAGTTAAGGAAGTTGTAGATTATTTAACTTCTAAAGGTAAAAAAGTTGGATTATTAACTGTTTACTTATATCGTCCTTTCTCTGAAGAATATTTCTTCAAAGCTATGCCGAAATCAGTAAAGAGAATTGCTGTTTTAGATCGTACTAAAGAACCAGGTGCACACGATGAACCACTTACTTTAGATGTTAAGGCTGTATATTATGGCAAAAAGAATGCTCCAATGATTATTGGTGGTCGTTATGGATTATCTTCAAAAGATACGACTCCAGGACAAATTTTTGCTGTTTATGATAACTTAAAATTAGGCGAAAAAGCTAAAAGAGAATTTACTATTGGTATTGTAGATGATGTTACTCATTTATCATTACCAGTTACAAAAGAAATTAGAGTTGGTTCACCTAACGCTACTAACCTTATTTTCTACGGTATTGGTGGAGATGGTACTGTAGGTGCTAATAAAAATACAATTAAGTTAATTGGAGAAAATACTGACTTTTATGCACAAGCATATTTTGCTTATGACTCTAAAAAGTCAGGCGGAGTTACAAGGAGCCATTTACGTTTCTCACCAGATCCAATTCAATCACCTTATTTAATTCCAGAAGCAGACTTTATTTCTTGTTCATTAGATACATATGTACAAAAGTTTGATATTTTGGACAACTTAAAGAAAGGTGGAACTTTCTTACTTAATACAACACGTAGTAAAGAAGAATTAGAAGATTTCTTACCTAATAAATTTAAACGCGCTTTGGCAGAAAAGAAGATTAAATTCTATATTATTGATGCTATTCACGCTGCACAAAAGATTGGTTTAGGTCATCGTACAAACACTATTTTACAATCTGCATTCTTTAAATTAAGTCCGCAAATTATGGATTATGAAAAAGCAAAAGGTTTAATGAAACAAGCTGCTCATGATTCATATATTAGTAAAGGACAAGCAGTTGTAGATATGAACCATAAGGCAATTGATTTAGGTGCTAAAGGACTTAAGAAGGTTGCTGTTCCAGCTGCTTGGAAAGATCTAAAAGATCAAAAGAAAAAGTTAGTTAAGAAACCTGATTTCGTAGCAAGAATTGCTGATGAAATTAATGCTTTAAGAGGAGAAAAACTTCCAGTTTCTGCTTTTGAAAAATATGCAGATGGAACTATGGCTCCTGGAACTGCAGCATATGAAAAAAGATATGTAGCAGCTCAAGTAGCTCATTGGTTACCAGAAAATTGTATCCAATGTAACCAATGTGCATTTGTATGTCCACATGCAGTTATTAGACCATTCTTAGCTACTGAAGAAGAGTTAAAGAATGCTCCCGAAGGAGTTGTAACGCTTCCTGCTATTGGTAGAGGATTAGAAGGATTACAATATGCAATTTCAATTTCAATTGCAGACTGTACAGGTTGTGGTGTATGTATTGAACAATGTCCAGGAAGACGTGGTGAAAAGGCTCTAACATTTAAAGAAATTGAAGGCGAAATTGAAAACAAAATGCAAGAAAAAGCTGAATTCTTCTTACATGAAGTTTCAAACAAAGCTCATTTAATGGATGTTAAAGCAAATGCAAAGAACTCACAATTTGCAGTTCCACTATTTGAATATAGTGGTGCATGTGCTGGTTGTGGTGAAACGCCTTATGTAAAACTTGCAACACAATTATTTGGTGATAGAATGGTAATTGCAAACGCAACAGGATGCTCATCAATTTATGGTGGATCATATCCAACAACTCCTTATACTTGCAACAAAGAAGGATTTGGACCTGCATGGGCTAACTCATTATTTGAAGATAACGCTGAGTTTGGTTATGGTATGGTAATTGCTCATGGAGTTATTAGAGATAAGATTGCAAAAGAATTTAATGCTTTGATTGAAGCAGGCAAAAACGATAAACTTGTAGAACTAGCAAAAGCATGGCTTGAAAATAAAGATGATGGAGATAAGACAAAAGAATTATATCCAGAATTAATGAAAGAACTTGAAAAAGATAAATCTAAAGAAGCTAAAGCAGTATTAGGTATGCATGAACATCTAATCAAACGTAGTCAATGGATTATTGGTGGTGATGGTTGGGCATATGATATCGGCTTTGGTGGTTTAGACCACGTTATTGCTAACCATGAAGATGTTAATATCTTAGTATTAGATACTGAAGTATATTCAAATACTGGAGGACAATCTTCTAAAGCAAGTCAAACTGGTTCAATTGCTAAGTTTACTGCTGGTGGAAAAACTGGTAAGAAGAAGGACCTAGCTGCAATTGCTATGAGTTATGGTCATGTTTACGTAGCATCAATTGCTCACGGCGCAAACCAAGCACAAATGGTAAGAGCATTTAGAGAAGCTGAAAGTTATAAAGGGCCTTCGATTATTATTGCATATTCACCATGTATTGCACATGGTATTAGAGGTGGTATGTCTAAGTCACAAGTTCAAGCTAAACTTGCTGTAGAAGCTGGTTATTGGACATTATTTAGATATGATCCAAGATTAGAAGCTGAAGGACAAAATCCATTCAAGATTGACTCTAAAGAACCTGAATGGGATAAATATGAAGCTCACTTATTGACTGAAAATAGATATCGTCAATTACGTGGAAGTAATCCAGAACAAGCTGATTTCTTATTGAAGCTTAACTTAGCTGAGTCTCAAAGAAGATATCGTACATATCAAAGATTTGAAGCAATGGATTATTCAAAATAAAATTAAAAAGGGAAGAGTAATCTTCCCTTTATTTTCAAGGAGATATTATGTATAAATCAACATTAGCCTTTTTAGTAATTGATGATAAAGTGATTATGATTAACAGAAACAAAAAACCTTGGATGGGGTGTTGGAATGGTGTTGGTGGTAAGTTAGAAAAAGGCGAAGATAAAACAGTTAGTGTTATTAGGGAAATTGAAGAGGAAACAAAAATCAAGAAAGAAGACTATGATCTAGAATACAAAGGAATCTTAACTTGGTCTGTTGATAATAATCAAACAATTTATGGACTTTATATATTTGTTTGTAAGTTAAATAAATTAAATTTAAAGTTTCCGATTAAAACTAGCGAAGGCATTTTAGATTTAAAAGAGATAAATTGGGTTATTGATCATAACAATTTAGGAGTCAGTCATAACTTGAAATATATTTTGCCATATGCTTTATATAAAAAAGAGCTTTATCGCTATCATTGTTTATTTGATGGTAATACACTATTAAGTGTAGATATAACATTGTTAGAAGAATAAAAACATCTGCTACTCTAAGTAGCAGATATTTTTAATAGAAATGAAAACATATTAGAAGGAAAAAATAGTTTTCGTTTGTATTGCAAAAGTAGACAATACGTGATATACTTATTTAATATTCGGAGGAAAATTTATGATATTTGGAAGACATATCAACAAGTATTATATAAAATATTTATGGCTATTCATTATCGGAATATTGTCATTACTTGCTGTTGATTACTTGCAGCTTAAAATACCAGAATTTTTAGGAATCATTACTGATGGTTTAGCTAGAGATCCAGACACGGGAATTATCGCTATGGGTAAAGAAGACCTAGCGCAAAAGATTTTAGAGATTTTGGGGATAGTTGGGTTAATCTTTATTACTAGATTCTTATGGCGAGTAACTTTAAGCGCTAATGGTCCTAGAATTGAAGCTGATTTGAGAAGTAAGATGTTTGCTCATAGTATGACTTTATCTCAAGACTATTATAGTAAACATAAGACTGGTGATATTATGGCAATTTATACGAATGACTTAGATATTATCAAACAGTCAATCAGCATGGGAACCTTAATGTTTTTTGATACTATCTTTTTAGGAGTTTTAACTGCTGTTAAGATGTTTATGCTTAATTATCAAATGGCTTTATTTGTAGTTCTACCTTTAATTGTAATGGGTGGATTTGGAATTTTAATTGGGAGAGTCATGCAAAAAAGAGCAGCAGCTAGACAAGCAGCTTTTGCTGATTTATCTGATTTTACAGTTGAAAATATTACTGGTTTAGGAGTTATTAAAGCTTTTGTAAAGGAACAAAATGAAATTATTCATTTTGCAAAAAAGAATAAGGACAATTATGATAAAAATATGAGTTTTGCTAAAGCATCAGCTTCTATTAGAATTATTATTAATTTATTTATTAACTTTATTCTTATTGGTGTTTTTGCTTATGGGGCATATTTAGTATTTGATCAAAAGACTTTAACTACTGGACAATTAATTACTTTTATTTCTTTATTTGGACATTTAATTTGGCCGATTATGGGTATGTCAATGTTTATTAATATGCATGCTCAAGCTAAAGCAAGTTTGCAAAGAGTAAATGGTTTATTAGATTATAAACCTGACATTGTAGATAGAGAAGATGTTGTTGAAGTAGAGAAATTATCGGGAGAAATTGAAGTTACTAATTTATCGTTTAAATATCCTGGTTTAGAAGAAAATGTTATTGAAGATGTTAGTTTTAAAATTAAGGCTGGCGAAAGTGTTGGAATCTTAGGTAAAACTGGATCTGGTAAAACTACTTTAATTGATACATTAATGAGAATATATAATGTAGAAGACGGAATGATTAAATATGATGGCATAGATATCAATAAAATTCCATTAAAAGTTTTAAGGGACAATACTGCTATTGTACCACAAGATAATTTCTTGTTTTATGATACTGTTTATGAAAATATTGCTTTTGGAACAAAAAGAGAAGTTACTAATCATGAAGTTATGGAAGTTGCTAAACTAGCAGACTTAGATAGTAATATTGAAGAGTTCCAAAATGGGTATGAAACAATGATAGGTGAGCGTGGTTCAACAATCTCTGGTGGTCAAAAGCAAAGAGTGTCGATTGCTAGAGCTTTAATTAAAGAAGCACCAATTTTGATTTTAGACGATTCTGTTTCAGCTGTAGATACTGATACTGAAGATAAAATTATTAGAAACTTAAAAACAACAAGAAAAGGAAAAACAACGATTTTAATAGCACACCGTGTATCTACAGTAAGAAAACTTGATCGTATCTTACTAATAGACGAAGGTAAAGTTATTGGTTTTGGAACTCATGAAGAGTTACTAGATAATCCTCTTTATAGTAATCTAGTGAGATTACAATCTCTTGAAGAAGAAATTGAAGGGGGTGGACAATAATGCCTAAAGGTGTAAAGAAAATAAGCGATGCAAGGCTTTTTAGTAAACTGCTAGCTTATGGTAAAAAATATATTTTCCATTACATAATTATCTTTTTAGTAATGGTACTTGCTATTGGTGCATCACTATTAACCGATTATTTAATAGGAGATGTAATTGACCGTTTAAATGGTGAAACGCCAGTTGAGATGGCTAGTTTTGCGAGAATTATTTTAATATTTTTAGGAATTATTATTGCAACTTCTATTTTAGAATATTTCTCTGCAATCATGCTGCAAAAAATAGGACAGGGCGTTATTTATAATGTAAGAGGAGATGTATTTAACGCAATTGAACATTACTCTACAAGTATGCTTAAGGAGACTCCAGCTGGTAAATTAGCTACAAGAGTTACAACTGATGTAAATACTTTAAGTGAAATGCTTGTAGCTAATTTACCAGCTGGAGTCTCCTTAAGCATACTTGTAGAGTAATGTTCAATTGCGTTAAATACATCTCCTCTTACATTATAAATAA
>DUNF01000082.1 GCA_012839485.1 Acholeplasmataceae bacterium
TTTAAATAAAATTCATAGAGATGAAATTGTTAATTATCCTTTTTATCTTTATGGTTTTGAAGAAGAATACAAAAAAGTAAAATCATATAATAATGGATATTTACCTTTTTATATTAATAAAGATTTAAAAACAACGCAAAACTTTCTTCCAAAAGAAAACACTTTAAATAGGCCAGGATTGGTAAGGGAAAACACTAAATATGTAGTTATTCATGATGCGGGGTTAGCTTCACCTTTGATGACAGCTAAAGGTTTAGATCAATATTTACATACCACAACAAGGCAAGCTTCTTGGCATTATAGTGTTGACGATAAAGAAGTATATCAAGAATTACCACTAGAAGAAGTTGCTTGGCACGCAGGTGATGGTAGAACGTCTTATCCAGAAAATTGGTTAAATGATAAGGGATTTCATTTAGGTGGCGGTAACTATACAGGAATAGGAATTGAAACTTGTGTTTATAAAGGTGTTAATTTAAATCAAGCAATGAGAAATGTTGCTAAATTAACGGCTTGGTTATTAATTAAATATGGCTTATCAGTAAACGACGTGAAACAACATAACGACTTTTCGGGCAAGAATTGTCCAGAAACAATTAGGACAGCTAATCGTTGGGATGAGTTTATCGAGCTAGTTAATTTAGAATATTATAAAAATACTAAGTTAGCAGATGTAGAATTAGAATTTATTAGTTTAGATCCACAGTTTCTAGACAATGAAGGAAATGTATTAAAACATCCGCTAAGAGACAAGATAGTTAGTTATGAAGTAAAAGCAAACTATCGAGGTGAAACAAGGACATTTAAATATCAAACAAAAATCAAGAAATTATTAGAGGTGGAATTATGAAAAAAGTATTGAAATTTATTTTAGTTCTTTTCCTTTTTGTAGCCTTAGTTGGTTGCAAGGATAAAGACGAAGCATTTAAAGCTGTAGAGAGCTTAATTGACAATATTGGTGAAGTTACTCTAGAAGATGAGGCATTAATTAAAGAGATTGAAGAAAAATACAATGCTTTAAGTGCTAAAGATCAAGAGAAAGTTGCAAACTTAGCTGTTTTAGTAGATGCTCAAGTTACACTTGATAGCTTAAAATTCTTAGCTGAATTAGACATCAACTACGATAATGCAACTTTAGCAATTTTAAATCAGTTAAAAGGCAAGATAAACAATTTAAGTAATGATGTAGCTAGCAAAATTCAAAATGAAATTAATGCAGCAGAAGATAAAATTAACAAACATATTAAAAATTTAGAATTTGAAACTGCAGTACTTGCTTTAAACGGTGAGGTAAATAAAGAAGCATTAGCTCAATTAGATCTTATATATGAGACAATAACTGATGAATTTAAAGCTAAACTGAATGCAGACATTAAAGCAACATATCTTGCGTTATCTGCACAAGCTAAAGAACAAGGCGGAGATCCAGAAGATCCAGAAGACCCGGAAGATCCTAATAAAACTGAAGAACAATTAGCTATAGAAAGATATCTAACTACTGTTTTTCCTGATAAAGTTTCAATGGGATTTGTACTTCCAGAAGTTTATTCAGGTGTTAGATTTACTTATGCTTCGTCTGATAATATCTATTTTGATCCTGAATTTATGTTTTTTATGCCAGATGATGATTATCATGATTTAACACTAACTGTTCATTATACTTTATCAGGAGTTGAATATACTACCGATATTGATGTTACTTTAGTACCTAATAAATATTCTGAGGCATATGACTTTATTTATAATCAGTTTAGACCACCAATTGGCGCTAGTTATGATTATATTAGTTTCGAAGATAGATATAATCCAACAGTTACATATCAAATTAGATCTTTAAATCCAGAGATTATGGATAATCAATTAAAATTAGTTGAAAAACCAAATGTAGAACAATATATTACATTAATGTTAATCATTCAATATCCAGATGAAGAACCAGTAGAAATGGAGATGATCTTACCAGTTATGGCAAAAACATTTTTAGAAAAAGCAAGAGCAATGGAAGAAGTATATTTAAGATATCTAGAACAATTCTTAGATAACGGAGTCTTGAGTCAAGATTTAATTTTACCTACTGAAGATAAAGATTTTGATGTAGATTTAACTTGGTCAAGTGACACACCAGCATTTTTATCAAATGATGGAGTATATACTGGTCCTGTAGGTAATGTTGGTGCACAAGTTGTTTTATCAATGAATGTTCATAGTAAAGATCAATCTGCAGTTCATACAATTGCATATCGTTTATATTTAAAAGGAGCAGATACCCCTGAAGGCTGGGATGCTGTTGATGTAAATTAATTTGATTTAAGAAA
>DUNF01000083.1 GCA_012839485.1 Acholeplasmataceae bacterium
ATAAATGAAGAAAAATTAGGTGAACTTACATTTACCATCTTTGAGAGGAGGTAGGTATGTTTCTATTTCTTACTTTGTTTTTTGCAACTCTTTTAAGTTTTTTATATACTTACTTTTTGTATGATAGTGAAAGTTTTACATATTGGGTTTTCTTTTTAGGTATGGTAATTTCTTTCTTTATTGTCTTTATTTTAGAGGTATTAATAATTTGGGCTTTCTTTATTCCTGTGAATAAAAAGAAAGATGTAGAGAAAGTTAAAGAAAATAGGTTTTATTATTTTATTATAAGACAAATTACTTACTTTTTAGCTCAAATCTTTCATGTAAAGATGTATGTAGCTGGTGAAGAAAAATTACCAAAAGATGGTTTTTTAGCTGTTGGTAATCACCAATCTAATTTTGATCCGATTGCTTCAGTTTGGATCTTTAAAAAACAAAGATTTAAGTTTGTAGCTAAAAATAATTTATATAAGTTTCCTTTACTTGGCAAAGCTTTAGTAGGTGGAGGATTTCTACCACTTGATAGAAGTGATGTTAGACAAGGAATTAAAGTAATTAATGCAGCTGCAGAGAGGATTCAAGAAGGAGATAATATTTTTATTTATCCCGAAGGAACAAGAAGTAAAACAAGAGAATTAATTGAATTTCATGCTGGTTCTTTTAAGATTGCCTATAAAGCTAAATGTCCGATTGCGATTATTGCAACTGATGGTGCAGGTGATTTAGGTAAAAGATGGCCACTAGCTACAAGAACATTTTTTAAAGTTTGCGAAGTTTTAGAGTATGAAGACTATAAAGATATGAATACTCAAGCATTAAAAGACTATGTTTATAAAGTATTAGATGAAAATATTAAAGATATGAGGGCAAGAATTCCTTCGCTTACTAAATATTTAAAGAAAAAAGACTAATTTAAGCTAGTCTTTTTTTAATAGATATTTAATTTCTCAATTTTCATTTTTTGATTCTTGACAGAAATTATATTTAAACTACCATTATAGATAACAGTTTTAAAATCAAACTTAGGATCAATAAAACAAACAATTGCTTTTAGGATTTGAGCATGAGTTGCGATAATAATGTTTTTACCTTTGTATTTCTTTTCTAACTCTAGAATCCCTTCAATTCCGCGTTTTTGTAAGTCTTTAAAAGGTTCTAACCCTTCAGTATTTTCACTAATTAGTTTGATGTAAACTTCATCAGTAACTTTATGATTTTCATAAGGGCCAAAGCTTCTTTCAATAAAATGATCATCAATTATGATGTCACCTTTAAATTTTAAATCTTCTTTTATAACTTCGGCTGTTTTCTTAGCACGAGATAATGATGAAGAAATAATTGCATTAAAATAAGGGAATTTCTTTTTTATTAGTTTAGCGGCTTCCTTTGCTTGTTTTATTCCTGTTTCATTTAAAGGATGGTCTGATACTCCTTGAATTAAACCATTTTTATTTGCATCTGTTTGGCCATGTCTTACAAAACAAATCTTCATATTATACCTCCTTATACTAGTTTTAAGTATATCATATTTAGATAAGTTTTCCAAACATTTCATATTGAAAATTATGCAAAATTTTTGTATAATATAATATATAAGGAGTATTAATATGAGCAAGTTAGGAACAATCGCATTAGGAATAAAAGCTCCAATTATTAAACCAGAAGATGATATTTGTAAGGTAGTAATTGAATCTTTGAAAGAAGCAGTAAAAGAAGATGGTTTAAGGATTGATGATCGTGATATTTTGTGTATTACAGAAGCTGTAGTAGCTAAGGGGCAAAATAACTTTGCTAGTTTAGATGATATTGCATTTGATGTAAAACGTAAAATGGGAAAAGGAAAGGTAGGTTTAATCTATCCGATTTTTTCACGTAATCGTTTTGCGATTCTTTTAGAAGGAATTGCTAAGGGTGTTGATGAACTAGTTTTAGTTTTAAGTTATCCTAAAGATGAAGTTGGAAATTCTTTAGTAAAAGACTTTCATAAATATCATCTTGACCTAAATAAACAAAGCTATACAGTAAAAGAATTTAAAGAAATTATTCCAGAAGTTAAACATGAGTTTACAGGAGTTGACTATTTGGAACTATATGAAAGCTTAGGTAAAGGTAAAATTACAATTGTTTTAAGTAATAATCCTTTAGAAGTATTAAAGTATACAGATAAAGTGATTGTAGGTAGTATTCATAATAGGAATGAACTAAAAGAAATGTTACTACTTAATAAAGCTAAAAAAGTAATCACATTAGCTGAGATCTTAAATGAACCAGTTAATGGCTCAGGTTATAATAGCGAATATGGGATATTAGGTTCTAATGCTTCCACAAGCCATTCAGTTAAGCTTTTTCCTAAAAGAGACCAAATGCTTATTGAAAGAATTCAAGAAGCTGCATTTAAAGAGTTTGGGAAAAATATTGAAGTAATGGTTTATGGCGATGGTGGTTTTAAAGATCCTGTTGGTGGAATTTGGGAACTTGCAGATCCTGTAGTTTCTCCAATGTATTCAAAAGGACTAGAAGGAACACCAAATGAAATTAAGCTTAAGTATTTAGCTGATAATGATTTTAAAGGTAAAGAAAATATTGAAGATTTAGTAAAGGAAAGAATCAAAGCAAAAGCAAAAGAACTTAAAGGGAAAGCAGAATCTTTAGGAACAACACCAAGAAGATATACTGATCTAGTTGGTAGTTTAGCTGATTTAGTAAGTGGAAGTGGAGATAAAGGCACACCTTTTGTTTTGGTGAAAAATTATTTTAAGAATTATTCTGAATAATAAGGACTTGTTTTAAGTCCTTTTTAAAAAGTGTTAGAATATTTTAGATAAATATGGTATAATATATACTACACATTAAGG
>DUNF01000084.1 GCA_012839485.1 Acholeplasmataceae bacterium
ATAATAATTTACTCTAATATATGTTTAAAATTAATTCGTTAGCAACATCAAATAAAGTTTCTGTGCCTACATCAATTAATGGCTCATACATAAAACTATTAACATGAGCAAAAGGTGGCGCAACAACAATACTTTTGTCAATAATTTCTTTTCCCCTCGCACTTAATTGTGGATAAACCAAGTTCTTTAATTTATTAGACCACCTTGAATTAGGCGGAATAATAGGGTTGCATCGATTATTTAATCTTCGATATTCATTTAAAAGATAATAATCTGAAGCTACACGAATAAAAATACCCAATACCGTTTTTGATTTTAAATCTATTTCACTAATAGAGGAATTCATTTTTTTGACTTCATCTAACAATACATCAAAATATGTATTATTATTAATGGATGTGCATTTTATTGAAAAACCTCCATAAATTGCACTTAAATTACTTAAATCAATTGTACCTGTCGTTAAGTTGTAATGCAAATAATCAGTCAATTTCAGATAGTCAGGATCATTTTTTCCGTCCTTCAATTCAATTATATTTCTTAAGAATGGAATTAACGCAATCAATGATAGTGGATCATCTTCATCTTTCCACTTTTCGATTAGATTAAACGATTCATAATCTGTTGATGAAATATCAAATAAATCAACTTCACCATTTTGATTTAGAAAAGCAAACAATTGCGATTTTAATTTACTGCCAAATGAATGTCTACAAGAGCGATAAAAGTCAAAATTGTGTGTTAAAATAATAATCTGTATTTGACTATCAGAAGATAACTCACCTAAATATTCAATCATAGAATATTTATTCTTATAGTCAAATGAATCAACAATGTCATCAGCAACTATTATAAATTTTTCTCCTAACTGTTTTCTTCTTTCAACCTCAAATAAAAAATATAATATGTAAATCGCCCTTTTTTCTCCAGAACTAAATCTATTAAACTCTTCTTCACTAATTTCGTCGTTCGTTCCCTTAAATACATTAATGAATTGAGGCTGTTCTAATCCAATGACTGCATTGGGTTTATCTTTAATCTTAATTTCATAATACTTATTTACAAATCTCAGATTATATTTTTTTATTACTTCATCCCATGTTGAAACATATTTTTTTGCATCTTCGAAAATTGCACTAATGTCTTTCATTATAATTTCCATCTCATCCCTTATTGATAGCATTTCCCCTAAAAAACTATCTAGTTTTGTAAAGATGAAGTCAATTTTAAATTGTTGAGAATTTGAAAGCTTTTCAAGTAACCAAGAGTTTTTTGAAAGTTCTTCACGTAGTTTACGTGTATCTGCGTTCTTATCTAATGTAGATTTAACTTTATTAAAAATAGTTAACATTTCCTCTGATTCATATACAGATTCAATTGTATTTTTAATTAAAGTGTCAACACCTTGTTCATCTAATTGAACATCGTTTATCAATAGTTTGTGGCCAGCTTTATAGTAGTTATTTTTAATTAAATTTGTATGCGAATCCTGTAATTGTGAAATTCCAAATTCATTATTGAATATAATTTCATTTAATTTTTTTTCTTTTAATTCATTGTACTTCTTTGCCTGCTCAGCAAAGTCTGCTTCAGTCAGAATTTGTTCAGTTTTGATATTAAATATATTTTCATATTTAATTTCTCTAATGTCTTCTTTAATTTTACTATGGCTTCTCGATAAAAAATTATTTATTCTTTCCAGCAGACTTTTGCCACCAAACTGTAACATAAAATTATGATATTTTGTTTCTGATGTTTTCGCCCCTAATTTACCTTCTAATATGTTAAGGGTAACTATTTCTTTGATACGATCCATTTTATCATTTATTAATGATAATTTGTCTTCATATTGTTCTTTTAATTCACTAGAAATAACTATATTTGCTAATTCTGGATTTAAAAATATTTCTTTGGATAAGTCTTCGCCCCTAAATACGAAAAGGTTCATTTTTTTATCTGGTGATGCATCCGTAATAACCTTATTAACAACTCCATCATTATATTCTATTTCATATACCCCATCAATATCATTAAATATATCTTTCGGATTTTCATTGTTAGATATAGTTTCCAACCCATCAGCAAAAGATGATTTCATAACACCGTTTGGAGAATAAATAATTGTATCTTCATTTATAAGACTTATATTATTAAGTTTTTTTATTCCATATATATTTTCAAATTTCAATAGTTTAATCATAAAAGGACCTCATTTCTTTGTTTTTACACCAAATTATGGCCAAAATACTTTATAATTCATATTAGATTTAATTTTTATGAATATAGCAAATACCAACACAGTTACAGCTACTATTATTGAAGATATAAACCTAGGATTATCTACTTTAAATACCACTAGTGGTTGAGCAAAAAACCAGATTACCACTTTTAATAAATATACAGCAACAATATATATTATTAACCTTATAACCCAATGATAGAAACTCATAATTTTTGAGTTATAGCCAAAAAAGAAAGCCGCTTCGCCGGTAATACGAAATGCAAAAACGAATACAACAGGAGCCATTAAACCTAAAATAATCCAATTGGCTACTGCAAATTCTGTAACATCCCACATTGAGACTAATAAATTAAAAAGAAATTTCATTTAATCCCTCCTTTCAAAAATTCTAAATTTAAGTTAAAAACTCTATATTGTTTTATACCCTAATTATATCATTTATTTCTATTGATTAAAAGGCTTCAAACGAATAATTTATTATTCGTTAATTTATCATATTAAATAATTGATTTCATCATACTTATTATGTTATAATTGGAACAAATAAAGGACAAACAGTCCTTTAATCAACACAAAGGAGAGAACTATGAATATTGGACAACTAATTAAAGAAAAAAGAATAAGATTAAATATGACACAGAAAGAATTGGCTGATGCTATTTCTTTATCGAAATATGGAGACCGTACAATTAGACGTTGGGAAAACAATGAAACTTCTCCTTCTAATTTAGAACTAAATGCAATTTTAAATTTTCCAGAAGAAATTCCTTTCGTTAATAACGATAAAGGAAAATATAAAGCTATTGATTTATTCGCTGGGATAGGTGGAACACGTATAGCTTTTCATAATACTAATAAAGTGAATTTTGTTTTTAGTAGTGAGTTTGACAATTTTGCACAAAAGACTTATAAAGCAAACTTTGGTGAAATGCCAAGTGGCGATATTACTCAAATTTCATCTTCCGAGATTCCAGTTCATGATATTTTAATTGCCGGTTTTCCTTGCCAAGCTTTCAGTCAAGCCGGCAAACAACTTGGATTTGAAGATACACGAGGTACCCTCTTTTTTGATATTGCCAGAATTTTAAAAGAAAAAAGGCCTAAATCATTTCTTCTTGAAAATGTTAAAAATCTCGTTAGACATGATAAAGGGAAAACTTTTAAAGTAATCAAAAATACTCTGTTAGAACTTGGATATTCTGTCCATCATAAAGTTTTAAGAGCTAGAGATTTTGGGGTGCCACAAAATCGAGAAAGAATATATATAGTAGGTTTTGACAAAAATCAAGTATCTAATTATGATAGTTTCAAGTTTCCAAAACCGACATATGAACCAACCAAATTAGGTAATATTTTGGAAAATAATGCTAATGAAAAATATACTATTTCAGACAAATTATGGGAAGGTCATCAAAGACGAAAAGCCGAACATCAAAACAAAGGAAACGGATTTGGTTATACCCTTTTTAATGCCGATAGTGAATACACTAACACAATTTCTGCTAGATACTATAAAGATGGTAGTGAAATACTTATAGAACAAAAAGGAAAAAACCCAAGAAAATTAACTCCTCGTGAAGCTGCTAGATTGCAAGGTTTTCCCGAAAACTTTATTATACCAGTTAGTGATACTCAAGCTTATAAACAATTTGGCAATTCTGTAGCTGTACCAGTAGTTGAAAAAATAGCATTGCAATTAATAAAGGTTTTGGAAAACAATGGAAAAAAATAATTCAAAATTAAGAGTTTTTGAAGCTTTTGCTGGTTATGGCAGCCAAAGAAAAGCTTTAGAAAATTTAAATATAAATTACGAAAGTGTTGGCATTTCTGAAATAGATGGAGATGTTATCCTTTCATATGCCGCAATTCATAATAATCTCGAAAATACACCATATCCAATTATTTCGGATGAAGATATGTATTCATATCTAGAAAGCATTAACGTCCCTTTACACTATAAAACATTTAAGAATAAAGCACGAACTCTTAAGGGCAATAAATTGAAAGATTTATACAATGCTAATATTTTATCTAAAAACTATGGAGACATTAACGTTATAGATCCAACATCCTTACCGGATTTTGATTTTTTAACATATTCTTTCCCTTGTCAAGATATTTCTGTTGCTGGATATCAGAAAGGTCTTGATGAAAACTCTGGAACTCGTTCTTCTTTACTTTGGGAATGTTGTAAAATAATAAAACACAAAAGACCAAAATATCTACTTATGGAAAATGTTAAAAATCTTGTTGGCAAAAATCATATAGAAAACTTCAATCTTTTTCTAAAGTATTCCAAGAGTTTGTGTATCCTAAATCCTCAAGATACTTTAGAAAAAGATTGAAGTTTTCTATATGATTTTTGCCAACAAGATTTTTAACATTTTCCATAATGTAAAATAATAAAACACAAAAGA
>DUNF01000085.1 GCA_012839485.1 Acholeplasmataceae bacterium
ATTTGAAAGAGGAAAAAAGAAATGATTGTATTAGGTGTAGAAACAAGTTGTGATGAAACTGCAGTTAGTATAGTGAAAGATGGAAAAGAAGTATTAGCGAATATTGTGTATTCGCAAATTGCTATTCATCAAGAATTTGGTGGAGTTATTCCAGAAGTTGCATCTCGTCACCATGTTTTGAAAATAACTTATGTTTTTGAAGCTGCTTTAGAAAAAGCAAAACTAAAAGCTAAAGATATTGATTTAGTTGCAGTGACTAGTAATCCTGGTTTAATTGGATCATTAATGGTTGGGGTTAATGCAGCTAAAGCATTCGCACTAGCTAATGAAATTGAATATATTGAGGTAAATCATTTAATTGGCCATATTTATGCTAACTATATTGAAAGGGATTTTGTTTTTCCTTTACTCGCTTTAGTAGTTAGTGGCGGTCATACTGAACTTGTTTTGATAAGAGATCATTATCAGTTTGAGATTTTAGGGCAAACATTAGATGATGCAGTTGGTGAGGCTTACGATAAAGTTGGAAGAGTATTAGATCTACCTTATCCTGCTGGTAAACCTTTAGATGATTTAGCTTTAACGGGTGATGTTACTTATGATTTACCTTATGTTTATTTAGATAAAGATAGTTATAATTTTAGTTTTTCTGGTTTAAAAAGCGCAGTTTTGAATTTAGTAAATAACACAAAACAAAAAGGTGAAGAAATCAATCAAGCTAATTTAGCTGCTTCTTTTCAAAATAGTGTAGTTTCAGTTTTAGTAGATAAAACAATTAAAGCTGCCTTAGAACATAAAGTAAAGCAAATAATTGTAGCTGGTGGAGTTGCAGCAAATAAAGGGTTACGCTTTAAACTAAAAGAAGCAGTAGCTAAAATTCCTAATTTAGAGTTAACTTTTCCAAAGTTTGAGTATTGTACAGACAACGCAGCAATGATTGCAGTTGCTGGATATTTCAAATACAAGCTAGGGATAAAGTAATAAATATTATTGCTTTTATAGAGAATTTATAGTATAATAATAAAGAAATAGGAGGCAGTTATGCAAACTAGAAAAAGATATTTAGCTTTAATTATTACATTTCTATTAGCTGTTTTGGTTTTAGTAGGATGTGGTGAGAGAACATATGATTATGAGAAAACAGGAATCTTAAGTGATGGTGTTTTTAATTATAAAATTGTAGAGGGCGTAAAAACTGTCTATAGGGAAGATGAATATGGTGTTCCTTATCAAGAAGAAATTGATGATAGTTATGCAGTGATTATTAACACAGTAGAAAGACATAAAAAATTAGAAATACCTGAAACAATTGATGATCTACCTGTTCGTGAAATTGCTGACTATGCTTTTTTTGAATATACAAAATTATTTGGTTTAATTACTGTTTCTCGAAGCAAATTAGAAGAAGTTATTTTCCCTAACACTTTAGTGAAGATTGGTAAATTTGCTTTTTACCAAAACACAAGATTAAAGAGTATTTATATTCCGGGGAGTGTTAAAACAATTTCCGAATCAGCGTTTGCAGGCTGTTATAATGTTAGAAGATTAACTATTGCTAGAGTAGAACCAGAATATGATTATTATACTAGCGAAAGTTCAGATGAAAATCCAATTATTATCGAAGGTGCTAGATCATCATATGTTGGTGATATCTTAACTTTACATTCAGTACAAGTTAATACTGAAGGTCAAACTGTAAGTGCACCAGCAACTTGGGCATCAAGTAATACAAGAGTAATTTCAATTGATGCTGATACTGGTGTTGTTACAGCTAAAGAAACAGGCTTTGCGACTATTACTGCTGTAAGCCGTAGTGGTGACTTAAGAGCATCAACTGTTATTATGGAAGTTAAAGCAAGTGATCTTACAAAAGTAATCAACTTTGAACAAAAATCATTAGATAGATTTAATAGTTTAAGAGAATTAGTTTTAAATGTCCAAGATGTAGCATTATTAAACGTTCCTCAAGGATTTTTAAAGTTAACTACGAAAATTAAGATTTATGTTCCTGATAACGCAGTTGCCTTTTATAAATCCGCAAAAATTTGGGTTGACTTCGCTGATTATATAAAACCAATGAGCGAACTTCCTGAATAGTAAATAAATATATTAAAAAATGTGCCTTAAGAGGCACTTTTTTTAATTCAAATTAAACATATCACTAATTGAAAAAAAAGGCGTAATTTGGTATAATATGGATGAGCAAGGAATGGTTATAAAAGATGGCAAATTATGGAATAAATTTTGATTTCATCATTTTAATAATTGTAATTTTTGAACTGCTTTTAGGTTCTATTAGAGGACTTTATAATCAAGCTCAAAAAACGATAGCCTTATTAGTTCCGATTATTTTGAACTATTTTCTTTTCCCAGTGATTATGAATATTCTATTCAATCTTAAAGGATACATGGCTTTTTCTAAAGTAGCCGTAACTATTATTGGCTTAAAAGGTCATGCGAATTTAGCTATCACAATTGGAAACTATATCCTTCTTTATTTAGTATTTTATTTTTTAATAACTTACTTTTTCAAAACCATTAGAAGGAGAAATTTGTTATTTTTCTTAGGTGATAAAAAACCTGCAAGCAGAGCTCTTGGTTCTTTTCTTTCGCTTGGTTCTTCATATATTTTGATTTTTATTTTAGGATATATGTTATCACCAATTGTAAATGTGAATCACAAATCTCCTGTTTCCAATGTAATTATTACACAATCAAATCACTTGTTTGAGGTAACTAAATTAAATGAATATCAAAATTTAAATATTGATGATTATTTAGAAATTAAGGAAACTAAGAAACAATTTTCTTTTGGTTTTATTGATGATGATTTTGAAACGTATCAAAGAATAGTGGATTTAAATATAACTTTTGAAGAGACATCTTGGAATGAAGTTTTAATGAATGATGAAGCAAAGATGCTATTATTAGGTGAAAAAGATTTATTTGCCTTTACAACAAAAAATGATAAGAAATATATCATCGATCAAATTATCAAGTTAGAAAAAGAAAATCCAAATATTGGAATTTTAAAAGACAATCGTGATTTTATTATTAAATACCAAGCTTATTTTCCAGTTGTTTTGAGAAATGAATTACATGATAGAGAAAACATAATGGATTTAATTATAGCTAGTAAAGATGATATTTATGCTAATTCCAATCGCTATGGGAAGATGGCTTTAGAAAAGAGCATTGAGAAATATCAATTCTATTTTGATCATAAAAATAAACTGTTCTTTATGCTTGGAGTTAATAGTTTAGAAGAATATCAAAACAAATTAATTGCGATTGAAAATAATCGTGAGCTTTTGCATCAATATAATGAAAAGTTTTTGGTAGTTTTCGCAACAGAAAACAGTTATTATTTTAAAAATGTTAAGACAATAATTAAACAATATCAAGCACATGAAGAAGAGTTTTTATTATTAAATGATGAAATTGATTTTGCTTCAAGATTAATCTTTGCATCTAATTATGAAGAATTGTTTGTGAAGAGGACTTGGGAGAAAAGACCATTACTTAAAGCATATATGAATGATGCTTTATTAAATGATAAGATTCATGGCCATGATATTTATAGTCAATACATTTTCTATTTATATACAAATACATATCAAGATGATGTAGTTTTAACTGAAGCTGGAATTGATTTATTCTTTACAAACTTAGACAACATTGATTTTCGATCACCGATTGCAATATATGAAAATATTTTTTCTCAAGAACGTTTTAAAAAAGTTGGGTTACTAAACGATGCCTTGATAAGTTATTCTGAGGTGAAGGCTTATGGGTAAAAACAAGCGTATAGATAAAGAAATAATCAGTGAAGATATTTTCCAATCTGGATTTGACGATGAGGTAGCATTAGGCATAACTATCGAGTCCCAACAACAAAGATATATTGTCCTTCCTTCTGAAGAAAAGGAATATGAAGATTCTAAAAAAACACAGTTTTTCAAAAAACTATTTGGTAAGAAAGAAAAAGAAGAAAAGCCAAAAGAGCCAGAAAAAGAAGTAATTAAATTTGATGTTTTTGAAGATAAATTTGATGAGAAAGAATATTATAAAACTAAAGAAGAAAGCAAAATAAAACAAGAAATTGTTTATGAACCAGAAAAAGAAGAAATTAAATTAGAACCAGAAGCTAGTTATGAACTGGCTGAAGAAGAAAATGAGTTAGAGCAAGAAGTTAGCTATGAACCGGTTGAAGAAGAAATCCCTGGTTATGATGAACATTTTTATGAGGAAGAACTAGAAGAAGATCTTGTTTTAGATGCGGAGAAAGAAGAAAAAGAAGTAATTAGTTTTGATGCTTTTGAATCTGAAAAAGAACAAGATGATTTAGAAGAGGAAAATTTAAAACTGGAGCATGACGACCTTCTTCTTCAAGCAAGTCGCATTCAAGCATTAAGAAAGAGTCCTTTCTTATATGAAATTGATGAAAAATTGAATATAAAATATTTAGAAGAGTTTTTAGTTACAAAAGATGAATCGGAATCAACATTCGGTACAATATTAAGAATTAGGGAAGAAGTAAAGCCAAAACAAAAAAGAATCCGCTCGATTATTAAAAAATGGCATAAAGATTTCCAAAGTGAAACAAAAGAGTTGTATGAAACAAATAAGAAAACGATAAAAAACAAACCTGTTTATAAAGCCCTTAATTATAAGTTTTATCAAATCTTAATTATTGTTTCAGCAATTATCTTTACAGGGATTTTCTATAGTCCTCATTCAAGAATAATGAATGATTTTGGTCGCTATCGTTTTGGAGCATACTTACAAAAAACTTTAGGAAACTTGTTTTTTGAAGCTCCATTTTTCCGTATCCTAGCAATAATTGTTATTGTTTTAGGAATAATTAGTTTATTTTATTTATTTGTTTATAATGCTATTTTTGTTAGTGAGCGAACTAAACAACGTGATGATTTAATTAGTTTAAGAGTTTTCCGAAACAAAATTAATAACAAGCATAATCATAAATTCCGTAAAGTGAATAATTATTATAAAAAACAAATTAAAAACGAAGCTAAGATAGAAAAAATTGCAATTGAAAACTTAATACTTACTAAATATAAGATAAGTGCATTTGCTAACTATGGTAAGAGGATTGTAGAAAAGGAAGAGAAGTTAAAGAAAACGCATTGGATTTTTGTTATAATAAAGCATGGTCTATTTTGGGCTATTGCTGGTGGAGCAGTTTTACTGTTTATCGCAATTATTATTCAAATGATCGCAAATTAAGCAAAGGAGGAAAATGATGACGAAAAAAGAGATAGATAAAGTTGTAGAAGGATCAGATACTGACACGGTCAAAAAACGTAAAGAAGCTCTAGATATATTGAAAAAGAGTTATGGAACTGATGGTGCTAGTAGCGAAGCGTTAGAAAAAGAAAACAAAACTTTAAAAGAAACTATTGCTAGGAAAGAAGAAGAACTTGCAAAAGCTAAGGAGAGTTTAAAGGAAGCTAAAGCCGATCTTACGAAAACTAAAAGTAGTCTGAAAAAAGAAAAAGAAACTACTAAAGATTTAAAAGCTAAAAATAAAGTTTTAGAAGAAAATAAAGTTGATGTAAAAGCACTAAATAGTAGTGAGCCTTTAGACAACACTTTTTATAAAAAACTAAAGAAAGATTATGAAAACTTAGAAACAAAATCTAAAGCAGATAAGAAATCTTTAGAAGCTAAATTAAAAGCTAGTGATAGTGAACTTAAAAAACAAACTCAAGTAGCTGCTAAAAGTGAGCAAGAACTAACAGAGATTAAAAAAGAAAGAACTAATCTTAGACGCTCAAATACAATTTTAAAAAACAATCAAGATAAAAGAGAAGCTGAGTTTGCAAGTGAACTAGAGCAATTAAAGAAACAAGAAGAAGAAAGATATCTTCATTATCGTGAAATCTTTTTAGCTGAAGTTGCGAGCGTTCAAAAAGAAAAAGAGCAATTAGAAAAACAAACTCAAGAAAAATCTTCTAAAAGTAAAAAAGAAATCAAAGACTTAGAAAAATCTTATAAACAAAAAGTCAAAGAGCTTGAAACTGAAGTAGAAACAAAGAAAAAGGAAATCAAAGATTTAGAAGCTAAACTTAAAAAACAAGCTGAAGATGCAAAACAAGTAAGCAATGCACAAATTGAAAAACTTACTGAAGAAATTAAGGCATCAAAAGAAGCTTTACTTTTATATCAAACTCAAACACAAGCAGAACTTACAAAGAAAGATGATGAGTTGAAGAAATTAGGTGAACAATACAATAAAGATTTAATTGTGAAGGAAAGTGAAAAAGCTAAACTTGAAGAAAAACATGATAGTTTATTACTTGAACTTGATAAAATTGTCTTAGAGATTAAACAACGTCAAAGCGAATTAGATACTATCAATCAAAAGTTTGATAGTGTTACTGAAGAAGATATCAATGATCTTAATTTCAAACGTGAAATTGAAGCAATTAGAGAACGAAAAGCAGTTCTAAAACAAAGAAGTAATGAAGAAGAACAAACATATACTAATGCATCTAAATTACTAAAAATTAAAATTCAAGATAAACGTAATGATATTGATAATGACATTATTAATATAGATGCTTTAGAAAGAAAACTTGAGGCTAAGAAACTAACACTAAAAGAAAAGAAAGATCTAAACAATCAATTGCAAAATGCTAAATATAATTTAGATTTAAATAAACAAGCTTTAATAGAACTTGAAAAAGAAGAACCAGTTAGGATTAGATTACGTTATCAAAAGTTTATTAATGATTATGATAGCCAGTTAGTTGCATTAAGTAAAGCTGAAGTAGATTTGATTTCTAAATATTTAGAAGAAAGAAGAAAAGCAATTCTTACAGTTGAAGATAAAGCTACAATTAAAGCTACTGAAGCTGCAAAGAAAAAGTTAGAAAAACAACTTGCTTCATTAGAAAAAGAGAAAGCAGCTACAGATAGTGCTTTACAAGAAAACAAATCAGAAATTGAACTTCTAAACAAGAAAAATGAAGCATTAAAACAAGAACTTTCTTTAGTAAAAACTAATGTTGATAAAGAAAGGATTGAAAAGCTTGATTCTCGTTTATTAGAGCTTAGAAATAAGCAACTTGGTTATGAAGTTAAATTAGATGAAGTTAATCGTAGAGTTTTAGAAAGAAATGCTTTAAAGCAAAGATTAATTACTAACGAACAAGTTATTCATGATTATTATTTATATAATGAAGAATTAAAACGTCTTTTCCAAGATTATCAAAATAATGAATCAAAGATGAAAAGATTAAATAATGACATTAGTTATTATAAAGAACAAGAACTTGACAATGAAATCCAAAAAACAGAACAATTACTTCGAAGAATTAATTTTAGTCAAGACCAGTTATATCAAAGAATGGACTATATTAAAAAGCAAACTATAGCTTTAGAAAAAGATGAAAAAGTTCAATATTATTTAGAATTACTTCGTAGCATTGAAAGAGTTAATGAAGCTAAGGTTGATTTAGAGCTTAGAGTTAGTAATACTAAAGCTCAAATTAGCAACTTAAATAGTTACATTGTAGAGATAAAAGGTAACTAACTTTGAAGATTACTATCGATAAATCAATCAGCGATTTACTTCCGAACTTTAATACTCTTGCTTTTATTATGGATGTAGAGATTAAAGAAAGTAGCGATGAGTTAAAAGGATTATTAAAAGTGCTTGAAGTGGAAGTTCAAAATATGTGTCCTACTTTAGAAGATGTTTTAAAAGTTCCTTTAATTGATGAGGCTAGAAATGCTTATAGGACTTTAGGAAAAGATCCTAGTCGTTATAAAATTGCATCAGAGTCATTACTTCGAAGGATTGTAAAAGATCGTGGTCTTTATTTAATAAACAATGCAGTTGATGCTGGTAATGCTTTATCAATAATTTTAAAACGTAATACTGCTGTTTTAGATTATGATAAGATTAAAGGCGATGTCATTATAAGAAAAGGCAGAACTGATGATTTGTTTTTTGGTATTGGTAGAGGAAAGTTAAATGTAAGTAATATTCCTGTTTATGTAGATGAGGTTGGGCCTTTTGGTTCTTCAACATCTGACAGCGAAAGAACGATGATTACAAATAAAACTAAGAAATTGTTAGTATTTGTAGTGTGCTTTAGTTATACAGAAGTAGATAAAGCAATTGAAATAACTAAAGAAATATATGAGAAATATGTGAATGCGAAAAACATTCAGTTTATGCACGTGAAAGGAAAATAAAATGGAATCAAATTTTATAAAAACTATTGTAGAGAAAGATTTAGCAGAAGGAAAAGTTAAAGAAGTAGTTACGAG
>DUNF01000086.1 GCA_012839485.1 Acholeplasmataceae bacterium
CGTAATAATAATTCTTTTTCTTTTGTGATTACTAATTTTTCCATTATTAATCTCTCCTTTTAACTATAATATTATATAAAAATGAAAATGAAAACGCAACGTGATTTTGTTTTCATAAATAAAAAAAACCCTTTCATAAGAAAGGGTTTTAATATATTTATTTTAAGGTCTTTGGAAAGTTAACTTATCTACAAATGAAGTATATTCATAAGTTCTAGTTTCGCCTTGATAAGTTACTTTAACTTGGTAAGACACAACTGAATCAACTCCTGGGTGATTAATGATTTCCCCATTATCATTCATGATTGTTGGTGTTAAAGATTTAAATTCAAAAGTAATATTTTTATTTGTGAAATTCCTTAAAGCAAACAATTCTAAATAAATTAAATGCATTAATTCGCCCCAACGATCAGAGTTACGAATATCTTGAGGACATTGTTTACCTGAAAAGTCGTTATGTTGCATTACATCATTTAAACCTAGATTATATTTGTGTAATAACCAAGCAACTAGCTTTCCTAAATGACGCATTGTTCTGTTAAAATTTCCGCCTTCATTAACACAAGTTTCGATACCTACAGATGCAATATTACCACCATAGTTAGCGATTTGTCCATAAGGGCTATTGTAATATGTTGTAGGGATATGATATTCCCCATTAATTACATTAACTCTAACACCACGAGATGTAAAATAACTTCTATTTAAAATTTGTCCTTCTTTTGTAGGAGCAACAACCTTAGTTTTAACTCCATCAATAGTATAATATCCATCACTTGAGATATCTACATAAGGTGAATAGTTGCCATTAAACATAACTCCTGTTGGGTAATCAATTAATGCCCTACTAGTACCATCACCTGCATGGTAACCTACCTCATCAATTGGTAAACTTTGATAAACATCAGTATCATCTATACTAAAATGCCATGAAGCTTCTCTACCATCTTTTCTATGTTGAATATCATTTAATAATTTTGCATTATGTGAAGGGTCATTCATTCCTGTATTATGGACTGTAATATATCTAGTTTCTGATCTAAGTCGATTACTTCTCTTATCTGTGTTACTAGAATCTACAATATCAACTTTAATTGATGATTCAAAATCATATTGATTATAAAAAGGTAAATAACCATAGTTATAATCAATCTTTGTAGTTGCTCCATATGTAAAGAATGATTGGTTTTTAATATGTTGTAAATTAATTTGATTTAAGAAATATTCAATAGCATCCCAGCCTTCAGGAGTATCTGCTCCTTTTAAATATAGACGATAAGCAATTGTATGAACTGCAGATTTATCCTTACTATGAACATTCATCGATAAAACAACTTGTGCACCTTCATTACCTACAGGGCCAGTATATACTCCATCATTAGATAAAAATGCTGGTGTGTCACTTGACCAAGTTAAATCTACACCAAAATCTTCATCTTCACTAGGTAAAATTAAGTCTTGGCTTAAAACTCCATTATCTAAGAATTGCTCTAAATATCTTAAATATACTTCTTCCATTGCTCTTGCTTTTTCTAAAAATGTTTTTGCCATAACTGGTAAGATCATCTCCATTTCTACTGGTTCTTCACCTGGATATTGAATGATTAACATTAG
>DUNF01000087.1 GCA_012839485.1 Acholeplasmataceae bacterium
AGAAAAGAAACACAAGTAGAATTATCAGTTACAGATGCAAGATCAATTGGTGTTGATAGTGTAGTTAGATTAAGTGGAGATATTAAAGGAACACCTGGATGTAAGATCGTAGGTCCAAAAGGATTTATTGATATTAAAGAAGGGGTTATTGTAGCTAAAAGACATATCCATTTAACTGAAGTAAAAGCTAAAGAATTAGGTTTAAAACAAGGCGATGTAGTTAAAGTAGAAGTTAAAAATGATACTAGATCATTAGTGTTTGGTGATGTAGAGATTAGAGTAAGTTCAACTTATGACAATGCTATGCATATTGATACAGATGAGTCAAATGCAGGTAGTGTAGCTTTTGGTACATTAGGTACAATTATAAAATAATTTAAATAACAATACTTGCAACTTATGGGAAAAAGGTGTATAATATTTAAAGATAAAAATGCACCTTTAGCTCAGTTGGCCAGAGCAATTGACTCTTAATCAATGGGTCATGGGTTCGAGTCCCATAAGGTGTACCATTTTGTTTATATAAAAGACCAATAGTAATATTGGTCTTTTTTTATAGAAATAAATTTAGTTTTAATGTATACTTATATTAGAGAGTTATTGGAGATTTGTAATGGATTGTGTAAAAGATATAGAATTTAGAAAACCAAACTTTAATGATATTAATGAAATAGAATTGTTCAAACAAGAATTTATTGATACTAACGGTAGTATGGATGGTACTGGTAAGTTAAGAAATCTTAGTGCTGAAGAATGGCTGCGATTAAATCAAAAAATGGAGCATGAAAGTACTTCTAAACTTGTTAGATATTTACAGTATGGACTATTTCGTGGTAAGAGACTACTTGGATTAATTGATATCAGATTAGAATTAAGAGGATATTTAGTTGAGTTTGGTGGACATATTGGTTATAGTGTTAGGCCATCTGAAAGAAGAAAAGGTTATGGAAAGTTAATGCTTCAAAAAGCTTTAGAAGTATGTAAAGAAATTAATTTAAATAAAGTATTAATAACTTGTTTAGAGGATAATATTGCAAGCGCTAAAATAATTGAAGCATGTGGTGGAGTGTATGAGAAAACTGTTTTTGATGAAAAAAATTATCAAGAAAGGTTAAAACGCTACTGGATTAACTTGGATAAATAAATTTAATTTTAAGGAGAATAAAAATGGATTGGGTTCAAATTACTATATTAATAATTTCAGGAGCAATTTTACTAAGTTTACTAATTGCTTTAATTAAAGGAATCTATTTATCAAAAAGAAGATTTATATGCTCAGAATGTAATCAAGAGTTTTATCCTAAATGGTATCAGGTTATGTTTGAACTGCATCATTTTGAATATTTTAGAATCAGATGTCCGCATTGCGGGAAGAAGAAATTCCATAGATGTATAGATGAATAATATGGAAATAGAGAGTTAGGTAAATCCTAACTCTTTTTTAATGCCTTTTTAAGAAAAATATGGTAAACTATTATATATAATAAGGAAGGTTTAAGATGAAGTATTTTGTAACTGGAGCTACTGGATTTATTGGTAATAATATTGTAAGAGAATTACTAAAAGAAAAAGATGCTGAGGTAATTGCTCTTGCAAGAAATAAAAATGATATCTCATTACAAGGATTAGATATTACAATAGTTCAAGGCGATATTACAGATGTGGAGCTACTGGATAGGATTGTGGAAGAGGGGATGATTATTATCCATGTAGCTGGGATTGTTGCCCTAGATAATAAAAACTATGATCGTGTTATGAGAGTAAACTTTGAGGCTACTAAAGATTTAGTTGATATTGCGATTAAAAATAAAATAAATAAATTTGTTTATGTAAGTAGTGTTGAAGCCCTTTATAAAGAAAAAAACTCAGTTAGTACAGAACCAACAGCATTTTATCCTGATAAAATTAAGATGGTTTATGGTAAAAGCAAAGCTTTAGCATCTAGTTATGTTTATGAGAA
>DUNF01000088.1 GCA_012839485.1 Acholeplasmataceae bacterium
AATTCTTTAGTAGCGAGAATCTTATTCTCATAAAATACAATTGCCATCGCCGATTCTTCTTCTAAATATTCTTCTAAAACAAAGTTCAAAATTAAATTTTTCTCATGTTTTAAATCGCTATTAATATTTTTAATACTTACAAGTAAAATGTCAATATTCTGAAGTTGAGCTTGCTTGCCGTAATAAGTCTTTAGCTCTTCACTACTATTTTCTGTCAAAACAATAATTTTCTCATTTATCCTTGAATACTTTAAACTAGAACTTTGATCATAAAAGTTCTCTCTTTGCTTACAAAATTCTTGATAATCAAGACATAACTTATTATCTTTATCAGAAACAATAAAAATAATCTCTTTTGCTTCTAATAGTTTATTAAAGAAATCTTCTTTTTGCTTAGTAATATCTTGATAATTATATACTAAAAGAGATTTTATATTTTCTTTCAAAAATAAAATAATGTTTGTATAAACTTGTTCTTTAACACAAAAATTAACTATTATTTTCATTGCTTCCTCCTTTTATTTTATTCTGTTCTTAATGCTTCAGCTGGATCTTTCTTAGCTGCCATACGAGCAGGAATTGAACCGGAAATTAGTGTAAGTATAATACTTAAAGCAATCATACTACCAATAGTCTTTAAAGTTAATACAGCTATTTGATCTGCTTCTATTAAATCTCTTAAAGAAACATTGACAATAACTGTTATTAAATAAGTAATCATAATACCAAAAACACCAGAGATTAAACCAATGATAAACGTCTCTACATTAAATAAATTAGATACATCCCTCTTTCTTCCACCTAGTGCTCTAATAACACCAATTTCTTTCTCTCTTTCAATTACTGATACATAAGTTATAATGGCAATCATAACTGATGAAACTACTAACGATAAAGCTGTAAAGACAATTAAAGCAATTGTAATTACTTCAATCATATCTTGAATCATTGTTATAATAACCGATAAATTATCAGAATAAATAATCTTCGTTCTTTCCTCAGAAGTATAATTTGTACCACCAATTTCTAAATCTTCATCTGAACTCCATAAATCTAAATATGCTAGTGTTAAATCCTTTTGATCAAAATCGTTAGAATAAATCCTAATCTGATTAGGCATGCTATCACCACCAATATCTCTTAAAGATAATGAATAAGCATCACCTGAAGTCATTCCTGGAATTGCCGATAAGAATGTTGCATAAGGTGGAATTGTCCCAACAAAACAATCATCTGTATATTCTTTAGGATTTCCATTTTCATCTTTCTCAAAAATATAAGTATATTTATAAGTAATACCTACTGCGACTATAATTCCTGTATTAGTATCTACCATTAAAGTACTAACATATTCTTCTTGTTCTTTTTCTAATAAATAGTTAACTACTTTAGAATCAATATTATCACTTAAAAATTTTTCATTAAACTCAGTGGTATAATATAAGCCAGGATCTAAAGAAACAAATTTTTCACCAGCTTTTGGTGATACAATAGAAACTATTTCTAACTCTAAACCATTATTCCATTCACCTATGCTCGGACTATAGAAAAATGGTCTAACATTTTTAGTATAAGCATTAGTATTTTCTGTATAGATAGTATCATTAGGAAAATATTTAAATTTCTTATTCATTATTTCATCATAAGAGAAATGAGTTATATCTAAACTAGAATCATACTTATCATCTTCTAAAGCTTTATACATAACATTTAGAAACTCATCTTGACTATAATACCCTAATTGTGCTAAAAGCACATCAGTTGATGCTTGATCGTTATTTAGAACTAACATAACTTGATTAACATTTTCTGGATAAACTGTATCATTTTTACTAGCAAGCACATCAAATTGATCTAAAATATAGTCTTTATTGTTAGGTAAAGGGTTAAATACCCTTGCTAATCCAGTAATAACATTAGCATATTCTCCCACGTCAGTCTTGCCTAACATTCTTGAATAAATGTGCGTAATTGTACCTATTGAGGCAGTTTCACCCTCATGTCCAGTAAATGGATTTTCCGTATAAATATTATTGTTTACATTATAATTATAATCAAAAACATAAGCGCCGTACTTATCTTTTGGCATCTCTTTAATGAAAGTTTGATATAAATCATCAATTTCATTTTTAATTCCAAAAGAAGATAATTGTTCTTGTCTTTTAACTAAATTATCAACTAAAGCAAAAATATTAATATAACCATCTTTATAGGCATATTGCAATGCATCTTGTTTTTCTCTCATAGACATCGTCTCCATAAAAGATGCTATGTTTATCCCAGTTTCATCAATTGTGATTGGGTTACCAGTAAGCATGTCATTTTGCATATCATCAACATAATTAGTTACACCTTGCGATAAAGACAATACTGATGCAATTCCAATAATTCCTATTGATCCTGCAATACATACTAAAACTGTTCTTCTTAATTTTGAAATTAGATTTCTTGAAGATAATTTAATTGCTGACCAAATTGATAGCTTTGATTTTTTATCATACTTAAACTTCTCTTTAATTTTTAATTCTTCGGGTTCGTAAGGATT
The DNA here is from genome assembly GCA_012839485.1 of Acholeplasmataceae bacterium. Lineage (GTDB taxonomy): Bacteria > Bacillota_I > Bacilli_A > ML615J-28 > CAG-698 > DUNF01. The sequence goes on from DUNF01000088.1 coordinate 2,546, forward strand.
ACTATCATCAATTACTAAACCATCTTCTAACTTTATAATTCTTGTAGAGTATTCATAAGCAATTTTAGAATTATGAGTAACCATAATTACTAATCTTTCCTTTGAAATTTCTTTCATCAAATCCATTATTTGTGCTGAAGTTTCTGTATCTAAAGCTCCTGTAGGTTCATCTGCTAATAAAATCTCAGGATTATTAATTAATGCTCTTGCGATTGATACTCTTTGTTGCTGGCCTCCTGATAATTGATTAGGTCTTTTATTATATTCTCCTTGTAAACCAACTTTATCTAAAACTTCAATTGCTCTTTTCCTTCTTGTTTCCTTATCAACACCTGCAATATTAAGTGATAACTCCACATTTTCTAAAACAGTTTGATGAGGAATTAAATTATAACTTTGGAAAACAAAGCCAATCCTATGATTACGATAAGTATCAAAATCACGATCTGTAAACTTATCCGTTGGTATACCATCAATATACAAGTTACCGCTTGTGTAATGATCTAACCCTCCAATTATATTTAATAAAGTAGTCTTTCCACACCCTGAAGGCCCCAGAATAGAAACAAATTCAGCTTTTCTAAAAGATAAATTAATACCTCTTAAAGCATGAACTTTCCCCCAACTAACTTTATAATCTTTTGTAATGTTTTCTAATCTTAACATACAATCACCTTTCCTCTTAACAATACATACAATTATTATATCATAATCTATAGTCTTTTTCTATTCAAATACAGGAAAATTTAAAAATTAAAAATCCGGCCATTAATAGATCTAGCCGGATTGTTTAATCTATGTAAAAGTTATTTCAAAATATTTTGAATATTAAAGTTTTCTAATCTATAAATAATATTATCTTTAATAATTTTTGTGATTGTTTCTGTACTCTTTAGTATTGACTCAGTACTCTTTTGAATAGTTCTTGTCTTTGTTTCAATATCGCTAAGATGTTTGTCTAAAATATCAATTGCAATTTTCAATGTTTCATTTTTAAAAGAATCAAAAGCTTCAAAAATTTTAGTAGTATCTTCTCCTTTTAGTTTTAATGCAGCAATTTCTTCGTGTAGTTCTTTATTCTTTTCAGAAATTGTTGTAATGATACTTAAAAATAACATCATATATTGTGGTCTAACTACATACATATTGTCATATTCTTGAACTTTTTTAATTGGTGAATCATTATCTGTACTTAACTCCAATTCACTTACAAGTAATGCATAATCACCTTTTTTCTTTTGGCGATCTAAATCTAGTTTTTTATAGTGATCAGAGTTTTTGTTTTTAGTTTTACTTACTAAAGCTTCACTCTTCATATCCATAACTACTGTTGTCATTAACTTTTCTTTTTTCTCGTTATTGAATACTTTAAAAATGAAGTCTGCTTTAGTTCCTGATGCCTCACCAGCCCATTTGATTACATCATTATCTTTTTCCCAAGTACAATTTTGAAAACCTTGAACTGCATATTTTTGATATTCTTCAGCACACCATTTTTCTAAATTCTCACCAATAACTTTTACACTAGCTAAAGATTGTTCTCTTTTTAAATTATCAATTTCAATTTGTTTTTGAATAATTTGTTCATTTAATTCTAACTCTTTTACTTGTAATGCTAGTGCATGTTTTTCTTCAACTTGAGTTTTATAGTTTGCAAAATCTGTCTTTTCTTTAGTTAATTCTTTTTCCTTTTCGTTCAATTTTTCATTAAACTCAGCTATCAATGCTTGCTTAATCTTAAGTACCTCATTTTCTTTTTCACTTGCTACTTGTTTTTTATACGCACTAAATTCTGCTTCTTGTTTAATCAATTCTTGTTCTTTTTTGTTTAACTTCTCGCTATGAGCAGATTCTAACTTTAATGTTAATTCAGTTTCAAGACGTTCTTTTTCTTTTTTAAGTAAACTTTGATAAACAGCATCTTTCCCCTCTTTAATTTCCTTTTCAATAATTTCCAAATCTAATTGAATTTGATCTAAATTTTTTAAATCAATCACATCTCCTTTAGAACAATCTTCTAACAATTCTAATTCGTGACTTGATAAAATTTTAACTTTCTTAATTTTACTCATATTTTCTCCTTTCTATTTAAATATTTATAACTAATATTCCTTCTTGGTCATATTCTAATTTTTTAACTACTTTCCCTTTTTCAAAATAAAATGAAGCACCATAAGATTTTGGATCGCAACTCAATGAGTTAATCATTACAGTTTTACTTGCTACTTTATACGCTTGTTCTGCATATTCTACTTCATATTCTGTCCATTCCTTCAAAGTAAAGTTTGCATATATTGGCCAAATTAGTAAATCCTTAGCTTTAAACTTATCAGGAAAATCCCATAAATCTCCACATAAAGCTACAACTATTTCTAATCCTTTATAATTGAATTTTAATGTTTCATTTCCTTCTTGGTAATGATAATCTGTTTTTCTAAAATCTTTCCAGCCCTTTGATATTCTACGATAATTATATTTTAACTTACCATCAATAATAATTGCATATGAGCAATAAAGTTTATCTTCGTCTTTTTCCAAATAACCTATGCCTAAATCTACTTTATTATTAAATGATATCTTTTCTAATTTTTTCATAGTTTTAGAGTCTTGTGTAATAGCAATATCTTTATCATGACTATATTCCCAATTAAAAGCATCAAAACCTTGCAAGAATGCTTCACCAAAACATATCATATCTACACTACTAACTTTTTTAATTGCCTTTTGAATTTGATTAATATTAAATTCAACATCATTATTTATAAATTTATATGAAACTAATCCAAAGTTCACATTCATAATTTTCCTCAAATTAAATCTTACTTAAAATAGCATACATTTCTGGTATACCATTTTTGACTGTATCATACACAATTGCTATATTGACAATGCTATAATCATGAACGATTTTATTTCTCATACCTCGTATTGCCACCCAGGGAACTTCTTTATGTTGTTCTTTGAAGTCATCTGTTAAATAATTATTGCTTTCTGCTACTTGAATTATACGAAACATAATTGAATCAATTAGAATCTCATTTGAAGCTATTTCTTCTAGTGTTTTATCTTTAGTATGGTCAATAATAAATTTAAGATCCGTAAGAATTTTCTCTAGATAGTATCTATTGTCTTTTTTATTATCCATAAATCTTTACTCCATCTTTCAATATTTCCTCTACTAATGGTATATTTTTTTCTAATTCCTTAGCATCTAATAAGTCTATTTTCTTTTTTAGTTTTTCGCGCAATCTTTCTACAATCTCAAAAAACTGTAATCCACTAGCATTTACAGAAATCAATAAATCTATATCACTTTTAGGATTAGCATTGCCTTTAGCATATGAACCAAATAAATAACAGTATTCAACATCATAATCTTTAAAAATATCAAAACAAGCATTTTTTATTTGTTCAATAGTTAGTATCCCTCGTTCTTCATCTATCACACCATACTGTTCTAATGTTTGATAAATAAACTTATATTTTATTTCAGATAAGCTTGATTGATCATTTTCATACTTTAAATATGTTCTACGCGTTACCCCTAGTAACTGTGCAACTTGTTCTTGAGTAAGGCCCTTTTCTTGTCTTAATTTTTTTAATTTCATTTGTATCACCTCAATTACATTATATCATCTTTCACATATAAGTCAACGATAATGTGAACTTTTTTCACACAAATTTTTATTTTAATGTGAATTATTTTCACTTCTTTTAAATGAAAAGCAAACAAAAACACCTATATTTTTATAGGTGTTTATTTATGACTATTCTTGATCTTTCGCAATAATAAAATTATGAAAGATATTAATAGTATGTTCAACTGCTTTTTTTGAAACTTTATCTATTGTATCATCAGGTGTATGATATGCCATACTACGATTATCATTGCTCCAAGGCATACCCATAATCGTTGTTGCTTCAACTCCAATTTTTCCAAACTCACCAGCATCAGTTCCACCAGTTAAAACAGCTATTGGTTGTTTATGTGTCTTAACATTGTTTTCGGCTGCAATATCAACTAGTTTAGATGCTAAATCATCACTTAACTTAACACTATCATTAATATCACTTGTTAAGAAAAATAATGCATTTTCATCATATAGACATTCAATATTTAAAACATAAGTCTTAACATCTAATAGTTTATCTTTATTCTTCTTTACAAAAGCTCTTGCTCCCCTTAATCCTTCTTCTTCCGCATCAAACGAAGCAAAAATAATTCTTGTATGTTTTAATTCTTTATCAGTCCCTTTTAAACTATAATAATATTTACCCATTTGAAAAGCAGTTTGAGTTGAAGCTAAATTATCACCAGCACCAGGAGTTGCTTTTCTACCTCTAAAAAACCACATTTGCGATACTAGTAAAACTCCTAAACCAATAACTCCAATTGAAACATAATATAAAATCTCATTATTTATAAACAAGTTTACAATCGATAAAACTAAACCTAAAATAACAAAAACAATTGATCCAGTTACTCTTAAATTATAAAGCTTTGGTTGATAAACTAAAAAATTAAACACTGGTGCACTATCATGATGTCCACTAATAATAATTTGCCTTTTAACTTCACCTTTTGGCTCA
>DUNF01000089.1 GCA_012839485.1 Acholeplasmataceae bacterium
AAGTATTGTCCAAAATGTCAAATAGAAGTAGATGAAAAAACAGCTAATTGTCCTCATTGTAATGAACCATTGATTATTAGAACAAATCCTGGTAATCCAAATGAGGCAGCTGAAAATGTTAAAGGAATAAATGAATTTGTTGTATTCGCATCATTGATAATACCTTTTTTAGGTTTTATTTTATATTATGTTTGGAAAGAAAAGAAACCATATCAATCTAAGTTTTATTTAGGTATTGGGATTGTATCTTTGATTTGCTATACAATTATGATTATTATTTTATATTTCTAAGTAATGAATAAATTGCTTGATTTGATAAAAAGCAAACGTTTTCTTGACAAAACAAAAAAATCTATGTATAATGATAGTAGATGAAAGTCTTAATAGTGTTTTATTCTCACCTCCTTTTAATAAGGTTAGATTTGACTTTTAATCGTTCAAGTTATTTTCCCCTTTCAATAACTTGGACACACGCTTTTAGTTAGCCTAACGTTTCTTTTAATTATTAACTAAAAGCTACATTGCTTTAACCAATGGAAGATCTATCTCAAAAAAACAAAACAAAAAAATGAGCAGTTAAAGAAGGCTCATTTTTTCTTTTTATATATAAATATTCTGCTTACAATACTGATAATAATAGAGTCGCTAAACCATAGTAAATTAAAACAGTAATTAAGTCATTAAGTGTTGTAATTAATGGACCACTTGCAACAGCTGGATCTATTTTTAATTTTGATGAAGTTAATGGAATTAATATTCCAGTTAAGTTAGCAATGATTATCGCAACTAACATACTAAACGCAATTATTCCTGAAACTTTTAAGGCTAAAGGATAGGAAAAAGGTTGGCCGGTAACCATTGTAGTTTTAGTAATTGCAATAAAAGCAAAAATTGAAATAAAACTAATAACAGCTACTAATAGACCTAATAAAACCCCAGTCAAAAAACTTTTCCCTAAAACTTTTTTCCATTTTGGTTGTTGTGGTTCATTTAGACCAATGATAGTAACGGCTAAAGATTGAGTACCTACATTACCAGACATATCAAGTAACATTGATTGGAAAAATACCAAAACAGGAATTGTAATTATAATGTCTTCAAAACCGGAAATTAAGAATGAAACAAAGAAGCCTAAGAATAATAAGAAGATAAGCCAAGGAACTCTTTTTTTAATTGTGCTCCAAATACTTTCTTCAATATCTGTTTCCTCAGTTAAACCCGCAAATTTTGCATAGTCTTCATGTAATTCTTCTTGATAGGCATCTAAGACATTATCACTTTCTAGTACACCGACAAATATTTCGTTTTCATCTAGCACAGGTATAATATCTAGATCATATTCTACAATCTTATAAATCTTATCCTCAATTAAGTCATTTACATGTAAGATTGGGTAATTGGTTTTAATTATATCTTCAAGATTACTATCAGCTCTAGCAATTATTAAATCTTTTAAGTCAACAGCACCATATAATGTGCCATCATCATTTAGTACATAAAGGATAAAGATGTTATCATTTTCTGCTGCCTCTGCAACCATTTTTTTCATAGCAGCTCTAATTGTATCATTTCTATTAATAGTGATATAGTTTGTGGAGATAATACTACCAATTGTTTCTTCTTCATATTGAGAAATAGTGTCAATTTCTTCAGCACTTTCATCATCAATTAACTCAAGGATGTTTTCTCTGTCGTCTTCATCTAATTTTTTTAAGACATCTACAGCATCTACTGTATCCATTAGGCTAATGATTTCAGCTGTTTTTTCTTCATCTAGTTCATCAAAATATGTTTTTGGTTCTTCTAAATAAGCAAAAATATCTGAAAGCTTTTGAGCCGATAATGATTTATATAGTTTTTGTCTTTCGTCTTCAGATAAAATTTCGAAAGTCGTAGCTATATCATAATCGTGACATTTGTCTAACAAATTTTTGATTTTTGCTTGACTATTTTTTTGAATAATGTGTTTAATTTTTAAAGTTGTATTAGTATTCATATTTATC
>DUNF01000090.1 GCA_012839485.1 Acholeplasmataceae bacterium
GAACTAATTGCCTCTCACTTATATAAATCCTTACTTTCTTTTAGAATTTTTGTAGCTTTTTTATGACTCTCATCAATAATTGCTTGAACTTCTTTATCTATTTCTAAAGCAACTTGGTCTGAGAAGTTTTTCTCAGCTAAATAGTCACGACCTAGAAGTTCAAGCAATTATTGATGAGAGTCATAAAAAAGCTACAAAAATTCTAAAAGAAAGTAAGGATTTATTAGAACTAATTGCCTCTCACTTATATGAAATTGAAACACTTACTAAAGAAGATATTTATGAATTATTAGAAACTGGTAAGCTTGCTTGGTGGGAAAAGAAAAAAGCCCGTCAAGAGGCTGAAAGAATAGCTAAGGAAAAAGAAGCTGAGCTACAAGAAATCTATAACAAGCAATTAGAAAGTATGGCTCAATATAAAAAAGAGCAAGAAGCAGAAGCCGCTAAGCTAAAAGAAGAACCAAAGGAAGAAAACAAAGAACCTAAAGATGAGGCTTGATAAGTTTTTAAAAGCATCTAGACTTATTAAAAGAAGAAGTGTTGCGAAAAAGGCAAGCGAAGATGAATTGGTTATGGTTAATGATAGAATAGCTAAACCTAGTAAAGAAATTGCTGTTGGCGATATTATTAAAATTAGGTATGCTAAAACAACTATTGTTTTAAAAGTGCTTTCTTTAAACCAAAGCATTAAAAAAGAAGATGCATCATCGATGTATGAAATTATAGAAAAGATAGATAACTAAGGGGTAATTTTATGATTGTACTTGGATCTTCTTCACCAAGAAGAAAAGAACTATTAGCAATGTTAGGATTAGAGTTTATTGTTTATTCACCAAATATTGATGAAAACTTTAATTTAAAAGATCCAATTGCTTTAAGTGAAAAAACTGCTTTAGAAAAAGGTAAAGCAGTAAGTTTAGTTTATCCAAATGCAACTGTTATTGCAGCTGATACTATCGTTTTAATTGAAAATGAAATTTTAGGTAAACCTAAAAACAAAGAAGATGCTTTTAAAATGATTAAAGAAATTCAAGGGAAAGTTCATTATGTAATTACATCTGTGTATTTAAGTAAAGGCTTAAACTATAAAGTTTTCTCAGAAAAGACTAAAGTTTGGGTATCTTCAATGACAGATAAAGAAATAGAAGACTATGTTAGTACGAAAGAACCATACGATAAAGCAGGAGGATATGCTATCCAAGGTTTATTTGCTAAGTATGTTGAGAGAATTGATGGGGACTTCTATAATGTAATGGGGCTACCTTTAAATAGAGTTTATAATGAATTAAAAAAATAGCACGAATTCGTGCTATTTTTTAATTAAATCCTCTAATTCTTCTTTAGAGAAATGATACTTTTTATTACAGTAATTGCAAACTATTTCCGCTTTACCATCTTCTTTAATAATCTCTTCTAATTCTTCTTTTGGTAAAGTTTTAAGGCAATTGGCAAATTTCTTTTTAGAGCAATCACAATAGTATTTTACATTCACGATATCTAAGATATCTAAATCTTCAAACATTAGCTTTAAGATATCTTTTGGCGGATATTTATC
>DUNF01000091.1 GCA_012839485.1 Acholeplasmataceae bacterium
ATGCATTTCTTCAACTAAATAATTATGTAAATCTTGTTGGTAAGTAAACTTATCTAAGTTAGTAATTCTAAAAGCAATTACTGTAAATTTATATTCTAAATCTTTCAACTTATCTTCTTCTAATTTTAATTTATTTTGAAAATCAGTTTGATTGTTTACTGTTGTTTTAAAGTCAGCAACTTTTAATTTACTTGCTTCTTCTAACTTCGTTATCGTCCCTACAAACGTAACAAGCTTACCTTCACTTGAAATATAAGGTCTTAAGTTTTCTTTTACTAAATATTCTTGATCTTTAATTTGCAAGCTATAAAGTATTTCTTTAGCTTCAAGTTTATGAATATTCTTATATGCTATTTCATAGTCTTGTAAGTGTTTAGGACTAATTAGTTTCTTATATTCTGATCTTGCAAGAATAGGATTATGAACATTTAAAAACTTTTGTAAAGCATCATTAATAATCATTTGATCTTTCGCAAGATCTAAATAAAACATCCCTTCTTGTAAAGACTCAATTGCCAAGTTTAAAACATTAGATTGAAATTCTTCATTTTCTTTTTGAAAATAAGCTGTTAAGTAATATGTAAGAAGCGATGCTCCTAGTTTTAATAACATAATATTTTCATTTTCCATCATTTTTGAAGATGAGTCTTTAAAGATGACGCTAGCAAATAAATCATCATGGAAATATAAAGGAACGGCTACTAAACCAGAAATCTTCATTGCCTGATATGATGGTCCTTGAAGAATCGTTTCATAGTTTACTGCCTCAACATCAGATGCAATAATTGTTTGATTTTCCATCATCATCTTTTCTAAAACAGTGTGTTCTAAATCAGTATATGTTAGCCATCTTTCATATAGTCTTTCTTTTTTGTAATTGTAGCTTTTAATACGGTCTTTATTTCTTAAGAAATCAGGAAGCTTATCAAAACTAGTTTCACTGAAAATAACTAACAAACTAGAATCAAATGAAGTATATTTATTTAATTCAGTAAAAAAGCTAATTAGACTTGACCTAATATCTTCTTTTTCAAACAAGATTTTTGTTAGGTGAATAGTTTTTTCAATTTTAATAATTGCTTCGTTTAACTTAGCATTTACTTCTAAATACTTATCATCTTCGTTAATATTATGGAAAAGTATGTTTTCGCTCTTTCTAATTTCTTGATCTAAATTCATAATTTGCATAATTAAAGAATAAAAACTATTTTTATATTGCATATTATTAGAAACTAAAGCAAGTAAATTGTGTTCTAAAAAGAGTTTCTTATTATAAATATCATTACTAGATAAATATGAAGAACGATATTTATTGATAAAACCAAACATTAACTCATATTCTTTTAAGTCTAATAACAGTTTTAAATATTCATTACCAATACCCAAAAAACTTGGTTCAAGTTCAACTCTTTCTTTGAATAATTCTTGGTATTGGGTTTTAGCCATCAAATAATTATCTTCTAAAACATAAAGTTTTGCATTTAAATAATTGATATATTCTAAGCCCTCATAATCTTCTAATCTTTTAATTAGAGGTAAACATTTAATAATAGCATCTTTAGCTTTGCCTAGTTCTTTTTCATCAATATAAAGTTTAGCAAGGTTAGATAATATTAAAGATTCTAACTCCATTGAAGGATTATTTTTAAGAATAACTAGCAAGTTAGTAATTGCTTTATCTTTTTGGTCTAACTCTGCAAAAATATAACTCATCTCTAATACTAACTTGCTAGTTATTCTTAAAAATAATCCTTCAATGGAGTTAGAATCTTTAATATTATCTAACCTTGCTAAA
>DUNF01000008.1 GCA_012839485.1 Acholeplasmataceae bacterium
CTAGAATCATTTCATTTTCATAACATTATTCTATCAGTTAAATCTACTAACCTAGAAGCTACTATTGAAGCATACAAAGTCTTAAATTTAACTGATAGAATAATGTTATGAAAATGAAATGATTCTAGAATTCTAATATTTCTAATTGCACTTTCAACTAAAGCTTCTTTAGAATTACCGAATTTTTCTGCTAGATCTTTTTCGATTGAACCAGAATTAATACCTATTCTTATTGGAATATTATATTTCTTACACTTTTCTACAATCTCCCCAATTTCTTCTTTGCTGCCAATATTTCCAGGATTGATTCTAATCTTATCAGCACCATTTTCTATTGCAAGTAAAGCAAGCTTATAATCAAACTGGATATCGGCTGCTAGGGGAATATGTATTTGTTTTTTTATTTCTTTTAAAGCAAGGGCATCTTCCTTAGAAGTAATAGCACATCTAATAAGTTCACAGCCTGCTTTTTCTAATGCTAGAATTTGACTAACAGTAGCATTGATATCACTAGTTTTAGTATTAGTCATGCTTTGAATTAAAATAGGACTATTACCACCAATTTCTTTATTACCAATAAAGATTTTTTTAGTTTTTCTCATTGTTAGTTTTCCTTTTTTTCTTATGCCTTTTTGGAGATCTGATTCTATTTTCTCTTAGGATATTGTAGATTGTAGAAGGGGCCATATCATAGCCAAATTCATCAATTAACATTTCTGCAAAATGACTAATTAGCATTCCTCTATTTTCTTTCTTACGATAAAGATCAACAATCTCTTTTCTTACCTCTTCGCTATAAGCAATAGGAGGACGATGGAATCTATTTTTATGGATTACACCATAATCTCCATAAGCATAAACTGCACTTTTTAAGTTTCTAACTTGACGTGTAGATATTTTTAAATATCGTGCTGCCCTTGGTCCATTATATTCTCCCATAATCGTTCTTCTAATGGCACGTAATTTTTTAGTTTCTTCTTTAGTTAATTTTCTTGGTTTTATCTCTACAACAGTACAATCACCAATAGTAGAAGTAAAAACATTGTATTTACTCATTTTATCACCTTTCATAAAAAAAGATATTGTTTCAATATCTTTATTTCTTTGTTTTCTCTTTATGTAATGTTTGTTGTCTACATCTAGGGCAGTATTTTTTCACTTCAAGACGATCAGGAGTGTTTTTTTTATTTTTTTCTGATAGATAATTTTCCTCTCCACAAACTGTACATCTTAAGATAAATGTTACTCTCATAATATCCTCCTGTTTATCTTTGATATTATACTATAAAAGTGCCTGAAAAGCAAGAATTATATTAATTATTTTTGGCTTTTTCAATTGCCTCTAATCTTTCTTTTAAGGCTTTTTCATATTTTCCTGTTTCTTTTGGATCATAATATTTTGCATCCTTAATTATATCAGGTAGGTATTGTTGCTTTACCCAAGCGCCTGGATAATCATGAGGATATAAATAACTCTTTTGGCTTGGATCAAAAGAATAAGTGTTTTTCAAATTAAGTGGAATTGGACCTGTTTTACCTTTTTCAACATCCTCAATCGCTTTACTAACTGCTAAATAAGCTGAGTTAGATTTTGGTGATAAAGCAAGGTCAATTACGATAA
>DUNF01000092.1 GCA_012839485.1 Acholeplasmataceae bacterium
AAAGTTTTATTTGCTTCCTGCTTTTGCTCTTTCATAAAGAAAATTCCTCCTTCGTTACATATTTCTAAAAGCTACGACATTTAAATGAAAACGCTATAACTTTATGTTATTATAGCAATAATTATTTACAAAGTCAAGATGTTTTATGAAAATTGATGAAAAATCCAACATTATTCCCGCTTTTTTCCTCTACCTTATAGAATAATTTATTTGCTCAGGATAATTTTAGCACTTTTTATTAACTAAGTCAATCTTTTTTTGTTGAAAACTAGCAAATTAATTCACCATATTTCCTTTAAATAAAGCTTTTTTCCAATCTTCGCACTAATTAAATAACCTAAAGAAAGAACAACTTGCTTTATAGCAATATATTCAAATAAAAAAAGTTTTGATACTCTTGTATCAAAAAAATATAATTTAATATGGAGCAAGTAACGGGATTCGAACCCGTATCTTCGCGTTGGCAACGCGACATAATAGCCCTTATACTATACCTGCAAGTATTAACATTATACTATAATCCCTTTAAAATTGCAAGTAGAATCTTAAAACTCTTTAGAATAGACAATCTCAAAATTGCCTTTATTATTTACTGAAAGTTCAATTTTTTTAAGTCTAACTTTAAAAGGTCGAAAATTTTCTGTTAGATTATTCATAATAATTTGTGATGCTGGTCCCTTATATAAAGTAATATGAGGTTTCCACTCATCTTCTGTTGTATAAAATTCAGCTTTATCTTTAAACTTTTCCGTATAATCACGATATAGTTTTAATAAATCACTAGAAAAATCAGGAAAACAAACAACAGTTTCTAACGTTAAATATTCCAAACGATTAACTTTTAAAACAATCTCTAAACCTTGTCTTGTTTTCATAAACTCATCAGTGTGTCTAATTAACTTTTTTAAATTGATCTTGGGATAATGAACTAAAGTAAGGTGTGGTTTAGAAAGAAGGTCGTATATTGGAAAACTATCCTTTACAACCTCTTTTAAGTAATCTTCAGTTTCACTTCCAAAATTAAGAATTACAAATACATCCTTACCCATCTTATCACCTTTAGTATATTATTATAAATAGAGGAATTTGTCAAATAAAAACTCAAAAGAGCAAAACCCTTTTGAGTTTAATTGTGAGTATAGTTTTTGAAAATGAAATAATTAGAAAGAATTATTACACTGATTCTAGGGCATCAGGTCTTTTTATGTTAATAAATGAAACCCTTTCCCCAACAACTTCTAAGATGTTAAGTTTAATCTCCTTAACTTCTATTTGTCTAACCTGAATTCTTCCTTTTACCCCAACAACTGAACCTTTCTTACAGTTGTTTGCGACTGCCTCCGCAATTCCATCCCACAGTACAACTGGAACAAAGTCCACATCATACTCACCATCTTGATTCTTAAAACCTCTTTGAACAGCAATTACCATCCTACAAGTCTTAAGTCCGCTGTCTAAAGTAACTACTGTTAAATCTTCGACAGTCCTTCCAACTAGAACTAAATTGTTCAACATGAATCCATTACTAGCTAGTTTTCCTCCCTATTTCAAATTACGTACGTTGACTTGATTATACCAAAAATCTCTTAAAAAGCAAAACAAGGAAAGGCATAAACTACCTAGTTGATAAAAGCAATTTCCAAAAAAAAGACTGAAAATTTATTTCAGTCATTTTTTATTATTTTAATATTTTACCATTTCCAAAAACCATTGAATAAAACAACAATTTTTTTTGATGTTTGATTATATTTATCTAAACTATAAAAATTAAGCTGCTTCTAAAGCAATTTCCATCATCTTATTAAAAGACTTTTGTCTTTCTTCAGCCGATGTTGCTTCATGTGTTACTAAAGAATCAGATACAGTTAAAATACAAGCTGCATCTTTACCTAAAAATCTAGCATTGGAAAACAAAGCAAATGATTCCATCTCAACTCCTAAGCAGTTATATTTATCTCTTACATCTTTAAAGATATCTCCTTGATGTCGATAAAAGACATCTGAAGAATGAATACGGCCTAAACGATAAGGTATTTCTAATTTTTTTGCTGCTTCTTGTAAAGCATTAGTTAGTTCATGGCTTGATGAAATAACTTTTTCATCATAATCATATGCTACCTTCGCAAAACTAGACTCTGAGTATGAATCAGATACGATAACTACATCATATAGTTTTAATTCACTAGAATATGCTCCCATTGAACCAACTCTAATAATTTTCTCTACATCATAAAACTTAAATAATTCATATGAGTAAATACCAATACTAGGCATTCCCATTCCTGATCCCATTACTGAAACCTTTTTACCTTTATAATAGCCTGTAAAACCAAACATATTACGAACGCCATTAACTCTTGTTACGTCTTCTAAATATGTCTTGGCAATAAATTCTGCTCTTAAAGGATCTCCTGGCATTAAAACAGTTTTTCCAAATAAATCTTTATGTTTTGCTTCAATATGCGGTGTAGGTATAGCCATTATTTTTCCTCCCCTAATTCTTCCATAATTTTTACACTACTAGAACAACCAATTCTTGTAGCACCAGCTTCAACCATTGCTTTTAAAGTAGCAAGATCTCTAATCCCACCACTTGCTTTTACTTCCATAGAAGGACTAATTGACTCTTTCATTAACTTAACATCTTCTACTTTAGCACCACCAGTGCCAAAGCCAGTTGATGTCTTCACAAAATCTGCCCCAACTTCGCTTGCTATCTTACAAACTTCTTCAATTTCTTCTTTAGTTAAGTAACAAGTCTCTAAAATAACTTTTAAAGTTTTTTTACCAAAAAGGATGTTCATCTTACAAGCATTGTGCACTTTTTCAATATCACGTCTAACATATTCCCAGTTATGGTCTTTAACCATCCCAACATTAACTACCATATCAATTTCATCAGCCCCATTTTTAATAGCATCTAAAGCTTCTGCTTTTTTCATTTCAAAAGTATTAGCTCCTAAAGGAAAACCAACAACAGTTGCAACTAAAACGTTAGAGCCTTTTAATTGTTCTTTAGCTAATCTTACATAACAAGGATTAACACAAACAGCCTTAAAACTATACTGTTTAGCCTCAGCACATAATTTCTTGATATCACTTATTTTCGCTGTTGCACCTAATAAAGTGTGATCAATATACGAGTTGTACATATTCATAACCTCCTTGTACTTTACTTAAAAACTTAGGGAAAAAGATACTAGCAATTCCAAACAAAAAGATTGTATAGATACTCAATCCTTGAGTAAACTTAAAATCCGTTAAGATTGTAGCTAGAATACAGAAAACTAAAGCCATCACAAAAAAGATAATTTCTGCTCCTAGTTTTGCTTTACCTGCATTACCTTTAAATCTATATAAAAGTGACCCTACTACAGTATCACCTGCTAGTGGCGGTAAATTAGCTGTAACTACGAACGCACTACCAAAAGGTGTCATAAATCCACCTAAAGTAAAGAAAATAGGACCAGTAATCTCATTAAACTCTAGCCACTTAAGCGTCCATAAAGCCCCATCTAAAGCATAACCAAAAGCAAAACTAATTGGTATTGCCAGTAATCTTGCAAGTGATGGTTTTATCAATTCTGAAATTACAACTAAAAGAACGTTAATAATAATTGTCGCTTCCCCAATTGTAAGTTTATCAAATAAATACTTTAAACTTAATGATGATGCATCAATTGAACAAAGGCCATATCCTGCTTTAAACATAAATGCAACACCATAAGATATTACTACCATTCCAAAAATATAAAATATTATTCTTTTAACTATTTTGTTCATCGATTAAATCACATAATCTTAAGTTAGTATAATTGATATGATCAATTGCGAACTTTCTCAACTTAGATGCAACCTTCCTACTGCTTCTTGCTTGTTTTTCTCTTAAGATATACATATCAGGAAGTACTGCCTCAATCTCAATCAAATACTTACCCATTACACTAAAGAAATCAGCTCTTGGAACTAAGATTACATTGTTTAACTCATCGTGGACATAGATGTAATCTAAATGAGGCGGGAAGATTGTAGCTTCTCCTACTCTAAACATACAACTAATTCCAAAATCTTTTGTAATTGAATCTTCAATTGCTTGGACCTTAGGAACTGTAATCTTTCTTCCTTCGTAAAATGTAGCAAGTTGTTCAATTGATCTTTGATACTTGCAAATCTCACTTAACTTCTTAGAATCATAAGGTCTCTTATTACCATAACCATAATCTTCAATATACTTTTGTCTCATACTATTAAAGAGATTATCTAAGTCTACAATATTAAACTCTTGCACATCTTTAAAACTATCATGATAAATAGCTAAATCAAAACTACGACACAATTTAGAAATAATTGCAAAGATTTCTTTAGCTAAATATGATGGAATCATAATTGGAAGTTCAATCATAAAGTTCACATTTGAATATTTTGGATTTAACTTATAAATATCTTTTACTAAGCTTTTCTTAGTAATTAAATAACGATAAGAAAAACGAAAATCTTCATCCTTAGCGATAATCTGTACATCATCTTCAGTATAAAAAATCTCAAAATATCCAAGTTGGTCAAAAAAGTCAAATACTCTTGCAAAGTCTAACTTATCTAAACTGTTATCACGAAAAAAATGTAAATTAATAGGCATCCTATTCCTCCTTGTTTTTTATAACTTTAGCGCACCTAGCGCATAGATTGTCTTCATCAACTTCATCTTTAATTTGCCAGCAACGGTCACACTTATAACCATCTTTAGCTGTTACACAAATTAAACCTGATTCATATGCGTCGCCTTCTTTTAGGCTATCATCTACTTTAAACTCAGCTACGATAAAAACTAAAGCTAAGTCAGTCTTTAATGAACTAATTAGTTCCTTTACTTCTTTAGTTGGCTTAATAACAACTTTACTTACTAAAGATTTACCAATAACTTTATTAGTACGAGCAACTTCTAAGGCCTTTAAAACATCATCTCTTAATTTTAAGAACTTTTCATATTTTTCTTCTAATTCCTTAGCATTCTTATACTCTTTAGCTTCAGGCATATTTTCTAAATAAACTGACTTTTCTTTTGTATTAGACATCATTTGGTATACTTCTTCAGTTGTATGAGGAAGAATTGGATTAAGTAGTCTAACTAAAGTAAATAAATTCTCATAGAAAACTGTTTGCATGCGGCGTCTTAAAAGACTATTAGCTGCCTCTACATAAACAACATCTTTTGAATAATCTAAGTAAAACGAAGATAAAATGTTAGTCATATAGTTTAACACTAAATGATAAACAGTTGCAAAGTCATATTCATCATAAGCGCATCTTACATCTTTAATTAACTGATTCAGTCTTACAATAATATATTGATCAGTTTCTCCTAAATCTTCATATTTTACTTTATTCTTATTATTATCATAATCAAATAAGTTACCAAGTAAAAATCTAAAGGTATTTCTAATCTTACGATAATTCTCAGACACTTGAACTAAAAGCTCATCAGTTAAACTTACATCAGCTGTATAATCTACTGATGCAACCCAAAGTCTTAAAATATCAGCTCCATATTTATTGCATACAGCATCTGGCTTAATTACATTACCTAAAGATTTACTCATCTTCTCATCACCAGCTAAAACAAAGCCATGAGAGATTACTTCTTTATAAGGTGCTTCTTTATAGTATGAAACACCAGTAATTAAACTTGAGTTAAACCAACCACGATATTGGTCACTACCTTCAATATATAAATCAGCAGGATATTTAAGACCATTAGGGCCTAAAACTGCATGATGACTTGAACCACTATCAAACCAAACGTCCATTGTATCCATTTCTTTAGTAAAGATACCATTAGGACTTTTTGAATTTTTATAACCTTTAGGAAGTAAATCTTTAGCTTCTCTTAAAAACCAAGCATTAGATCCTTCTTTTTCAAAAATTGAAGCAACATGTAAGATAACTTTACTATCTAAAATTGGTGTTTTATCTTCGCAATAGAAAACAGGAATAGGTACTCCCCAAACTCTTTGCCTACTAATACACCATTCTTTACGATCCTTAATCATATTAGAGATTCTTAACTCTCCCCATTTAGGATGCCAGTTTACATTTTCTACTGCTTTTAATAAATCATCTTTTATTTTATCAATTGATGCAAACCATTGATCTGTAGCCCTAAAAATAATCGGTTTTTTCGTTCTCCAGTCATGAGGATAACTATGAGTGATAAATGAAAGCTTTAATAAACTTCCTACTTCTTCTAATTTTTTAGTAATATGTTTATTAGCATCTTCATAAAATAAACCTTCAAACTCAAAAGCATCACTTGTCATATAGCCTTTTTCATCTACAGGACATAAGACATCTAAGTTATATACCTTCCCTACAATAAAGTCATCTTCACCATGACCTGGAGCAGTATGAACTAAACCGGTACCAGACTCTAAAGTAACATGGTCACCTAAGATTACAGGACACTCTTTTCCATTTAGTGGATGAAGATAAGTAATATATTCTAAATCTTTACCTTTAACTTCTTTTAAGACAGTATAAGGTTTATCATCAAAGACATAATGGCTAAATGCTTTAGCTAATTCTTTAGCTACAACTAACTTTTTACCATCAATCTTAATTAATTGATAATCATAGTTTTCATTAACACAAACAGCAAGGTTAGCAGGGATAGTCCAAGGTGTAGTTGTCCAGATTACTAAATAATCATCTTTTTCTAATACACCTTTACCATCATTAACTTTAAAAGCTAAGTAAATTGAAGGTGACTTAACATCTTGATATTCAATTTCCGCCTCAGCCAAAGCAGTCTCTGATGAAGGTGACCAAAAAACAGGTTTTAATCCTTTATAGATTAGTCCTTCTTCTACCATCTTCGCAAAGATTTCTAATTGTTTTGCTTCATACTTACCATCTAAAGTAATATAAGGATTCTCAAAATCTCCTAAAACACCTAGTCTTTTAAAACCTAACTTTTGTCTTTCAACTTGTTCTAAAGCATATTCTTTACATAAAGATCTAAACTCAGGAACTGATAGTTCCTTACGATTAACTTTTTTTGATTTAGAAAGTGCAGTTTCAATTGGAAGCCCATGTGTATCCCAACCAGGAATATATACTGAATGGTATCCTTCCATACTTTTATAACGAACAATAAAGTCTTTTAAGATTTTATTTAAAGCATGACCAATATGAATATCACCATTAGCATATGGTGGTCCATCATGCAAAGTATAGCTTTTATTGCTTTTATTTTTTTCTAATCTTTTTTGGTAAAGTTTTATCTCTTCCCAATATTGTTGTATCTCTGGTTCTTTGTTTGGAAGATTGGCACGCATATTAAAATCCGTCTTCATCATCAACAAACTATCTTTATAATCTTTACTCATTTATCTCTCCTTATGCTCCAAGTAAACTTACCATTCCACTTAAAAATAAGTTATATAAAACAAAACCTATGATTGTTGTAAAATCTAAAATTCCGATAACTAATATCCCTCTAAATTTCCCTAAATAAATACTACTTAAACTATGGATAACTTTGCCAACTTTAGTAAACCTAGCATTTGGTATCCATGACATAATAACATCTGCAATCATTACCATTTCATATAAATTCATAATAACGATCATTAACCATAAAACAATTGTTAACATTACTTAGTATCCTGAATATACTGATATAAAGATCCATCTTCATATTCTTCTTTTCTTGCAAACAACTGAAGGTGAGATTTGTCAGATTTCTGATACTTTATTCTTATTTGCAAGAAAAGAAGAATATGAAGATGGATCTTTATATCAGTACATTCAGGATACTAAGTAATGTTAACAATTGTTTTATGGTTAATGATTGTTATCATGAATTTATATGAAATGGTAATGATCGCAGATGTTATTATGTCATGGCTACCAAATGCTAGAAATACTAAGGTAGGCAAAGTTATCCATAGTTTAAGTAGTATTTATTTAGGGAAATTTAGAGGGATATTAGTTATCGGAATTTTAGATTTTACAACAATCATAGGGTTTGTTCT
>DUNF01000093.1 GCA_012839485.1 Acholeplasmataceae bacterium
ATAAAGTGTTTTCACTATTGAAAATGATTGAAAATATGATATAATATTATGTAAAGAAAAAATAACCATATAAGGAGGTATTTGAAAAATATGGCTGTAAAAGTTGCAATTAATGGATTTGGAAGAATTGGAAGACTTGCATTTAGATTAATGTATGGTGATCCAGATTTCAAAATTGTAGCTGTTAATGATTTAACAGATGCAGAACAATTAGCATACTTATTAAAGTATGACTCAACACAAGGACGTTACAAGGCGGATAAAATTAAGCATGAAGGTGATGAAATCATCATTGGTAAAGACAGAATTAAAGTTTTTGCAAAGATGGATCCTGCTGAATTACCTTGGAAAGAATTAGATGTTGACGTAGTAATGGAATGTACTGGTGTATTTACTAAAGAAGAAGGTGCAATGAAACACATCAATGCTGGAGCTAAAAAAGTTATCATTTCTGCTCCAGGAAAAGGACCAAATGTAAAAACTATCGTTTACAATGTAAACCATGATATTTTAGATGGTTCTGAAAAAGTTATTTCAGCAGCATCTTGTACTACAAACTGCTTAGCACCAATGGCTAAAATCCTTGAAGATAAATTTGGTATCGTTAAAGGATTTATGACTACTATTCATGCTTACACAGGTGATCAAGTTACTTTAGACGTTGCTCACAAAAAAGGTATTGCTAGTAGAAGAGGTAGAGCAGCTGCTCTTAACATCGTTCCAACAACTACAGGTGCTGCATCTGCAGTAGGTAAAGTTATCCCTGCATTACTTGGAAAATTAGATGGTATCGCAATGAGAGTTCCTACAGGAACTGGTTCAGCTGTTGACTTAGTTGTAGAACTAAAGAAAAAAGTTACAGTTGAAGAAGTAAATAAAGCAATGAAAAAAGCTGCGGATGAATCATTTGGTTACACTGAAGATCCAATTGTATCTAGTGATATTATTGGCGATCATCATGGTGGTGTTTTAGATGCTGCATCTACATGCTTATTAGAAGTTGATGGCAAACAATTAGTTAAGTTAATTGCTTGGTATGACAATGAAATGGGCTATACTGCTCAAATGGTTAGATTAGCTAAACATATTGCACATCAAAAATAATAAACAATAAATCAAGGTCCACTTGAATTAGTGGGCCTTTTTTTATATAATATATAAGTAAAAGAGGTCTATATGAAAGTAAATGAAGTACTAAAATTAAAGGCAACAGACTTAAATCATAATGGTTATGGTGTTGCAAGGCACAATAACTTAGTTGTTTTTGTTCCTTATTTATTAAAAAATGAAGAAGCTAATGTAAAGATAATTAGCGTAAAAAAGAATTATAGTTTTGGGGTTATAGATAAAATTACTAAACCTTCTAAAGATAGAGTAGAACCAGTTTGTAAGCACTACTATGAGTGTGGGGGATGTTCTTTATTGCATTTAAATTATGAAGCACAACTAAAACACAAACTTGATTCAGCCCAAAGAACACTTAAAAAACTAGGTAATATTGACTTGGAAATAAAAGATATTTATGGTAAAGATCAATATCACTATCGCAATAAAGTTCAAATGTTTTATAGTCAAGATAAACAAATCTATTCAGGCTTTTATCAAGAGCAAACTCATGATGTTTTTAAGTTAGAAGAATGTTATCTCCAAACTAAAACTGCAAGTAAGATTAGTGTTACTTTAGATAAAATTTTAAATAAATATCAAGTTCCTATATATAATGAAAAAACTAAAGCTGGATTACTAAGAGCAATCTTAATTCGTAACAACCAAAAAGGTGAATACGTAGTTGTTTTAATTTCTAAAGAAGATAAAATAGGAAATTTGGATAGAATTGTAAAAGAGCTTGTGAAAGAGCATCCAGAAATTATCCAAGTACATTTAAACGTTAATAGTAAATCAACTAATGTTATTTTAGGTTCAAAAACTAAAGAATTATATTTTAAGAAGAAGTTTATTGAAGAAATATTTGATTTAAAATTTGAGCTAAATTATAATTCATTTTTCCAAATTAACTATGATGTAATGTTAATGCTATATAAAGAAATAGTTGATAAAGTTAAAAATTTGAAAATCAAAAAAGCTATTGATGCTTACTGTGGAGTTGGAACAATAAGTTTATTGCTTTCTAAATATATAAGTGAAGTTATTGGAATAGAAGTTGTTTTTGAAGCAATTAAAAACGCCGATAACAATAAGAAAATAAACAATATTAAAAATGCTAAGTTTATTTTAGGTAAAACTGAAGAAAAATTACTATCAATAAATAATATTGATTTACTAGTAGTTGACCCGCCAAGAAAAGGCTTGGAAGATTCTTTAATTGATACAATCAAACAAAAAGAAATTAAGCATATTATTTATGTTTCTTGTAATGAAGCAACTTTAGCTAGAGATTTAGGATTATTAAAAGATGAGTATAATGTAAAAGAAATCAAAGCTTTTGATATGTTTCCAAATACAAATAGTTTAGAATGTTTAGCTTATTTAGAAAGAAAGCCTAAGGTTAAGTAAAACTATAAATATTATTAAAGAGATTGAAAATTAAGGCAAAATGTAGTATAATATATAAGATATTATTAGAGGAGGAATTATATAAATGAAAGTTTTAAAAGGAGCAGCTTTATTTGGCCAATCAGGTGGACCAACATCAGTTATTAACTCAAGTGCTGCCGGAGTTTTTTTAGAAGCATTGAATCAAGAAAACATTACTCATGTTTATGGAGCAGAGTATGGTATTAAAGGTATTTTAGATGATAGACTATTTGATATTTCCAAAGAAGATCGTGATGAATTAGAGTTATTAAAAAATACACCATCAAGTGCTTTAGGTACTGTTCGTTATAAACTTGCAGACTATAAAAAAGATGATACTGATTATAAGAGATTATTAGAAATCTTTAAAAAGTATAATATTCGTTATTTCTTTTATAATGGTGGTAATGATTCAATGGATACTTGCAATAAAATCAGCAAATATCTTCAAAAGGAAGGATATCCTTGTAGAGTTATGGGAGTACCAAAAACAATTGATAATGACTTAGAAGGTACTGATCATTGCCCTGGATTTGGTAGTGCAGCTAAATATGTAGCAACTACAATGATGGAACTTTATTTAGATACTCATGTTTATAACACACCATTGATTACTGTTGTAGAGATTATGGGTAGAAATGCTGGTTGGTTAACTGCTGCAGCTGAACTTGCAACTTATAAAGGTTATGGACCAGATTTAATGTATTTACCTGAAACACCATTTGATTTAACTGAATTTACTAAAGAAGTAAAAGAAGTTGCTAAGAAAAAAGAAGGTAAAGTGTTAATTGCAGTTAGTGAAGGTATTAGAGATAAAGATGGAAAATATATTTCTGAATATGCATCTAGTGTAAGTCGTGATTCATTTGGTCATGCTCAATTAGGTGGACTTGCAGCTTTCCTTGCTAATCATTTAAATGCTCATACAGGTATAAAAGTAAGAGATATTGAATTTAGTTTAATGCAAAGATGTGCAGCTCATATTGCCAGTGAAACTGACATTTGGGAAGCATTTATGGCTGGTAAAAAAGCAGTAGAATATGCTTGTGAAGGCCATACAGATAAAATGATTACTTTTAAACGTAATGAAGGAAAAGAATATAGTATTTCTTATGAAATGTTAGATTTAGAGCATATTGCTAACGCCGAAAAGAAAGTTCCTTTAGAATGGATTAAGAAAGATCATACTGGCGTTACAAAAGAATTTATTGAGTATGCTTTACCTTTAATTCAAGGTGAACCAAAACTTAAAAAAGAAGATGGTCTACCACGTTTTGCAAAGTTAGAAAAAAAGTTAGTTTAATAATTTGTAAAAAGTAAAATGCCTTTAAGAAATAAAGGCATTTTTTTATTGTTTGTGGTATAATATAGATGTAGGAGAATTTAGATGAAGACGATTAAGGAACTCTTGAGAATGTTTTTAAATAAATGGGCTTTATTTGCTTTTATCATTTTTTTAGAGATAGTAGCATTAGTTTTGGCCTTTATCTATGCAGGACTAAGTGTCGGAACAACCGTAATTATTACATCTATTATTCATTTAGTGTTAGTTGCGATTTCTATTGTTTCGTTAGTAAGTAGAAAAGAATATCATTCTCGATACATTATTGCTTGGCTTGTTTTAGTAGCAGTTGTACCTGTTGCAGGATCTTTATTCTATTTATTTACTGCTAATACTTTGTCTCATAAAGCAAGACAAAAAAAATATAAAATCAATTCAGATAAAATTAAAAAAGTAACAGATGAAATAGCAGAAGAATATGATGTTGATCCTTACTTTAATAGTATTCAAAATTTAGTCAGGTCAAGAAGTCATCTACCTCGCCCCTATTGTAAATTTTAGTATCAGTTTTATCCCAAGCTGAATTTAGTCAGGTCAAGAAGTCAT
>DUNF01000094.1 GCA_012839485.1 Acholeplasmataceae bacterium
TATAACTCACCACTAGTTTTGATGATAAAGTAGTGTTTGTTTTTAATCTTTAGTTCCTTAATTTTCTTTTCTACAAACTTCGGTGCAGAAAAAGCATGGATAGGGTAACTGATTCCTATTAAATCATAGTCGTCCTTTAATTCTTTTACATTTTCTAAACGTAAAATATCAGTTTCAATATTTAGCTTTTGATATTCTTTTTTTAGTTCATTACAAACATAAAATGAGTTGTTTGTTCCTGAAAATACTAAAAGTAGAACTTTCATAAGAATCACCTTAGCTTAATTATACGCTCTAATTCTTAAAATAAACTTAGAAATTGAAAAACTTAAAGAAAGATTGTATAATACTGAAAGGAGCAAATTATGAAAGTAATTATTAATCAAAATACAGATCCTCACTTTAATTTAAGCGTTGAAGAATATATTATTAAAAACTACGATTTAGAAGAAGATATTATTATGCTTTGGCGTAATGATAAGACAGTCGTAATTGGAAGAAATCAAAATCCTTACAATGAAGTTAATTTGGAGTATTTAAAGGCAAATGGTATTACTTTAGCAAGAAGGTTATCTGGTGGTGGTGCAGTTTATCATGATTTAGGTAATTTAAACTACACGATTTTTACAAAAGAAAAAAACGCATTTAATAACTATAAAAAGTTTTGTATGGTAATTATTGAGACTTTGAAGTATTTTGGAATAGAAGCGAATTTTGAGGGTAGAAATGACATTTATATTGATGGTGCGAAGTTTTCGGGTAATGCTCAGTATTTTTACCAAGATAAAATGTTTCACCATGGAACGATTCTTTTCGCAGTTGATTTAAATGTTTTATCAAAAGTATTAGTTTCAAAAGAAAAATATGAAGATAAAGCTGTTAAAAGCAATAAAAGCAAAGTAGTTAATTTAAAAGAAATTAATAGTTCAATTACAATTGAAGCTGTTATAGATATTTTAATTACGAAAGTTTTAAAACTAAGAAAAAAAGATTTATATCTTTTAAATGAAAATGAATTAAAAGAAGTAGAAAAGATAAAGAACGAAAGATTTGGTCTTTGGGAGTGGAACTATGGTAAGAACTTTAGTTTTCAAAAGATAAAAAAAGCTAAGTTTAAAGGTGGAACAATTGAATTAACCTTTGAAGTTAAAAATGGTTTAATCAATAATGTTAAAGTTTATGGTGACTTTTTTGGGGTTAAGACTAATAGCGATTTAGAAGAGTTATTAATTAATAAACCTTATAATAAAGATTATATTGGTAAGTTATTTAGAGAAGAAAAGGTAGATAATTATTTTTATTTAATTACTAGTAATGAGATAATTGATTTACTTTTTGAATAATCTTGAAAAAAAGATGAAGATGTGATACACTTTTATCACCTAAAGAAAGGAAGATAGATAAATGGACATTTGGCTCCAGTTGATTTTATTAGTTATTTTAATATTTATTAATGGTTTTTTTGCAGCATCAGAAATGGCAATTGTTTCTTCAAACAGATTAGTTATTGAAGAAGAAGCAGAAAAGGGGCGTAAAAAAGCTAAAACTTTATTAAAGCTCTTAGATGATGAATCGAAGTTTTTGTCGACAATTCAAGTAGTTATTACTTTAGCTGGAATGTTTTCAGCATCATCTGCAGCAGTTCAGCTTGCTGTACCAGTAGGTAAATTATTTGAAAAACTGGGAACAAGCGTTAATGCAGGTTATACAATTGCCATTGTAGTGTTGACTATTTTAGTTGCCTTCTTTAACTTAGTATTTGGTGAACTTGTTCCTAAAAGGGTAGCTTTAATTAAAAAAGAGAAACTTGCAATAGCAGTTGCTCCTGTAATTATGTTTTTTAAGGTAATCTTAACTCCTTTTGTATGGCTTTTATCTGGTACAACTAATTTAGTTTTAAGAATTTTTGGTTATAAGAGACATGAAGAAGAAGGCGAATTTACAAAAGAAGAAATGAAGAGATTGCTTAAAGCAGGTAAGGCTTCTGGATCATTAAGTGATAATGAAAGTAAGATGATAGCTTCAGTATTCATGCTTGAACAATTTGATGCATCAGATATAATGACTCCAAGAAAGTTAGTTTATGCAATTGATGTTGATGATGATATTAAGAAAATAATTGATGAATATATTGAAAATGGTTATTCAAGAGTTCCTGTTTATGAAAAGGATATTGATAATATTATTGGTATTTTGTATAACAAAGACTTACTAAGAGCACTAAAGAAAAAAGGTAATCACAATATTAATTTAAAAGAGATTTTAAGACCAGTTTACTTTGTTTCTGAGACAATGAAAGCTGATAAGATGTTTCAAGAGATGCAACATAATCATAGTTATATTGCAATTGTAATTGATGAATTTGGTGGGTTTTCAGGAATCGTAACTTTAGAAGACTTAGTTGAAGAAATTGTTGGGAATATCTATGATGAAGATGATCAAAGTGATATTAGATTAGTAGCAGAAGACACATATCTTACAAAAGGTATTGTTCCTATTCAAGATATTAATCGTACATTGGATGTTGAGATTCCAATTTCAACTGATGACTCGTATGATTCTGTTGGTGGATTATTAATCTATTTGCTTGAAAGATTACCTAATGAAGAAGATAAAAATAAGACATTTGAGTTTGCTGGCCTAGAGTTTAAGATTATAGATGTTAAACAAAACACTGTAAATAAAGTTCAAATTAAGGTTTTAAAACAAGAAAATATAGAAGAGGAAGACTAACTAAAATGTTAGTCTTTTTTTATTTTTTGCTTGATATCGTTTTCACAATTTGTTATAATAGTGAGGAATGTTATTCATTTAAGAAACGAGGTGAAGATTTATGGATAGCACAACACTTTATATTGTTATTGCAACTATAGGAGTAGGTATTTTAGCCTTTATTGTTGCTTATTTTCTTTATCGTTGGGTTAAGAAATTACCTTCTGATAATGAAACAATTGAAAAAGTAGGAGGTCATATTAGGAGAGGAGCTAATACTTTCTTAAAAAGAGAGTATATGGTTCTTGCGATATTTGCAGGAATAGTAGCTTTACTTATTCTATTGTTCCTACCAGAACCTATTTGGGTAGGTGGTGCATTAGAGAATGTACTAATGGCCGGATTTTATTTATTAGGTACATTATTATCAGCAATTGCCGGTAAGGTTGGAATTATGGTAGCTACAACAGCTAACGTAAAAACAGCAGAAGCAGCTAAAAGAGGAGGAATTACTCAAAGCTTCTTAGCTGGATTTAGAGGTGGATCTGTAATGGGTCTTGCCGTTGTTGCTACGTGTGTAATTGGTATTTCAGCAATCTATGGTTTAACTACAGGAGTTGACTCATTAAATGATTTTACTGCAAGTACGATGTTAGGTTTTTCTTTCGGAGCAAGTTCTTTAGCTCTGTTTGCAAAGGCTGGTGGAGGAATCTTTACGAAAACAGCAGATATTTCTGCTGACTTAGTAGGTAAGGTTCAATACGGAATTCCAGAAGATGATCCACGTAACCCTGCTGTTATCGCAGATAACGTAGGAGATAACGTTGGGGACGTTGCCGGAATGGGCGCTGACTTATTTGACTCAAACGTAGCAGCGATTGCAGCTGCCTTAGTTATAGCAATTAACTTAGATGATCCTGGTGTAAGAAATAACTTTATTCAAACAATTTTAGTATTCTCAGGTCTAGGATTATTATCAACAATCATCGGTATTTTATTTGCGAGAATGGGTAAACATGATAACCCAAGTAGAGCATTAAATATTGGTACTTATGTAACAACTGGATTATTTGCAGCATCTAGTGCTTTATGTACATGGCTTTTAGATTTTTCTTGGTATGTATGGGGAGCAGCTATTGTTGGTTTAGCAGTAGGTACAATTATTGGTATTGCAACTGACTATTATACAAACGATGTTCACAAACCTGTCCAACAAACAGCTAAACTTTCTGAAGACGGACCAGCATTTACAATCCTTTCAGGTGTAAGTTATGGATTCTTATCTGTTCTACCTGCAATGATTGGTATTGCGATTGCCGCTGTTGCAAGTTTTATGCTTGTACAAAAAGCTGCACCTACTCATGAACTAGCAGGAACTTATGGAATGTTTGGTATTTCTATGGCTGCAGTAGGAATGTTATCAATTGTTGGTATTATTGTAAGTAATGATGCTTATGGTCCAATTGTAGATAATGCTAGGGGCTTAGCTGAAATGGGTGGATTTGGTGAAGAGATTGTCGAGATTACTGATAAACTTGACTCAGCAGGAAATACAGTTAAAGCAGTTACAAAAGGATTCTCAATTGGTGCTGCAGGATTAACTGTTGTATCTTTACTTGGTGCATTTATTAGTGAAGTAAACGAAAGAATCTTTAATGCAGGTTTAGGTGGATATTTTAACGCTTATGGTAATCCTGTAGTGCCATTTAAATACTTTAATATTACTGATCCAGTAGTATTCTTTGGTATTATTATTGGTGCAGCAGTACCAGCTGTATTTAGTGCATTATTAATGATGGGTGTTAATAAAAATGCAAGTCGTATGGTAGCAGAAATTCATCGTCAATTTAATGAAATTGAAGGATTACTTGAAGGTAAACCAGGAGTTGAAGCTGAATACGATAAATGTATTGATATTGCAACTGTAGGCTCATTAAAAGAATTAATTCCAAGTGGATTATTTGCAATCATTACAACAATCCTAGTAGGTATTATTGGTGGTGTTAGTGCAATCGGTGGTTTCTTACTTGGTAACATTGTATCAGGATTACTATTATCATTATTTATGAGTAATGCTGGTGGATTATGGGATAATGCTAAGAAATATGTAGAAGCAGGAAACAATGGTGGTGTTGGCAGTGA
Source organism: Acholeplasmataceae bacterium (assembly GCA_012839485.1). GTDB lineage: Bacteria > Bacillota_I > Bacilli_A > ML615J-28 > CAG-698 > DUNF01. Next base: position 4,855 of record DUNF01000094.1, read on the forward strand.
TGCTCATAAAGCAGCCGTAATTGGGGATACTGTAGGTGATCCATTCAAGGATACTGCAGGTCCATCAATTAACACACAAATTACAGTAGTAAGCTTAGTTGCATCAATTTGCTCAGGAATCTTCTTAAGCATTGGTGGATTAGGATTATTCTAAAAACAAATAAATTAAAAGCCCTTAGGGGCTTTTTTAATTGTTATAAATTAGCACTTGAAAAAGTAAGGATATTTTGTTATAATTATAAGAGTTGGAGGAAGATATGAAGGAAATACTATTAGCATCAAGATCAAGAAGAAGAAAAGAAGTTATGGATTTTTCAGGTTTGAAAAGTCGAATTGTAGTTGCATTAGTAGATGATAAAGTAGAAAATGTTTCTCCTTTAGAAGAAGCACAAATCCTTGCAAAACGTAAATGTGATTATGTTCACAAACAATATCCAAACAATATCGTTATTGGCGTTGTTACTGTAGTTAATTTAGAGGGCAAATCTTTACCTAAACCAAAAGATGAAGAACACGCTAAAGAGATTTTAAAAAAGTTAAGTGGAAAAACTCATGAAGTTATTACTGCTTGTTATTTAAAATATAAAGATCAAGAAGAATATTTGGATGCTACAACTAAGGTAACTTTCGCAGAAATGAGCGATGATGAAATCGAGTATTATGTAAATACAGGTGAGGTTTTTGATAAACCAGGTGCTTATAGTGCTAAGGGATTTGGTAGTCGTTATATTAAAAAAATAGATGGTGATATCTATAACACTTACGGACTACCAGTTTACCAAGTATACTCAGCTTTGAAAAAGCTATGGTAATATTTGAGCCTTCTTTATTAAAAAAGAAGGCTTCTTTTATATTGAAGAAAGGGGTTTTGAGACTTGAAGAAATTAATTGGAGAAAAATTTAAAGATTCACTTTCTGCTGTTTTACCAGTATCAGTTATTGTTTTACTTTTATTAGTAGGCTTTTTTAAGATTGATCTTGGTAATACGTTAATGTTTGTTTTTGCTGCTCTTTGTTTGATTATTGGAATAGCTATATATAATTTAGGGATTGATTTATCGTTATCTAGGGTTGGTGAGAAAATTGGTGCAGCAATTACTAAAAAACAAAAGATTTGGTTATTTGTATTCTTTGGTTTAATTTTAGGATTTTTAATTACAGTTGCTGAGCCTAATTTATCTGTTTTATCAGTGCAAACGGGGATTGATAGGTGGGTTTTAATTGTAAGTATTGGAATTGGAATTGGAGTATTTTTAGTAATTGCTTTATTAAGAATTGTATTTCAAGTTCCGATTAAATATATTTTACTTGGTGGTTATGGTGTTGTTTTTATTTTAGGAATCTTTTTGCCAGAGAAGTTTGTACCAATGGCCTTTGAGTCTGGTGGAGTAACAACTGGACCTTTAACTGTACCATTTATTATGGCAATTGGGGTTGGTGTTGCTTATATTAGAGGAGATAAAGGATCACAAGATGATAACTTTGGTTTAATTGGAACAAGTTTAATTGGGGCAATTATCGCTGTTATGATTTTGGGTTTAATATATAATAGTCAAGGTAAATTAGATGGCTTAACAGCTGAAGCATCAACATTACATGAAATTAATAGTGTAGATGATTTCTTTAGAATTGTTAGTAATGAAGCATTAATTCATTTAAAAGAAGTTGCCTTAGCATTACTACCAATGTTATTACTTTATTTAATAATGCATTTGATCTTTTTTAAAGATGCGCCAAGAGTAGTATTTGCGATTATTGGTGGGTTTATAGCAACTTATATCGGCTTAACGATTTTCCTAATTGGGGCTAATACAGGTTTTTTAGCTATTGGAGGATATTTAGGGTCTACCTTAGCAAATTATAATAAATGGTTATTACCACCTTTAGCATTAATCTTAGGAACTGTTATTGTTTTAGCTGAACCTTCAGTTTCAACATTAAAAAATCAAGTAAGAGATGTTACTGATGGTGCTATTTCTAATAAAACATTAATGGCCTTTATTGCAATTGGTGTTGGAATATCTGTAAGTTTAGCGATGTTAAGAGCTGTAACTGGTATTTCGATTTGGTGGATTGTTATTCCTGCTTATGCAATTAGTTTAGGATTGACATTTGTTGTTCCAAAACTCTTTACTGCTATCGCTTTTGACTCAGGGGCAATTGTCTCAGGACCTTTAGCAGCTGCCTTTTTGCTCCCAATGGCAATAGGAGCAGCAACAGCTGTTGGGGGAGATGTCTTTACTGATGCAATTGGAATTGTAGCTTTTGTAGCGATGGCACCGCCACTTTCGATTCAACTTTTAGGTTTAATCTACAAGTTCAAAGAAAGAGTTACACCAGTTGTATATCACGAGGAGATTATTTACTTTTAGGGGGTATATATGGAAAAGCATAAATTAATGATATTAATTGTTAGTGATGAAGATGAAAAAAAAGCAGGTAAACTTATTAATAAAATAAGTCCATCGATGCAGTTTGTTCATATGGGTAAAGGAACAGCAGAGATTGCAGCTTTAGATGAACTTGGTGCCGGAAGGGCATCAAAGGCCGTGATATTTAGTGTAATTCCAGAATCTTTAGTAACTAAAGTTTTAGATTTATTAAATAAAAGGTTATATTTAGATGAACCTAATAGCGGAATTGTCTTTACAATTGATTTAACTGCTGTTAGTGGTTTAGGAGCTTTACAGTATTTAACTGGTAGGGAGGTAAAACAAAATGAAAAAAACTAATGCGCAATTGATTATAGTAATATGTAACTATGATTATGTAGATGATGTTATGGAAGTAGCAAAAAAAGTTGGTGCTCGTGGAGGAACGATTGTTCATGGTCGTGGAACGATGACGAAAGAAACCAAGAAGTTTTTTGGAATTACAATTCAACCAGAAAAGGGATTATTGATGATTTTAGCAAGCGAAGAGCAACAAGAGAAAATTATGAAAGCTATTAATGAAGAAAAAGGTCTAACAACCGAAGCACATGCGATTTCTTTTTGCCTTCCAGTAGAAGATTATCGTGGTTTTAAGTTATAAAGCATATTGCTTTATTAAAAGATTACTGTATTGTATAATGTAATTAATAAAGGAGGAGTTATATATGAAAGATCCAAGATTGTTTAAATGCCAAGAATGTGGGGCAATTTTAGAGTATTCACCAGAAGTTAAAGTTGCTAGTTGTGATGCATTACAAGGCAAATTGAAAGAAATTAAGTTACATACTGAGGAAAATGTTGCTTTAGAAAAACATATTCCTGCAGTTGAAGTGAAAGGATGCAAAGTTACTGTAACAGTTGGTGATGTTATTCATCCAATGACTGAAGGACATTATATCCAATTTGTTTATCTACTAACAGATAAAAGATTACACAAGTATTATTTTAATCCGGGAGAACATCCAAGTTATACGTTTAAGCTTGAAAAAGGAGAAAAACCTTTAGCCGCTTACGAATATTGTAATTTACATGGATTCTGGAAGAAGGAGATTTAATGATGGCAAAAGAAATTGGTGCAAAAGAATTTAAAGAATTAGTATTAAACGCAGATAAACCAGTTATCGTTGACTTCTTTGCAACATGGTGTGGTCCTTGTAGGATGCTTGCTCCAGTGTTAGATGACTTAGCTAAAGATGCTAATGGTAACTTTGAAGTTTATAAAGTTGATATTGATAAAGATAGAGCATTAGCAATGGAATATGGTGTTATGTCTATCCCAACAATCATCGCTTTTAATGGTGGAAAACAAATAAACAAGCATATTGGTTATGCAACTAAAGACCAACTTAAGAAAATGGTTCAATAGTTTAAATAAATGGCTACTTTTGTAAATAAAAGTAGCTTTTTTATTTTACTTTCTCTTTACAAATTTATTACTAAAACTACGTTTTGATAAGGCTTGATAAACGTTATAATTGACCTGTAATAAGTAAAAAAAGGAGAAAGATATGAAATTATTTAAAAGAATTGTTTTAGTACTAGCATTAGTATTAGGCGTAGCAGTATTAGCTGCTTGTAGTTGTAAGGAAGAAAAGAAATTTTCCGAAGAAAAAATTACAGTATACACAAGAGATACTACTTCAGGAACAAGAGATGGATTCTTTACAGGAATCGGTTTTAAAGAAGCTGCAACTGACAATGCACCACTAGTAGCGGGCTTTGTAGAGGTTACAGGTAATGGTGATATGATCGCTAAGATTCAAAATGATGAATATGGTATTGGTTATATTTCACTAGCATCTTATGCAGATTCTGGATTAAAGGGTTTAAAATATGAAGGGGTAGAGCCAACAGAGGCTAATGTATTAAACGAATCATATGAATTAACAAGAAACTTTAACTACGTAGTTAGAAATGACTATGCAGCAGATAGTAAAGAAGGAAAATTAGTAGCTGCTTTTGTAGCTTATATGTTTTCTAAAGAAGGAAAAGAAATTATTAAATCTAAAGATGGAATTCTTGAGGTTAAAGCAACAGATAAAAAATGGTCAGAATTAAAAGCTAGCCATCCAGTAGTAAATGAAGACAACTCAGGAGTTACTTTAAGATTAGGTGGATCTACATCTGTTCAAAAGATCGCAGAAGCTTTATCAGCTGCTTTCAAAAATGAAGCTGGATGTAAAGTAAGCCATAATCATACAGGATCAGGAGCTGCTTATAAGGCAACTCAAGGATCTGAAAAAGATGGAGCAACAGGATTAGATATCGGATTTGCTTCACGTGAATTCAAAGCTGATTCAGAACCAGCTGCTGCAGGCTCATATGGCAAACTTTGTGTAGATGCTATTGTAGCTGTAGTACATAAAGACAATAAACAAATTACAGGTGCTCTTGCATCTCAACTTAAAAAGGTTTATAATGGTACATATAAAGTTTGGGGCGATTTAAAAGATGAACAACCAGCTGAAAAACCAGAAGAACCTGCAGATCAATTTGATAAAACTAAGAATATTACACCATATACAAGAGATACTACATCAGGAACTAGAGATGGTTTCTTTACAGGAATCGGTTTAAAAGCTGCTGCATCTGACAATGCACCTTTAGTAGCAGGGTTTGTAGAAGTAACTGGTAATGGTGATATGATAGCTAAGATTAAAGCAGATGAATACGGTATTGGTTATATTTCACTTGCATCTTATGCAGACTCAGGCTTAAAAGGTTTAAAATATGAAGGGGTTGAACCTACTGAAGCTAACGTTTTAAACGGTTCATATGAGTTAACGAGAAACTTTAACTATGTAGTTAGAAATGACTATGCTGCTGATAGCAAAGAAGCAAAATTAATTAAAGCATTTGTAGCTTATATGTTCTCAGTTGAAGGAAAAGAAATTATTAAATCAAAAGATGGAATTCTTGATATTAAAGCAACAGATAAAACATGGGCAGAGTTAAAAGCTGATCACCCAGTAGTAGATGAAGATAACAGTGGCGTTACTTTAAGACTTGGTGGATCTACATCTGTTCAAAAGATCGCTGAAGCTTTATCAGCTGCTTTCAAACAAATCTCTGGTTGTAAAGTAGCTCATAACCATACAGGATCAGGAGCAGCTTATAAAGCAACTCAAGGATCTGAAAAAGATGGAGCAACAGGATTAGACATCGGATTTGCATCACGTGAATTCAAAGATTCTGAACCAGCTGCTGCAGGTACATTTGGAAGAATTTGTATTGATGCTATCGTAGCAGTTGTTAATAAGAAGAATACTCAAGTTAGTGCTGCATTAGCAAGCCAACTTATGAAAGTTTATGTTGGTACTTATAAGAAATGGTCTGATTTCGTATATGAAGAACCAGCTCCAAAACCAACATTTGATACAAGTAAAAATGTTACATTATATACAAGAGATACAACATCAGGAACAAGAGATGGTTTCTTTACAGGAATTGGTTTAAAAGCTGCTGCATCAGACAATGCACCTTTAGCTGCTGGGTTTGTAGAAGTAACTGGTAATGGTGATATGATTGCTAAGATTAAAGCTGATGAGTATGGCGTAGGTTATATTTCACTTGCATCATATGCAGATTCAGGTTTAAAAGGATTGAAGTATGAAGGAGTAGACCCAACTGAAGCAAATGTACTTAATGGTACATATGCACTAACAAGAAACTTTAACTATGTAGTTAGAAATGACTATGCTGCAGGAAGCAAAGAAGAAAAGTTAGTTAAAGCATTTGTTGCATTTATGTTCTCAATTGAAGGAAAAGAAATCATTAAGTCTAAAGATGGTATTATTGATATTAAACCAACAGATAAAACATGGGCAGAGTTAAAAGCTGACCATCCGGTAGTAAATGAAGATAACTCAGGAGTTACTTTAAGATTAGGTGGATCTACATCTGTTCAAAAAATAGCAGAAGCTTTATCAGCTGAATTTAAAATTGTTTCTGGCTGTAAAGTAGCTCATAATCATACTGGATCAGGAGCTGCTTATAAAGCAACACAAGGATCTGAAAAAGATGGAGCAACAGGATTAGATATTGGATTTGCTTCACGTGAATTCAAAGATTCTGAACCAGCTGCTGAAGGTACATTTGGAAAGATTTGTGTAGATGCTATTGTAGCTGTAGTTAATAATAAAAACTCTGCTGTAAGTGCTGTTACTGCTGAACAATTAGTTAAGATGTATGATGGTACATTCAAAAAATGGGCAGATGTAAAATAAGAAGTTTTAGACTATTAAGGAGAAATCTATAGAAAAATAAATAGTAGACATGAAAATGTCTACTATTTTTGAATATACGGAGGAAATATGGAATTTTATGTAAAAAATAGAATAGATGAAACAAAGATAAAAAGAAGGTCTATTATTAACTCTATCATTAAATATGTGTTTGCAGCAGTAAGTATTATTTGTGCTTCGTTTATCATTATGATTGTCATCTTTATTTCTTTAAAAGGAATTAGTCCTTTCGTAAGGGAATATACTGTTAGTGGCGATCCGATGAGGGTAAATTTTTGGCAGTTTCTAATTGGAAGAGAATGGTCGGCACCTAATATCTATGGAGTTGGTTATTTAATTATAAACACTTTATATGTAATTTTACTTGCATTAATTATTGCTATTCCTTGTTCTGTTTTTGGAGCACTTTTGATTGCAAAGATTGCACCAAAAAAAATTGGAACATTTATGATGGTAATTATTGAGATTTTAGCGGCAATTCCATCAATTGTTTATGGTGTATTTGGTGCTGGGTTTATTGTTAGGATAGTTAAGTGGGCAGCTAATCTTTTTGGAGTTCAAACAGCAGGTGGGTTATCAATAATGGCTACATCTTTGGTATTGGCAATTATGATCATTCCAACAATCACGACTTTATCAGTATCAGCGATTAGAGCAGTACCAAGAGAGTTAGAGCATGGTTCTTTAGCATTAGGTGCTACAGTAACGCAAACAAACTTTAGAGTAGTTTTAGCTAGTGCTAAGTCAGGGATCTTTGCAGGGATTATGCTTGGTGTAGGGAGAGCTTTGGGAGAGGCGACAGCGGTAACAATGGTTTGTGGTTCGATGAACTCTGGGCCTACATTTGGCTTATTCCAAAGAACAAATACCTTAACAAGTGTAATGTTAGCCTCATTTAATGAAAGTGAAGGCTTAAACTATGATATTAGATTTAGTGCTGGTTTAGTCTTAGTAGTTGTTATTTTAATAACTAACTTAATTTTAAATACTGTTAAGAAGAAGTTAGGAAGGGTAGTTACAAAATGACAAGGAAAACTAAAGATCGTATTATGCAAATTATTACCTATTTCTTTTCTTCTTTCTCATTATTAGTTTTACTAGCAGTAATTATCTTTGTTTTTGGAAGAGGATTTAAGGTATTATCGTTTAAATTTATTGGTGGAGATTATAACTCTACAGTCATCAATGCAAGTAAGAAACCAGAAGCTAGTAGCTTAGGTGGATATAGTGCTCCTGATTTAGAAGAAGATGAATATTTTTCGGAAAAATGGGGAATAGCATTAAAGGATAGTTTAGATACAGAACATAATAGAGTAGTAGTTGTTTCATATTTAGATAATAAATCACCTTTACATCTAATGAAAGATAACTATGAAGATGATAAGATAGTAGGTATAAAAGAAGAATATCAAGTTAATATTATTTCTGGTTTTACGGAAGATGAAAGTTATATTGCTGCTTATGGTAAAGATGGAGCAGAAGATATTGTTTTAAAGTTAGACCAGATGAGTCAAATAAATAGGTTATCTGCTTATCATGGTGGTGGGGGAATTAGAGGGTCAATCATAACTACTTTGTTATTAATTGTAATGACTTTAATTATTGCCCTACCTTTAGGAATTGGAGCTGCAATTTTCTTAAATGAGTATCAAACAGAAAATAAGTTTACGACTATTTTAAGAAGTTTTATTGATATGCTTACAGGAGTACCATCTGTTATCTATGGTTTAGTTGGAGCAACTGTTTTTATTCCTTTATCGCAAGCTGTAGCAGCAGCTAGAGGACCAAACGTTTTAGCTGGTGCTTTTACTTTAGCTGTAATTATATTACCTGTTATTATTAAAACAACAGAAGAAGCGTTAAGGGCAATTCCTGATTCGTTTAGAAGTGCATCGCTAGCCTTAGGTGCTACAAGAACACAAACAGTTTTTAAAGTGGTTTTACCTAATGCTTGGGGAGGTATTATTACAGCAGTTGTACTAGCAATTGGTAGAATTATTGGAGAATCAGCTGCATTAATTTATGTTATGGGAACTACAATTCAAGATAGGATCTCAGTTAACTCACAGTCAACTAGTTTATCAGTTCATATTTGGAGACTTATGAGTGGAGAAAGTCCTAATTTAGATGCATCTTGTGCAATCTCAATTATTATTTTAGTTGTAGTGTTAATTTTGAATTTACTTACGAAATTAATTTCTAAGAAATTAGTTAAATATCATTAGGAGAAGACGTTATGAAAAAAGAAAAGAAAAAAGATAAATTTTTAGAAGAAGATTTAGAACTAGAAGAGATGAAGAAAACTAGTGATTTAGTTTTTAAAGTAGAAAATCTTAACTTACATTATGGAGAAAAACAGGCTTTAAAGAACCTTAATTTTGAGATTAAGAAAAATGAGGTTACAGCTTTTATTGGACCTTCTGGGTGTGGTAAGAGTACAATGATTAGATGTTTTAATCGCATGAATGATTTAATTCCTGATTGTAAGATTGAAGGTGATATTTATTACTATGGTAAGAATATCAATGATTTTGATGTTAGCTCTTTAAGAACTAAAGTAGGAATGGTTTTTCAAAGTCCTAACCCTTTCCCAATGAGTATTTATGATAATATTGCTTATGGTCCAAGATGCCAAGGAATTAAAGATAAAGAGACTTTAAATGAAATTGTAGCTAATTCGTTAAAGAAGGCTGCTTTGTATGGAGAAGTAAAAGATCGATTAAAGGAAAGTGCTTTAGAGTTATCTGGTGGTCAGCAACAAAGACTTTGTATTGCAAGGGCAATTGCAATGGAACCAGATGTAATCTTAATGGACGAACCTACAAGTGCACTAGATCCAATTGCAACAGCGAAAATCGAAGAGTTAATCTTTGATTTAAAGAAAGAATATACGATTGTAATCGTAACTCACAACCTTCAACAAGCAACTCGTATAAGTGATGTCACTGTCTTTTTCTTACTTGGTGAGATTATTGAAGTAGATAGTACTTTAAAA
>DUNF01000095.1 GCA_012839485.1 Acholeplasmataceae bacterium
AACAATTGTTAACATTACTTAGTATCCTGAATATACTGATATAAAGATCCATCTTCATATTCTTCTTTTCTTGCAAATAAAAACAAAGTATCAGAAATCTGACAAATCTCACCTTCAGTTGCATAAACAACACCAGCTAAAAAACTAAGCATTTGATTTGCTTCTTTTGAAGGAATATCATTAAAGTTAGCTAGTACTGCTCTTCCTGATAATACGAAGTTCGCAATATCAAAAATCTCAGCTTCAGTTCCATATGAAACTGTATAGTATTTCATCCTATCATATGAAGTAAGTAGCGATCTTGATTTTTTCTTTTGCTTACCACTTAAATCTTTATATTGTGTGAATCTAAATCCTTTTCTTGCCATAATAACCTCTTTATCTTAAAAAATATCTTCCCAGTCTAATACAAGTAGCCCCTTCTTTTAAAGCTATTTTGAAATCATTGCTCATTCCCATTGAAAGCTCAGTGCAAGGAGCATACGCTAACCCTAAGTCTTGAATTTCTTCTTGAAGTTCTTTCATCCTACTAAATTCATCTTCTAAAATATCTTCATTTGGTGTCATTGTTCCAATACACATTAGACCAATAACTCTAATCTTAGGATAGTTAGCTATTCTACGAATAAAGTTTTTAACTTGTAAGTACGGTACTCCACATTTGTTTTTCTCTTCACTTATATTTACTTGAACATAACAATCAAGTTCTTTATTTAATCTTTTATCTAACTCATAAGCAGTAGTTTCACTATCTAAACTGTGTAAACAATGAAGATGACTTGCAATCTCTCTTACCTTTCTTGTTTGTAAGTTCCCAAAAAAATGCCACCTAATATCTTTATAATTCTCTAAATGGTGATACTTTTCTAAAAACATTTCTACTCTATTTTCCCCAAAATCACGATAACCTAAGTTATATAATTCTTCAACTTGTTCTGGGGTAAATAGTTTTGTAGCAATAACAACTTTACAATTTGGATAGTCTTTTAAGATTTCAGTTAGTTCTAAAGTTTTTTCTTTTAATCCCATACTCCACCCTCCTTATGAATATTCGCTTATATATATTATACCCTTTTTCTCTTAAAATATCAACACTTAAAAAAAGAAAAAAACGAGATATAAATCTCGTTTTTTACTAATTATTTATTAGATTCAATAATAATTTTTTCTTTCGCAAACTTAAATCCGTGTTTATCAGAGAAGATCTTAACAGCTCCTTTTAAACTACGTTCAGCAGGAAACTTTTCTACTTCTTTTGAATACATTGAGTATCTTAATCTAACACTATAACCATTAATATCAGTTACACCATTAAATTGCAATTCACCTTGAACTTCAGGAATTAATTTCGCTAATTCTTCTTTTTCTTCATGGAATGTTTTTCTTAAGTGAGCAATATCTGTATCATATTCGTAATTAAACTCTACAATTACATAAGCCAGTGCTCTACTCATGTTGATAACATTTCTAACATCAGAGTTATTTACAATCTTGATATTACCAGATAAGTCAAGAATCTTTGTAGTTCTTAAACCAATCTCAATAATCTCACCTCTAAAGTTGTCAATAATTACAATATCTTCAACTTCATACTCGTTCTCAAACACAATTGATAAACCTGCAATAACGTCTTCAATTAAACTTTGCGCACCTAAACCAACGATTAAAACGATAACTCCGGCACTTGCAAGTAGTGTTGTAGTATCAACACCAAATGATTTTAAAATCATCCATAAAGTAATAACTAAAGCTGCATATTTAATTGTACTACTAACAAGATTAATCAAAGTCTTAGTTTTAGTTGATCTCCTAAAACTATACTTCAAAACAATATTAATTAACTTTACAATTAAAACAGCAAGAACAATATAAGTAACTGACATGAAAATCGCACCAATATTGTTTCCAATAAGCTTAAAAATATTAGCTACTTGACCAATATTTTCATCTAAAAACAGGGCAAACTCTGTATTACCAAAAATCTTAACTGCAAAGATTGAGATAACAAAGATAACTATAAAAACAGCAGCTACAATTAGCGAAGTAATCTGTTTCTTAGTTAAGTTAATTTTTCTTTTTTCTTTTTCCATTTTTTGATTCCTCCTCTACACACCGTAATAAAAATCACTTCTATAGTAAATATAACTACCATAGATTATATAAGTATAATCTTGTTCAAGTTCTAGATTTAGATCATTGATTACATAAGCACCTTGTTGATCTAAATAGTTTGGAACATAGTAACTAGCAATACTTCCGCTTCTTACTACATTACCATTAATATCTTTTATTTCAATAAATAGTTCTTCACTTCTTGGATTATTAATTTCTAAAACAACTAACTCTAAACCATTCATCCAACATTCTAATATTGCTGGAAGATAAATTTCTCCCATCACATGACTTGATTGATATGCTGCATACTCAACATTATATTCTATGTAACAATATAGTTTAATATTAGCTGATAATCCTAAAGATAAAGTTATTGTTTGAACACCTTGGCCTTCAATAGGAATTGAAGATGCAACTGCTCCTAAATCAACTGGAGAGCCATCAAAATCTGTACCATAAAACTTCAAGACTGGATTTAAAGCAACATTATATGTATCAACATAATTAATTTCAATTAAAACCCTTACTTCTCCACCAGCATATTCTGATGCCGTTATTGAATTAACTTGAGCAGTAGGTGGTTTATAGAAAGTAAATTCACCTTCATAAAACGCATAAGTACCATAAACTTTATACATATATACTCTACCTTCAGTTAAATCTAAGTCATTGATAACGTAATATTCATCTGTATCACCACCTGGATTAGGTGTTAAATAACTACTAATATTTTGATCCCAAACTACCTGTTCACTAGTAATATCATAAATCTCTACAGAGAACACTTCTTGATTAGGATTTCCAAAAATTAAAACCTTAATTCCA
>DUNF01000096.1 GCA_012839485.1 Acholeplasmataceae bacterium
CTGTTTTACCTTTTTCAACATCCTCAATCGCTTTACTAACTGCTAAATAAGCTGAGTTAGATTTTGGTGATAAAGCAAGGTCAATTACAATAACAGATAGTGGCAGTTTAGCCTCAGGCATCCCCAAATCTAAAGCTATTTCGCATGCTGCATGAACTTTTGGCCCAAGTCCTGGGTTTGCTAAGCCTATATCTTCATAACAAATTGCATAAAGCCTTCTAATTAAAGGAAGTAAATCATCAGCCATTAAGAGTCTTGCAAGATAATGAAGAGCTGCATTAACATCAGAACCTCTAATTGATTTTTGCAGGCCACTTAAAGTGTCATAGTAGTTTTCACCATCTTTATCAATTGAAACAGACGCAATTTGAATTGTTCTTTGGACATCATCTAAGCTTACTTGCTCTGTATCAATTGTATTTACAGTTGCTTCTAAATAATTAAGTAATGATCTTACATCGCCATTAGCGCAAGAAATAAGATATTTCTTGGCGTCATTTGAAAACTTATGATGTGATTCTAAGTGTTCTAAGCCATCGTAGAAGATCTTTTCTAAATCTTGATATTGTAATGGCTTAAGACGATAAATTAAAGTCCTAGATCTTACCGGTGGATTTAAAGAATGATAAGGATTGATTGTAGTTAAACCAATGATTGTAATTGAACCATCTTCTAAATGAGGTAAAAGATAATCTTGAATATCTTTTTTCATTCTATGAATTTCATCAATTATTAAAATAGAATCTGAATGATTATCAATAATCTCTTTTAGGGTAGCTTTATTATCGTTAGAAGCATTAAATAATTGATATGGTCTATTTAATTCATTAGCGATAACAATTGCTAAGGTAGTCTTACCAATTCCAGGCTCACCATATAAAACAAGTGATTGAAGTTTATTGTTTTTAACCATCCTAAAAATAGGACCATTTGTTCCTATCAAATGATCTTGGCCATAGATATTACTAAACTTTTTTGGTCTAATTCTTGATGCTAATGGTTCCATAACCCACCTCTAAACTATTTTAACACAAATAATGGTGAATGTAAAATTAAATCTATTTAAAAATATGACAAAATGTGATATAATATGTCTATCTAATATATAAGGAGTAGATTATGAAATTAAAAGATTACATTGCAACAGTTAAAGATTATCCAATTGAAGGAATTATTTTTAGGGATATTACGCCTTTAATGGCTGATGGCAAAGCTTTTCGTGAAGCTTGTAAGATTCTAAAGGAATATGCAATTGAGCGTGGTGCCGAGGTAATTGTTGGACCAGAATCAAGAGGTTTTATTTTTGGTTGTCCAATTGCTTATGATTTAGGAATAGGATTTGTTCCTGTTCGTAAACCAAATAAATTACCACGTGAAACAATTCAAGTTGAATATGCATTAGAATATGGTACAGGTACTTTATGTATGCACAAAGATGGGATTAAAAAAGGTCAAAAAGTCTTAATTATTGATGACTTACTAGCAACAGGTGGAACTATGGCTGCGGCAGCAGAACTAGTAGAGAAATTGGGAGGAGAAGTTGTAGGCCTTGGTTTCTTAATTGAACTTGAAGATTTAAAAGGAAGAAGTAAATTAACAAAATATAATATTAAAACCATTATGAAGTTTTAATAACTAACACTTTATGATATAAAATATAGAAGAATAGGAGGACTCTAAAGATGAAACATACTTTTGACGATGTTTTAAATAAAGCAAAAGAATATATTTCAAACGAACAAAGCTTAAAGTTGATTACTGATGCTTATCTTTTAGCACGCGATCGTCACGAAGGTCAGTTTCGTAAATCTAAAGATCCTTATATTCAACACCCTATTGAAGTTGCTTATATTTTAGCTGAACTTCAAACTTCCCCTCAAACAATTGCTGTTGGTTTTTTACACGATGTTTTAGAGGATACTGAAGAAACAAAAGAAGATCTAACCGCTAAGTTTGGTGAAGATATTGTTAGTATGGTCGATGGTGTTACTAAGATTGGTAAACTTAAGTATATGACTAAGGAAAAAGCTTTAGTTAGATCACACCAAAAGATATTATTAGCAATGGCTAAAGATATTCGTGTGGTTTTAGTAAAGCTAGTTGATCGTGTTCATAATATGAGAACATTAGAGCACTTGCCAAGAGAAAAACAACTTAGAATTGCTCAAGAGACTTTAGACTTATATGTACCTTTAGCTCATAGAATCGGTATGTACCGAATTAAAGCTGAACTTGAAGATACAGCATTTAAATATTTAGAGCCTGAAACTTATCAAAGTGTCACTAAAGAAATCACAGAACAACGCGAAGTTCGTGAAGAAGATATTAAAAGGATGAGTGATGCGCTTAAGGTATTGTTAGATGATCATCATGTAAAGAACTATGAAATTAAAGGAAGATTAAAAAATATTTATAGTATTGTTAAGAAGATGCAAACTAAGCAGCTTCGTATTAATGAAATCTATGATCTTATGGCCTTAAGAATTTTAGTTCCAACGGTTGAAGCTTGTTATCAAGTATTAGGTCTAGTTCATGGTTCTTGGAGTCCAATTCCTAAGAGGTTTAAAGATTATATTGCAACACCAAAACCAAACCTTTACCAATCACTACATACAACGGTTGTAGGGATTGGTGGTAAAGTTTATGAAATCCAAATTAGAACTTTTGAAATGGATGCAGTAGCAGAATATGGTGTTGCCGCTCACTGGGCTTACAAAGAGTCAAGACAAGGATTTACTTCGGAAAAAGCCCAAATGGAAGTATCTAGCAAACTAAAATGGTACCGCGACTTACTTGAATATGTAGAGATGGATGGAGAAAGTGATTTTGATCCACTAAGTGATATTAAAGAAGATATTTTTAGTGCTAATGTTTATGTCTTTACACCTAAAGGAGATCCACTTGATTTTCCTCAAGGTTCAACACCTTTAGATTTTGCTTATCGTATCCATACTGAAGTTGGTGATAAAACAGTAGGAGCAATTGTTAATGGTAAAATTGTGCCATTATCATATAAACTTCAAACGGGAGATGTTATTGAAATTAAAACTTCAAAGCAATCTCAAGGTCCGAATAAATCTTGGCTAAAGCTTGCGAAAACAAGACATGCTCGTCATAAAATCACTTCGTTTTTAAATAAAAAACAAAGAGATGATTTTATTAAACAAGGAATTGATTCTTGGGATAGAGTAGCTAAAGAAGAAAGATATAATGGCCCTAAATTAGATGATAGTTTAATTGAAAGTAAATTTTCTAAATATAAGATTGATACAGTAGAGGATTTCTATTATGAAATTGGTAAAAATAATATTTCTCCTAAAGCTGCGATGAATATTTTAAGTGGTGATTTAGATCAAAAAACTACTGATGAAATCTTAATGCAAACAATCAATGAGAAAAAGACAAATTTAACACGCCAAACCAGTGCTTTAGGTGTTATTGTA
The DNA here is from genome assembly GCA_012839485.1 of Acholeplasmataceae bacterium. GTDB lineage: Bacteria > Bacillota_I > Bacilli_A > ML615J-28 > CAG-698 > DUNF01. The sequence goes on from DUNF01000096.1 coordinate 3,444, forward strand.
GAGGGATTGGATAATGCGAAGATTAAACTTGCAAGTTGCTGTTTTCCACTTTATGGTGATGAAATTATAGGTTATATAACTAAAGGAAGAGGAATAGTTGTTCATCGTGCAAATTGCCCTAATATTTCTGAACAAGGAATGCAAAGAACAATTCCACTTTCTTGGGATACAGCAGATAACAATCACACATATGAAATTATCCTAACTATTTCCTCATTTAATAGAAATAATATTATCGCAGAAATAATAAATGTATTAAACTCAATGAAAGTTTACATTAAAGCGATTAGTTCAAAAGAGATTAATGGAGGAACTGATATTCTTACAGATGTTAGAGTTGCAATTCAAGACACTAAAACACTAACTAACGTTATTGTAAATTTACAAAAAATTTCCGATATTTATGAAATTAAAAGAGGTACAAGATGAGAGCAATTATCCAAAGAGCAAAAGATAGTAAATGTGTTATTGAAGGTAAAGTTACAGGAAAAATTAATTTTGGCTATGTTGTCTTAGTTGGATTTACTGAAGGAGATAACTTAGATACTGTTAAGAAAATGGCCAAAAAGATTGCTAACTTAAGAATCTTTAATGATGAAAATGGGAAAATGAATAAATCAATTTTAGATGTTAAGGGTGAGATTTTATCAATTTCTCAGTTTACGCTATATGCAAACACTAACTCAGGTAATAGACCTTCATTTACTGAAAGTTTAAATCCGGTTGATGCAGAAAACTTATATAATTTGTTTAATTTAGAACTTAAAAACTATGGAATTAAAGTAGAAGAAGGTATTTTTCAAAGTGAAATGGAAATATCTCTTACTAACTTAGGTCCAGTTACTATTACACTAGAATTTTAGGATAGAATTTTTCTATCCTTTTTTTCATATATTTATGATATAATATAGGGTAAGGAGAAATACTATGAGTTTACTTAAAGGCATGCTAGCAAGAGCATCATATCTTTCTTTTAAACTCATAGTATTTCTCCTTACCCTATATTATATCATAAATATATGAAAAAAAGGATAGAAAAATTCTATCCTAAAATTCTAATGTAATTGTAACTGGACCTAAATTAGTAAGAGATATTTCCATTTCACTTTGGAAAATACCTTCTTCTACTTTAATTCCATAGTTTTTAAGTTCTAAATTAAATAAGTTGTATAAGTTTTCTGCATCAACCGGATTTAAACTTTCAGTAAACGAAGGTCTATTACCTGAGTTAGTATTTGCATATAGTGTAAACTGAGAAATTGATAAAATCTCACCTTTAACATCTAAAATTGATTTATTCATTTTCCCATTTTCATCATTAAAGATTCTTAAGTTAGCAATCTTTTTGGCCATTTTCTTAACAGTATCTAAGTTATCTCCTTC
>DUNF01000097.1 GCA_012839485.1 Acholeplasmataceae bacterium
ACCAATAGTGACACTTAAACCTTCATTATCTATTGATATATCTTGAAATATCTCGCCACTTTCAATTAAATCAATTAGTGATTTTGCTTTAGCTACATCACAAGGGAGAATGCAGATTTTAAATCAACCTGAGTTTAGTGATGTAGCTAAAGCAAAATCATTAATTGATTTAATTGAAAGTGGAGAAATATTTCAAGATATATCGATAGATAGTGAAGGTTTAAGTGTAACTATTGGTAGGGAAAATAAAATTAAAGCAATGCAAGATTGTACAATAATTTCTATTCCTTATGAAACTAGTAGTGGGGAATTAGGTGCTATTGCTGTTTTAGGACCTACAAGAATGGAATATCACAAAGTAATTAGTTTACTTGAATATATCGCAAGAAATATTGAGAAAATTAAGTGAGGTGAATAATGAATAATCGTTATCGTGAAGAAGAAAGATTAGAAGAAGAACAAAATCAAAAGAATAAGAAAAAAGAAAAGACGATTGAAGTAAAAACTAAAAAAGAAGAAAAGAAAGCTAAGAAAAAAGAAGAAGAACAAGCTGAAGATTTAGAAATTTTAGAATTAAGAGCAGAAGTTGCAAAATTAAGTGATTTATATTTAAGAACTTTAGCTGAAGCTGAGAACTTTAAGAAAAGAATTAATGATGAAAGAATGAGAGAAAGAAAATATGCTAGTCAATCTTTACTTGAAAGATTAGTAAATGTTACTGATATCTTTGATAAAGCAGTTAATTCTAATGTAGATGATGAAAAGGTAAAAAACTTTTTAATAGGCTTTCAAATGATTAATAAAAACTTACAAGATCTTTTAGAAGATGAAGGTGTTACGAAGATAAAAGCTAAAGGGGAAGTTTTTGATCCAAAAGTGCACCATGCAGTAGAAACTGTAGTAGATTTAGAACAAGATGATAATATTATTGTTCAAGAAAGACAAACAGGCTACTACTATAAAGATAGGATTTTAAGACCATCTTTAGTTGTAGTAAATAAAATAAATGAAAATAATAAGGAGGAGATAGAAAATGAGTAAAATTATTGGAATTGATTTAGGGACAACAAATTCATGTGTTGCCGTAATGGAAGGAAATGAACCAAAAGTAATTACAAACGCTGAAGGTTCAAGGACTACACCATCTGTAGTCGCATTTAAAGATGGAGCAATCCAAGTTGGAACGATTGCTAAAAGACAAGTAGTTACTAACCCAGAAACTATTAGTTCAGTTAAAAGAGATATGGGTACAAATAAGAAATATAGAGCTAATGGCAAAGAATACACGCCACAAGAAATTTCGGCGATGATCTTACAAAACTTAAAGGCAACTGCTGAAGCTTATTTAGGGGAAAAAGTTACAGATGCAGTTATTACAGTGCCAGCTTATTTTAATGATGCCCAAAGACAAGCTACTAAAGATGCAGGTACAATTGCTGGTTTAAATGTTAAGAGAATTATTAACGAGCCAACTGCTGCTGCACTTGCTTATGGATTTGGTAAGAATGAACATGAACATAATATTTTAGTATTTGACTTAGGTGGGGGTACTTTTGACGTATCAATTTTATCTTTAGCTGATGGTACTTTTGAAGTTATTTCTACATCAGGAAACAATAGACTTGGTGGAGATGATTTTGACCAAAGAATCGTTGATTGGGTTGTAGAAGATCTTTTGATAAATCTACTGTAGTTTCTTTCCTAAATTCTTCTACAACCCAATCAACGATTCTTTGGTCAAAATCATCTCCACCAAGTCTATTGTTTCCTGATTTAGCTGATGGTACTTTTGAAGT
>DUNF01000098.1 GCA_012839485.1 Acholeplasmataceae bacterium
AAGAAATTTTATTAATTTTATTAGGTCTAGCAGCACTATTTGGAATTGGTTACTTAATTGTTTATCTAGTAAGTAAGCACAAACAAAAAGTTAAGGCTGAACAATTGGCTTTAGAAAAAGGCGTAGAATTATCTGAACTTGAAAGGGCAAAAGAAATTAAGCGAAAAGAAAAAGAAGCTTATGTTCCGGAAGATCAATTAAAGGCATTTAGAATAAAAAGAACAACATTAAAAGTTATTACATATATCTTTTTAATCTTAGTTGCTTTATTTATTCTGATACCATTTTATTGGATGGTTATTACATCTTTTAAATCGGCTGAAGAAATCGCAGCAACAAGGCCTTCATTAATTCCAAATAAAATTACTTTTGAGGCATATAGAAATATTTTTCGTATAGAGGTAAATCCATATAATGGAACCTTAAGGCGAGGAGTACCATTCTTATATATGTTTGGAAACACAATTTTAGTTGGTTTCTTTACAACAATCTTTACAGTAATATCTGTTGTGTTTTCCGCGTTTGCTTTTTCTAGGTTGAGATTTAAAGGAAGCGACTTGTTGTTCACAATTTTATTATCAACAATGATGGTGCCTGGTGAGGTATTCATTATTACTAACTATGGAACTGTATCAAGATTAGGTTGGGTTGGGGCTCCGTTAAATGCTGAAACCGGAAGGATAGTAGGAAACTATCTAGCAATGATCTTGCCGTTTATTGGAAGTGTCTTTTATACTTTCTATTTAAGACAAACTTTCAAGCAAGTACCAGATGAACTTTATTATGCGGCTAAAGTAGATGGAGTTGGCGACTTTAAATATTTATTTAAAGTTATGATTCCAATTGCTAAACCAACTATTATCACAATTACAATTTTAAGTTTGATGGGTTCTTGGAACGCATATATTTGGCCAAACTTAGTTACGGATTTCCAAAACTATAAGTTGTGGCTAGTAAGTAATGGTTTATCAAATGCGTTTAGATCAACAATAGAGTTATCTGGTCCAAACAACGTACTCAACCAACAAATGGCCGGATCATTAATTATAACATTGCCGCTATTAATCATATTCTTTGCTTTAAAGAAACATATTATGCGTGGAGTTGTTCGTGGTGGAACAAAAGGTTAATAATTTTATCATAAGAAAGAGAGGAAAATAAATTATGAGAAGATTTTTATTAGTACTTGTTGCAATTTTCAGCTTGATTTTAGTAACAGGCTGTTCTTGCCAAGTTGACAAAGGAGACAAGGTATTCGAAGACTTAACAGAAGTTGTTAAGACTGGAGAACAAGATGGTGTAGCTATCGAAAAAGTTCAAATTACAGTAAGTGTAACGAGCGGTGTTGTTAGTGATTCTTTAACACCACTAATTCCTTTATTTGAAGCAGAATATCCACATGTAGGAATTACATTAAAAACAATCAGTGGTGGATATACTGAATTAAGAAAAACAAACATTTTGGAAATTCAATCATATCAAGCACCTACAGTAACATTGGGTTATCCAGACCACTTTGCAGAATATTATTCAGCAGGTGCAATGATTAATTTATCAAACTTTATTGCTGGACCTAATGGTTATACACAAACTGAATTAGATGATTTTATTCCTTCTTATTTAGCTGAAGGTAAAGGGTTTGATGATGCAAATCCAAATGATTATTATTCATTACCATTTAACAAATCTACAGAAGTTTTAGTTTATAATAAAACTATTCTAGAAGCAGCTATGGCAAAAGATGCCACTATTAAAGTTCCAAAAACTTGGGCTGAAGTAAAATCAGTTTCTGACAAACTTTTAGCATTAGGAGCGACAGGTGAATTAGATGGTATTATTACAGTTGCAGCAGGAGAATATAAAATTTCTGAACATATTAATAGAGGAACATTCTATACTTTTGCTTATGACTCATCAGCTAACGCATTTATTACTTTCACAAGACAAGTAAAGAGTACTTATACTGAAAGAGCAAGCAACGAACAGGGATATTTGGCTTTTGATACTCCAGCAAACGTAGCAAACTTAAAATACTTCCAAGATGAAAATACAGCTAAACGTTTCGCAGTAGCAGAAACATTTGGTTCTAACTATGCATCAGATGCATTCAAGAGAGGACAAGTTTTATTTACAGTTGGATCTTCAGCTGGTATTAAATATAACGAACCAGAAGGTAATAAGTTTGAGGTTGGAATTTCTACTGTTCCTTATTTTACAGAAGATGCAAAATATGTTATCCAACAAGGAACTAACATTGCTATGTTAGCTCAATCTACAAACTTAGAAAGAGCAGCTGCTTGGTTATTTATTAAATTCTTATTACAACCAGAAGTTACAGCTAAATTTGCAATGGCATCAGGAGGTTACTTACCAGTAAGATCATCAGCTTATGAAACAGAAGCTTATCAAGAGTATTTAGATAATCCTCCACTAGAGAAAAGATCATATTCTAAAGCCGCCAACCTAGCTTTACAATATCGTACTCAAGGATATCAATTCTTTGTAGACCCTGCCTTTGTAGGTTCTTCAAAAGTTAGAGATGAAGTAGGTAGTGCTTTAGTATCAATTATAGTAAATAAAGCGGAAGTAAAAAAACGTCTTGAAGACGCATATGCTACTTTAGGTAAAGCATATCAAAAATGATAAACAAATTTAAAAGAATAACATTTAGCTTATTATTTTTACTTTTAGGATTTCTTTTAGTTGGTTGTAGAGAAGCCGACACAATCAGGTTAAATGTGGAGAAAAAGGATCTTCTAGTTGGTGAAACATTCCAACTAGAAGCAACTGTTTCCCCGGAGAATTCTAAGTATAAGTGGGAATCAAGTAATGAAAAAGTAGTGACTGTAAAAAACGGCTTAGTTACTGCTGTTGGTCCTGGTAGAGTTACAGTTAGAGCTATTAGTGGCAAAAAAACAGCAGCAGCAACTTTTGAAATTTATGGTCATCTAGATACTAGTTATACCGATAATTTAAAATTAGAAAAAAGTTTTGAAGGAAAAAGTTTTTTAAATAATGGTATTGGTGAAGTTGAATTAGGCCAGTTAGTTGATGGTGATACAGCACATTTCCGTAACAAGGGAGAAAGAGGAACATTTACACTTAGATTCTTGTATATTAATACACCAGAATCTACTGGTAGAATTGACCCTTGGGGGAAAGCCGCTAGCAGTTTTGTTGGGAACATTTTAACAAACGCCCATCAAATCGTGTTAGAAACATCTGATGGTAAATCTGCTCAACTTGATGCTACTGGCAAAAGATATTTAGGACTAGTTTGGTATCGCAATAGTGCTAGTGAAGAATTTAGATTACTTAACTTAGAGATTGTAGAAAACGCATATTCTAATTATACGGGTTCAAACGGCGATAATGATAATTATGTAGATACATTCATTAGTGCTGCTTCTAAAACAGCCGCTACAAGAAGAAGAGTTTTTGGCGAATTTGATCCAAGCTTTAATTATACTGGTGAGATTGTTGAAGTTTCAATTGCAGAAATTAGAAAAAATTATGATGATTATGACGATGGAACAAAATTATTAATTGAAGCTCAAATTATGCGTATTACAGGCGATAACTTATATTTAGAAGATTTAGAAGCAACAGATTTTGACGATGAAATTAAAAAAGCAGGTATCTATATCTTTAGTGGTTATGGATCTGGTTTGGGAGCTTTAAAAGTTGGAACTATTGTTAGATTCCAATGTCAAGTTGGAATTAGCGATATCTATGGATTACAATTAACTAATCCAAGCCAAGTAAGAATTTTAGCTAATGAAGATGGAGCTGAAGTAGAATATACTGAAGTTCCAGCAGACTTTACGTCTTTAGAAGATTATGAAGGATATGTTGTTATCGTGAGAAACGTAACTGTTTCAAAAGTTAGTTCTCCAAATGAAGAAGGAGCTTATACTATTTATTGTAAAACAGAAACAGGCGCAGAGATCAATTTCAGAGTTGATGGCGGTGCATATCCTAAATTAGACTACAATAGCATTGTAGTTGGAGATACATATATAGGCATAGGTGGAGTTTCAAAATTCCACGACACTTATCAAGTTATGATAGGAAATCAAACAAGCGGAATTAATGATTTCGTTAATGTTTCAAAATAATACAAAATTAGGAGGTATACGATTTTGAAAAAACTTAGAAGATTAGGTTTGGTACTACTATTTGCCCTTATGGCATTTGTAGTTGTAGGTTGTTCTTGTGTGCCAACAGAAGAAGATCCAACAATGGGTTATTTAGAAGAAGCTCAAGGAAAAATTGTTTTCTTAGGTGATGCTAATAACTTAAAACAAGACGAGCAATTACAAGACACTGTAATTGTACAAGACGCAGATGGAAACAGGATTACAGTTAAAGTAGCTTGGTCTATCTCAAAAGGTTCAGAATATTTAAAAGTTGAAAAAACTGCAGAAGGAAAAACAATGCTACGTGTTACACGTCCTGAAGGCAGTGAGCAAGGTGAAGCTACTTTAGTTGCTACTTTGACTATTGAAGGTAAAGATGGTTCTAAAACAAGAGAGTTCACAATTTATATTGCTCCAGCTCCAAGAGCTTTAACAGTAGCAGAATTATTCGAAGCAGAATTAAATCAAGATGTTCAAGGCGAAGGTATTGTAACTCATTCATGGGAAGATTCAAGCGGAGTTTTAGCTTTCTTCAAAGATGAAACAGGTTCATTCTTTATTTATAGAGCAAAATCAGATCATCCAGAAAGAGTTAAACCAGGAGCTAAAGTTTCAGTTTCAGGTACTAGAAAGAATCATTATAATTGTCAACAAATCGCAGGCGATACTCCAAGAATTACAGTATTAGAAGATGCTCCAGCAGCAGGTTATGTATATGGCGATTTAGGCCCTGCTAAAAATGCAGCAGAAGTTGAAGCAATGGGTCAAGATATTCATCTTCCAGGAACTTTTGTTAGATTAACAGGAAAAGCTGTTCAAAAAACAGAAGGACAATATACTAACTCATACTTAGACGATCTTGCTTCAGGAAAATCAATTTCAATTTATTATGGTGGACATCCACAAGGATTAGCAGATTTCAACGCAAAACTTGATAAATATGTAGAACTAGATGCAGTTTTATATTCTTATTCAGGTGGTTGGAGAGTATCTGTAATTCCAGGAACTGTTGTAGAAGTAGCAGCTCCAGAATTAACAGATGAAGAAAAAGTAGCTGCAGCTATTGGTAATCTTAATACTACATTCCCAGAAAACTATGCAGTTTACAAAAATGTGAAATTACCAACAACATCAGCTTTAGATGAAGCAATTGCTATTGCTTGGGAATCAGACAATGCAGCAGTTCTTTCTAAGACTGGCGCATATAGTAGACCAGATGCAACAACAACTGTAAAATTAACTGCTACAATTACTTTAAGAGAAGTTACTGAAACAGTTGAATTAACATTCTTAGCACCAGTTCACGACGTTTCTACAATCGCTGAAGTTTTAGCAATGGATCCAGCTAATAAGCCGGTAGTTCATGTTCAAGCAACAGTAACTGGTGTACTTAAAGATGGTATTGTTGTTGAAGATTCAACTGGCGCAATCTTACTATATGGTTCATCATATGGTGGAGCTAAATATGGCGACGTTGTAGATGTAATTGGTAAGAGAGATGCTTATAAAGGACTACAACAACTTGCTATAATTACAGTTGATGTAACGACTCCTGGCGAAGGTTATGATCATGCAAGTAAGGCTGTTGAAAAAACAGTTGCAGAACTTTGCGCAATTCCTGCCACAGATTTAACTAACATTGGTAAGATTTATAAGGTTTCTGGTAAATTAGCTGTTGCTGGTAAATATAATAATTATTATATCGCAGCTGCAGATGATGAAGCAGAAGGCGCAGATGGCAAACTTTATATTTATTATAATAATATGCCAGAAGCTTTGAACCAATTTGATATGCCACAAGTAGGTAGAAAAATTGATTCTGCGTTATTAGTAGTTATGGGACACCATGACGATGATAAATGGAGATATGTATTAATTCCAGAATCAGTTGTGTTTACAGCATTAAACGATGCAGAAACAGTAGCTTTAGCTAAAAAATACTTAGCATTAGAATTACCAGCTGGTAAGGAAGTTGACAAAGACTTAGAATTCTTTGCAGAAGCGCCTGTAGCCCATGCAACTTGTACCATTTTATCATCA
>DUNF01000099.1 GCA_012839485.1 Acholeplasmataceae bacterium
AAAATCACTATCACTATACCATTCTAAAAAAGCATAACCTTGCTTTTCTGGATATGTTAGAGGTTTTAAAACTCTACTTCCCTTAAGTATAATCTGACTTGGTATTTCTGTACCACCAAATGTTTCAAACTGAACTAAAGCTTTATTATCTTCTTCCCACATAGCAACTAAAGTAAAGTCTTTAGTAACTTCTAAAGTAAAATCATATTCTTGCTCATCTAAATACCAAGCCACAAATTTATAACCCCCTTTTTGAGGATTTCTTGGCTTGCGAACTTTCGAGTTGCGTAATACTTTAATAGGGTCTACTTCTGACCCGCCATTAGAATCAAACGTAACAGTAAATTGCAATTGAACTTTTTCCCACTTAGCAACTAAAGTAATATCTTCAGTAATAGCAGTATTAAAATCAAATTTTTGCTCACCTAAATACCAACCTAAGAACACTGATCCGGATTTTACTAAATTGGCATTAGGCAAACTAACCTTCTCACCTTTTTTAACTACAACCGGTTCAATTTCAGCTACATTGTCAGAATCAAATGTAACAGTAACTGTTTCTGCTTTTGGTAAAACGGTAACTTTAATTTCATATTTATTTTTACCTATAACAGCATAAATAGAAGTTTTTCCTTCTTTTAAAGCCGTAACCTTACCTTCAGAAATATTTAATATTGTTTGATCATCCATATCCCATTTAATAATTGTGTCTACTGGCTCAACAGTATAATCAATTGTTAGGGTTTCTCCAACTTCCAAACTCACTTCAGTTTGTTTTATTGTAATAATAGGATCATCTTTACAACCAGTTAAAAATAACCCAATAATAAAAACAGAAATAATAACAAATAATTTTTTAAATACCTTCATATTACCTCCTTTTTACTCATAAAAAGCTATTAGCTTGATATCTTTATTGATAGTTATAATTTGATCCAAATAGACCTTAATTAACTCTTCTCCTTCATAATAACCCCAATATTGGAATACATATCCATCTTTAGAAGCAACTTCAGAAACTTGATATTCTAAAACTCCATCTTTGTCAATCTTTACATCTTCAAGCATATCTCCACCTTTAGTATCAAAAGTAATTTTATAAAAGTTTTCAATCCAAACTGGAAATAACTCTAAATCTTTAGTAATAATTATTGGATCATTGAATGGAATCACATTGTCATTTTCAAAATAAGCCCAATATTTAAAGATGTAAAACTCTCTTTCAATAGCAGGTGGCATATATGTTTCACCTTCTGTAATAAACACAGGATCAAGCGGAGGGTTTGAATTAAAAGTTATTTTCTTTTTTTCATTTTCCCATCTTGCAACTAAAGTAATATCACAAGTAATTGGAGTTGTAAATTTAAAAACTTTGTCATCTAAATACCAAGCAAAAAATGCTTTGCCTTCCTTTTTAGGTACAAATGCTCTTACTAAATCACCTTTTTTAACTTGTACTCTGGTAATTAAATGTAAGTTTTCTTCGTCAGGAATAAAAGTAACAGTGTAATATCTTTCAATAACTGTAACATCGATTTCTTTTTTAAACTCTTCATAAGTTACAATAATTTTAGCACTTCCAACTCCTATACCAGTAATAACACCTTTATCTACACTTACCACTTCTAAATCAGTAGATTCGTAATTTAACACTATTTCTTTATTAACTTCAATATTTAAAGTTTTTTCTTCTCCAAGATCTATTGTTACTTCTTCATCTAAAACATTAATTTTTAATTTTTCTGAACAAGCACAAGCTGAAAGAAAAAATATAGAAATAAATAAAAGTAAAAAGATTAAGCTTATTCTTCTCATAAACATACCTCTTTTATATTATATCATATCTTTAAGTTTCTACCAAATAAAAAAATAAGCACTTTCGTGCTTATCTTTGTTTATATGGATCAAATCCTAATCTTCTCAATGTCTCCACAACATAACTTTCTTTGTATTCTTCACCTTTAGGTCTATTTTCTACTGTATAGAAGAATTCTTCATTAGCTTGTTTATAAGGAATATCAGCTAAGTTAGCGATAATCCTTGTAGATCTATCAATTAATTTTTTGTTTGTTGGGAAAACTTGAATCATCCAGTTACCCCAAACACGGCCCATCTTCGCCATTGTACCAGTACTAATTAAATTGAATCCAACTTTAACCATCATATGACTTAATAAATCTAAGTAAGTATGAGGAAGTTTAACTGGAACTTTGATTTCATCTTTTGCTAACTTGCCTTTAGGAATCATACCCATTCTCAATACTTTAGATTCAGAATACTTACCTTTTTCTTTATTAAAATATTCTAATACTTTTGGATTATTACCACTAGCACCATTAATATCAACTAAAAGTAATGATGAAGTTTTGCGTGAATATCTTGATGGATCATCTTCTTTTCCAATGTTATATTCTAAAACTTGATCAGAACCTACTAGAGGAGGATTATCTATAATATCTTGAGCTGCACCCATCTTAATATAATCTTCTTTAGACCAATCTAAACCTTTAATAGGTCTTCTAAATACATGTTGCCATGCAACAGTTGAATTATAAAGTGGATCTTTAATGTAAGCCCAACTTAATCTATCTGTTTTATCTTTAAATTTCTTAAATGGCGGTAATGTAAATGTAGGTTGACGTTCAGTAGTATCAGTCATAATATCTACTAAATATTCATGAGTAGTGTATGTTACTAAACCTTTAGCTTCATAAATTCTTGTCTCATAATCAATCATTTCTGCTAAACCAGCTACTGCTTTATCTTTGTTTAGATTTTGTAATACTTTCGCATATGCTTTTGGATATTGCGCTTTTTTAAGTCTTTCAACGCCTAAAGCTGCAAATTCATCATCTGTAAGCTTATCATTTAAGAATTCATCAATTGCAAGTTCTAAAGCCGCTCCTACA
>DUNF01000100.1 GCA_012839485.1 Acholeplasmataceae bacterium
ATTCTAAACGCCTTTAATTGATCCTCTGGTACATAAGCTTCTTTTTCTTTTCGCTTAATTTCTTTTGCTCTTTCGATTTCAGATAAATCTGCGCTTTTTTCTAAAGCTAATTGTTCAGCTTTTGCCTTTTGTTTATGTTTACTTACTAGATAAACAATTAAGTAACCAATTCCAAATAGCGCCGCTAAACCTAATAATATTAATAAAATTTCTTTAAAACCCATTTAGCACCTCCTAGTAATGTACCCTTGATTTACTTACCCATCTTTGAATAAGTGTAATCAATAGAATAATTACGAATAGAATTACAGATCCTGCTGATGCTGCACCAAACGGTGTTCCAGCTTCCCATAATTTATTGTAAATGTAACCAACAACTGTAATTAACATGTTGTTTGGACCAAACGAGTTACTTGCACCAGCTCCTTTACCAAATAGGGAAATTACACTAGTGTACACTTTGAACGCTCCGATAAACGAAGTGATTGTTGTATATAAAATCATTGGTGACAATAAAGGAATAGTTATTTTTCTAAAAATACGCCATTTAGATGCGCCATCAATTGCGGCAGCTTGATAATACTGCTTATCAATATTCTGTAAACCAGAAAGCAAAACAATAATCTTAAAGGCAAGTCCGTTCCAAATTGTATAAACCATTAAAACGAAGAACGCCCTCCAATATGTTGTTTCCGCTCCTAACCAGTCAACCGCACCTAAATTAAAGATTGAGTTAAATAAACCAAAATCTTTATGGAAAACTGTGTTGAATACTAAACCCAAAGCAATTGTGTTAGTAACATAAGGTAAGAAGAAGATTGTTTGGAAAAATCCTCTTAATCTTTCAATTGAATTCAAAGCAACTGCGATTAAAATACTTACAACAACAGTTATTGGCACTGAGACAACAACCATTAATAAAGTATTCTTTAGTGATGTCATAAATCTAGGATCACTAAATACAGTAATAAAGTTCTGAATTCCTAACCCATCATCAGTTCCCCTTAAAAATTGGTAGTTATTCCTAAACGCCATTATAAAGGTGTTAACTATTGGATAGAAAGTAAACACAGCCATTATAAGTAAAGTAGGACCTAAGGCTATTGCTGCTTTCCAACCATCTTTTTTCCATTCAAGCATCTTAGATTAATCTTTCTCCAGTTTCCGCGTTAAATACAAAGTAGGAAGTATAGTTAAACCTGATCTTGTGTCCTACCTCCAAGTCTTTAATAGTTTGAGCTGATACTAATGCTTTAAATGTACGACTAGCATCCTCAATTGAAGCAATCACCATTGTATCTTTACCAATGTGTTCTAAGAATTCGATTTCTGCTTCTAATCTTCCTTTTGGATCTACTTGGAAAAACTCGGCTCTAATACCTAGATGAATCGGTTGATCCTCTAAGTTTACCTTTTCTAAAACTCTACCATTTACGATAAGTTTGCCATCTTCAATTTTACCATCAATCATATTGATTGGAGGGTTTCCTAAGAACCTTGCTACAAACTCATCAACTGGTTCGTTATAAACATGTTGTGGCTTGTCTTTTTGGTGTAAAACGCCATCTTTCATAACTACAATCTCATCTGAAATACTCATTGCTTCTTCTTGGTCGTGAGTTACAAAGATTGTAGTAATACCAGTTTCTCTTTGAATTCTTCTAATCTCTTCACGCATTTGCATTCTTAAACGCGCATCTAAGTTAGAAAGTGGTTCATCAAGAAGTAATACTCTTGGCATTTTAACTAAAGCTCTTGCGATAGCAACTCTTTGTTGCTGACCCCCAGATAATTGATTTGGTTTACGGTTCATTAAATCACCAATTTGAACAAGCTCAGCCATGTATTGCGCTCTTTTTTCGGCTTCTTCTTTTGGAACTTGCATGTTCTCTAATGGGAATAAAATGTTTTGTCTTACTGTCATGTGAGGATATAGAGAGTAGTTTTGGAAAACTAAACCAATCCCTCTTTGTTCTGGCGGTAAATCAGTAACATCATCTTCTCCAAAATAGATTCTTCCCGCTGTTGGTTTGTGTAAACCTGAAATCATGTAAAGTGTTGTTGATTTTCCACAACCTGAAGGTCCTAATAACCCAACTAACTTGCCTGCTGGAATTGTTACATCAAAATTGTCAACAGCAACAGTAATTCTGTTCGTCTTCTTTTCTACGAATTCCTTAGTTAGTCCCTCTAGCCTAATTTCAACTCCCATGTTTTGCATGTCTTTTTTGATTGCTTCCGCATCAAAACTAGACATTTCTTCTCCAGATTCTAATTCGCTTACTGCTTCTTTAGAATCTGCTACTGGGGGTTTTTCCTTTTTCTTAAACAGTTCTTTAATTTTGTCAAAAAATCCCATATCATCTCTCCTATTTTTTTGTATTAAAAAAGTCCACTTAATCTAAAAAGTGGACTTAGTTATGTTAAAATATGGCACATTAACGCCAAAAGTAGTACTAACTAGCGTAGTACCCAAAGAGTTCATATTCATAATAGCTTGCTTAAACAAATTCATGAAATACGCTCCTTTCATATATTATACTACATTTTCCTTTTTCCTTCAAGTGCTTTAATCAATGTTGTTTCATTTGCATATTCGATATTAGTACCTGCTGGAAGGCCATAACCTATTCTATAAACATCTAATTCATCTTTCAATAAATTGTTAATATAGTAGGCAGTCATTTCTCCATCTAATGTTGGGTTTGTAGATATAATAACTTCAGTAATTCCTTCATCTTTAATTCTTTGTTTTAAATTACCTAAGTTAATATCATCCGGACCAATACCATTTAAAGCTGAAATTACACCATTTAAAATATGGTATCTACCATGATATTGGCCTGTGGCTTCAATACTAACCATATCTTTATTGTTTTCTAAAATCATTAGTTGTTTTGTTCTTGTATAATCTTTGCACACAAAACAAAAATCTTGATCAGTTAAAATACCACAATTCTTACAAGGATGAACTTCTTCTAAAGCTTTAAGCAAATTACTAGAAAGATTCTTAACATCTTCCTTATTTGCTCCAAGTAAGATATGTAAAGCAAGTCTTTCTGCTGTTTTTGGTCCTATCCCCGGAAGCTTCTTAAAACTTAAAATTAATTCCTCTAAAGCTTTTGGATACTTCAAATTTAAAACCCGCCATATCCTAGCATACTTTGATATTTTCTCATCTTCTCTTCAGTAAATTTATCAATGTCGTCAATTGCAATCTGACAAGCAGCTACAATCATATCACTTAACATCTCAAAATCATCACTATTATGAGCTTCAAAAGAAGGGTCAATATCAACTTTTACTAATTTCTTATTGCCTAACATTTCGATAGTTACAACACCACCTGCAGAAGCAGTAAATAAAGTTGCTTCAATCTGGCGTTGTGTTTCCACCATTTCGTCTTGAAGTTGTTTAAGTTTTTTCATTAATGCTTGTTGGTTCATATTATTCCTCCGTCTTCACAATTCCTGGACCAAATATATCTGTCAATTCTTCAGTAATTGATTTTTCTTTTTGATTAGATATGTTTTTTAAATAAGGGTTTCTAACCGGAGATAGTTTTTTAGGAATTGATCCCATTAAATAATACCCAGCAAATTCTTCCCTTTTCTCGCTAAAATCAGATTCAGGTAAAGCCATATAGTTATAGAAATCTCCTAACTTATCTTCAATAATGCTAAGAGCTCTTCTTCTAGTTTTTTTATCCATAATTTGATTACAAACCATCGGGCTTTCATAAACTAAAATTATTTCTTTTTTACCTACCGCTCGAACATCTCCTTGTTTTAATAAATTCGCAACAGAAACATCTTGAGGCAAAACACTTTCCCCTAAATGGGGCCAAATTTCTGCTATTCTACGTTTATCATCTCTTGCTTCTTTGCCTAAAGCATCAATCATAATTCTTAAGATAATATCTTCAGAATAGTTTTCATATGCTTCTTCTTCACTAAAATCTTTTTTAGCAACACCTTTTGGTTCTACCTCCGACTCAAAAGCCTTATGCTCTACTGAAGTTGGTTTTGAATCTACAAGATCAATTAAATCAGCTAAACTTTCTACACTTTTAACTTCTACACGAGCCTCTTGAACTGGCTCTTTTTCTTGAAGTTCTTCTGTTTCAACTTTTGGTGTTTCTAAACCCATCGATTTTTGTTCATAATAATCATCTTTAGATTGTTTCTTTACGATTGTTGAATGAATGCTATGAACAACAATGCCATCATCAGTTGCATATGTTTCTTTTTTATTTTCTTTAGGTTTTTCTTCTTGCTTTGCATTAAATAAATTATAAACTTCTTTATCTAATGCTTTGTTCTTGTCTTTATCTACTGAATAAGCAGCATCAGTTATATCATATTGTTCTTTTGCTTTCTCGTGTTTATAAATATAACCTTCAGAGATTTTCCCAGGTTTAGCATCTGGTTGATATTTTAAACGATAACTAACAGAAGCTTTATCTATTTCTGCATCTCCATAGACATCTTCATCTTCTGCTTCTTCAACTTCTATTGCTTCTATCGTTGCATCATCCATGTTTTCTGGTTCATCTTCGTCTTGTTCTTCTGATTCTAATTCATTTTCTTCTTGTTCTAAATCTTCTTCTCTAGAATCTTCTAATTCAAGATCTTCTTCTAAAACCTCGTCTTGTTTGATATCTTCTTTTGTTTCTTGGTCTTCTTTACCAATAACACCAAAATTGAAATCTTGTTCGTCTCTATTTTCAAATTCAGAAACTGTAATAACTTCATCGCCAAAAAACATAATTTGGTTATCAGCTACTTTTTTACTCAATCTCTTTGGTTTGCGTTTTTCCTCAGATTCAAAATAGTTTTCAGCACTTAAACGATAAACTTGTTCTTCCATTAAACGAACTCGTTTTTCAATATCTGCAAGTTCTACTGTTGATGTTTCATTATAATTAGATATCTTCTCTTCTGGTTTTGCCTCTTCTAAAGCTTCAATTCTTGCAATTAACATATCTAATTCTTCGTTTTCTTGAGATTGGTTTTGCCTTAAAAGCTTATTTACTTTTTCAGAGATTTCCTCTACATTTACTGAAGATGAAACTGACTTTAAATTTTTGATTTGATTTTCAATTTCTTCGATTCTCTCTAAAAGTTTCGAATCAACTTCGCTATTAACAACAGCTGGTCCGCTTGCTTCAAATTTCTTGCCATCAATTTTAGATTCAATAATTTTCAATCTTCCTTCTAAATATGATGGATTTAAAGTTGCTAGATCATTTCGTAATGCTTTGATTTCTTTTTCGTAGTTATTTAATTTAGTGTTTACTGATCTTACATCTTCAACATCTAAAGTATTAGCTGTTTTTCTTTCTAACGCTTCTACTTTATTTTTTAAAATTGGTAATTCCAATTTACTCAACTCGCCAGTAATTCTAATAAGATTTCTTTCTAAGTTTTGAACCGAAGCGCTACTTCCGCCAGTTCCGCCACCATTTTCTTCTATTCTAGTTTCAAGTTCGTTTAAACGACGAATTATATCTAAATCTTCACTAGATGCATTAATCATTTTAATAATTGCAACTTCTAAGAAAATTAATGGATTAGCAGAATACTTAATCTTGTTTTGAGTATCACTTAAGATATCTACATAATAGAAAATCTTGTTATTTTCTAAAATTTTTGCCAATTCTTTAAATTGTTCTTTTTGGAAAATGTATTTTTCATTTTTTTCGTGTTGAAAAGATTTGTATACTAAAATGTCACGATATAAACTAATTAATGAAGTTACCATTTTCAAAGTTTCTTTACCTAAGTTATAAAGTTCGGTAATAGCTTTTAATGCCTTTTCAATTTCTTTATCTTCAATATGTTGAGCAATTTCTAGTAATTTATCATAACTTAAATTACCAGTGATATCATTAACTATTTCCAAAGTTATCGTTTCTTCAACTAAAGCAATTGCTTGATCTAAGAAACTTAAAGCATCACGAAGTGCTCCTTCAGCACTTTCAGCTAAAGCGATAGCTGCTTCGTCTTCAATATTTGTGTTTTCTTGCTCACAAACATATTTAATATGTTTATAAATATCTGAAATAGCAATTGGTCTAAAATCAAATCTTTGACAACGAGATAAAATAGTTGGTAATACGCGATTTGGTTCTGTTGTTGCTAGAATAAAAATCGCATGTGCTGGCGGTTCTTCTAATGTTTTTAATAATGCATTAAATGCACTACCACTTAACATATGAACCTCATCAATAATATAGATTTTATATTTAGCTCCACTTGGTAAAAACTTAACCTTTTCTCTAATGTCTCTAATTTGTTCTACACCGTTATTACTTGCAGCATCAATTTCAATAACATCTGGACTTGAAGAGATGGCAATTTCTGTACAAGATGTACATTTTAAGCAAGGTTCGCCCGTTTCTTCGTTAATATCATGGCAGTTTAAAGCCTTCGCAAAAATTCTTGCGATTGAAGTTTTACCAGTTCCTCTTGGCCCACTAAATAAATAAGCGTGAGAGATTTTTCCTGTAATTATTGAGTTTTGTAACGTCTTGACAATAATGTCTTGACCAATAACTTCTGAGAATTTTTGAGGACGATATGTCCTATATAGTGCTTTATATCCCATAAATACCAACTCCTCGTGCGTATATTATTATATCATAAAAACCCGCTTTTTTAAATAGTTTTCTTAAAGAAGTTTTATTTTTCAAAAGCTGGTTTTGCTGTCCTTGTTTTTATACAAATTTTATTGTATAATTAAAAAATAGCGGAGGTGATGCAAAAGTGAAAAAAGATAAAAAGATAAAACAAATTTTTGAACTTTTTTGGATTTTCTTTAAAATCGGCGCTTTTACTTTTGGTGGCGGTTTAGCTATGTTGCCTCTAATTAGAAAAGAGCTTGTGGAAAGAAAGAAATGGATTTCTGACGAAGATATGTTAGATATGTTGGCTTTAGCTGAGTGCACTCCTGGGGTTATTGCAGTTAATAGTGCTACATACGTTGGTCATACAGTTGGTGGTTTTTGGGGTTCACTATTTGCAACAATCGGAGTAATATTACCATCTATCATTGTTATTACTATTGTTTCTTTTTTCTATCAAGCTTTCTTAGAAAACAAAGTAATTAGTCAAATTTTTCACGGCGTAAGGATTGGTGCTGTAGTTTTAATTTTAAATGCTTTAAGTAAATTATATAGAGTATTAAAAAAAGACTATATGTCTTATGGGCTTATCGTAATTGCTTTAACACTTGCTTTATTATTAGATATACCAACAATCACAATTATTGTTTTTGGAATGTTAATTGGAGCTGTTTTTGCTGTAATTAGTGCCAAAAAAGAAGTGGAGACTTATGATGGCACTAATTAAATTACTTTTAGAATTGTTTTTTGTTTTCTTTAAAATAGGATTATTTACTATCGGTGGCGGTTATGCGATGATCCCAATGATTGAAGATGAAATTGTAATGCAAAAGGGTTGGATTACAACAACCGAAATTTTAAACTTCTTAGCAATATCTGAGTCTACTCCTGGTCCATTTGCAATTAATACTGCAACATTAATCGGCTTCCAACAAGCGGGCATATTAGGAGGTATAGCAGCTACTCTTGGCGTTGTTACACCTTCATTTCTTATCATATATATTATTGCCAAATTCATGTCTAAGTTTTCGGAAAATTATTATGTGAAGTCTGTTTTTAAAATTTTAAAACCAGTAATAATTGGTTTGTTGATGGCTGTAGTGGTATCGTTAGTTTCTAAAAATTTGTTTGTTGGAGAAGAAACTAGCTATCTTCTAGATTGGAAAGCTATTGTAATAATGGTTGTTATTCTCACCCTTTCTCAAATCTTTAAAAAAGCCCACCCTATTCTCTTAATTTTTATTTCGGGCATATTAGGATATATCTTTTATGGACTTATTCCTTAAAAACTTTTATACTTTTGACCTTGTTAATATAGCTTAGTTTTATCTTGACAAAAAAGAGGCATAATGATAAAATTAAACTATAAGGCGATGAATAGAAAAGTACTATAAAAATCATTTACAGAGATATGACAATGGTGAGAGTCGTAATTATATTTTATAGGAAAGAACACTAGGAGCTGTTAGAAGAAATTAAGTAGACCTAACCGTAACTTTGCGTTAAAAAGTAAAATGAGTATTGCGTATTTTTATACGAACTAAGGTGGTACCGCGGAAATTTTTCGTCCTTAAAATGATTTTTAAGGACTTTTTATATTTTAGGAGGAAATAAAAATGGATTTATATTTATTAGACCAAAAACACAAACAACTAGAAAACAAAGAAATTACAGTTCAAGGTTGGGTAAGATCAAATAGAGACCAAAAAGAGTTTGGATTTATTGCTTTATCTGATGGAACTACTCTAGGAACACTACAACTTGTTTATGATGATAAATTAGAAAACTTTGGAGAAGTTTCTAAAATTAGAGTTGGTGCAAGTATAGCTGCTACTGGATTAGTTGTGCTAACGCCTAATGCAAAACAACCTTATGAGCTTAAGGTTACAAAATTAGAACTTATAGGTGACTGCCCAGAAGATTATCCTATTCAACCAAAAAGACACTCACGCGAGTTTTTAAGAGAGCAAGCATATTTAAGACCAAGAACTAATTTATTTAATGCTGTCTTTAGAGTAAGAAGTGTTTTAGCTTACGCTATTCATAACTATTTTTATGAAAATAGGTTTGTTTACTTACATTCTCCAATTATTACTGCAAGCGATGCAGAAGGTGCAGGAGATATGTTTCAAGTAACAACTTTAGATTTAGAAAATTTACCAAAAACAAAAGATAAAAAAGTAGATTATTCTCAAGATTTCTTTAGAAAAGCAGCTCACCTAACTGTATCTGGTCAACTAGAAGCAGAAACATTTGCAACTGCATTTAAAAAGGTTTATACTTTTGGCCCAACATTTAGAGCAGAAAACTCTAATACACAACGTCATGCTTCGGAATTTTGGATGATTGAACCAGAAATTTGCTTTGCGGATTTAAATGATGATATGGCTTTAATTGAAGATCTTTTAAAATACGTAATCAAGTATGTTTTAAAACACGCTCCAGAAGAAATGGCCTTTTTTGATCAATTTGTTGCAAAAGGAAAAATAAAAGAATTAGAAGCATTTTTAAATTCAAAAATTGCTGTTTGTACACACAAAAATGCAATTAAAATTATGAAAGAATCGGGTCATAAATTTACAGAAAAGCCAGAATATGGGAAAGACCTTGCTACTGAACATGAAAAATATTTAACTGATGTTCATTTTAAAGGCCCTGTATTTGTAATTGATTGGCCAAAAGATATTAAGGCTTTCTATATGAGGCTAAACGAAGATGGTGAAACGGTAGCAGCGGTAGATCTGCTTGTTCCTGGTTGCGGTGAATTAGTCGGCGGTAGCCAAAGAGAAGAACGTTACGACTTACTAGAAAAACGTATGAAAGAAATGAACGTGCCTGTTGATGAAATGCAATGGTATCTAAACTTAAGAAAATATGGAACTGCAAAACACGCAGGATTTGGAGTTGGATTCGAAAGACTAGTAATGTATGTTACTGGTATCGAAAACATTAGAGATGTTTTACCTTTCCCAAGAACTCCAGGAAATTGTGATTATTAAACTTGTTAAGATAGTATAAAATAAAAACACATTAGTTTTACTAATGTGTTTTTCTATTTATACCTCTATCGCACATATCTTATTAGCTTTACCGAAAATATAAAGTTTGTCCTTTTCTTTCTTCAAGTTTAAAATTCCTTTTTTTAAATGAACCCTTATTTCCTTAGAAATCATTTCTTTATATTTAAGTATCGAATAAACAAAAGCACAAGGCAGGTCTTTTCCTTCTAACCATCCATCTTCATTATAAGTATAGATAACTACATTGTCTTTATTTATTATGCGAGCAAAACTTATATCTTTTTCTCTTGAGAAATAAGGATTGCCGTATAACTCTTCAGCTAGCCCGCTATTTACTAATTCATCTAAATTTTTTGTAATTACTAAAATTTGTTCTCTTTTGTCTACATAACGATAAATAGGAATCTTTCCTTTAGTAGTTAGGATTTCATCTTCTACTAATTTGTTTTTATCTATTTTAATTTCATAACCAATTAAATCTTGATCAATAATGTTTATTTTTTCGCCCGAATAATTTATTTCGTTTTTATAATCAATTTCTTGATCTTTAAAATAAGTACAAATAACTCTTATTCCCCCAAAATAGATATCTGTTTTCTCCCCTTTTGCATTAAAAACATTAATTTTATTATGAGAATAAATAATTAATCCTTTAGCTCCAATTCCTAGTTTACGGTTACATAATTTTATTGCTTCTTTTTGATAATCTAAATCGGGGTTTTCTTCACCAGTAAGAAAATCATTTCCTTCTTCATGATATTTATAATATTTCATAAAATCACCTCTTTTGTTATTATATCATAAAAAGAAAAAGGAGTAAAACTTTACTCCTTTTTATATATTGTTTATTTCTTATGTTTAATTGCAGCTTGAGCAGCAGCTAAAATTGCAATTGGTACACGATAAGGTGAACAAGATACATAATCTAATCCTGCTCTATGGAAGAAATCTACTGATGAAGGATCTCCACCATGTTCCCCACAAATACCAATCTTAAGTTTCTTGTTTGCTTTTCTTCCTTTTTCTACAGTTAATTTAACTAATTGTCCAACTCCTTCTTGGTCAAGACGAGCAAATGGGTCATTTAAATAAATTTTCTTTTCGTAATAGTTTTTCAAGAAGTCTGCGCCATCATCACGACTAAAACCAAATGTCATTTGTGTTAAGTCGTTAGTCCCAAAACTAAAGAAGTCTGCTTCTGCACCAATAATATCAGATAATAAAGCTGCACGAGGAACTTCAATCATTGTTCCAATTTTGTATTCTCCTTTTATCTTGTTTTCTTTTAAAACTTGATCTGCAGTTGCTTTAATAATATCTTTTAGATATCTTAACTCTCTAATTTCACCTACAAGTGGAATCATAATTTCTGGAATTGCTTTATATTCAGGATTACGTTTCTTTACGGCACAATAAGCACCAATGATAGCTTTTGTTTGCATAATTGGTAGTTCTGGATATGAGATAGCAAGACGGCAACCTCTATGTCCCAACATTGGGTTAGCTTCTTCAAGTTCTGAAATTCTTAATTTCATTTTTTCTAAACTAACTCCTAAATCCTTAGCTAGTGCTGTGATATCTTTTTCTTCTTTTGGTAAGAACTCATGTAGTGGCGGGTCAAGAAGTCTAATTGTAACTGAATAGTCACCCATTGCTTCAAAAATTTCTTCAAAGTCTTGTTTTTGCATTGGTAGAATTTTAGCCAACGCTTTTTCTCTTTCTTTAGTACAATCAGCAATAATCATTTCTCTAATTGCTTTAATTCTTTCTTCACCAAAGAACATATGTTCGGTTCTACATAATCCAATACCTGTAGCGCCAAATTCGCGAGCTTGTTTTGCATCTCTTGGTGTATCAGCATTAGCTCTAACACCTAAACGCTTAGCTTCATTAGCCCATTTCATAATGATAGCAAAATTTCCAGAAATAGTTGCTGGTTCAGTTGCGATTGCTTCTTTATAAATACGGCCTGTAGTTCCATCTAAAGAGATAATGTCTCCTTCTTTAATTTTTACATCATTAATTAAAGCATAGTCCTTTTGGAATCTTAATTCGTGACAACCAGCTACACAGCATTTGCCCATACCACGAGCCACAACAGCTGCATGTGATGTCATACCGCCTCTAGCAGTTAAGAATCCTTCTGAAATATGCATACCTTCAATATCTTCAGGTGATGTTTCTAATCTTACTAAAACAACTTTGCGACCTGCGTTATGTGCTACAAGTGCTTTTTCAACTGTAAATGCTACTTCCCCAGTAGCTGCACCTGGAGATGCAGGTAATCCTTGTCCAATTGGTTTTGCTGCTTTTAATGCTTCTGCTACAAAGTGTGGATGTAGTAAATCGTCTAGTTGTGCTGGTTGCAATAATAACAAAGCTTCTTCTTGACTAATTAGTCCCTCATTATGCATATCGATAGCTATTTTAATAGCAGCTTGAGCTGTTCTTTTACCACTTCTAGTTTGTAATAGGTATAGTTTATCTTCTTCGATTGTAAATTCAATATCTTGCATATCTTTATAGAATGCTTCTAGTTTTTTCATTGAACCAATTAATTCATTATATAGTTTTTCGCTGTAATCTTTTAGATGATCTAAATCTTCTGGAGTTCTAATACCAGCAACAACGTCTTCTCCTTGAGCATTCATCAAATACTCACCATAGCAATGATCTTCACCAGTAGCAGGGTTACGAGAGAAAGCAACTCCTGTTCCAGATGAATCTCCCATATTACCAAATACCATTGATTGAACGTTTACTGCAGTTCCCCATTCGTGAGGAATATCGTTCATTCTACGATAGTAAATTGCCCTTGGTGTATTCCAAGATAAGAATACAGCATTAATAGCACCAAATAGTTGTTCTTCTGGATTTTCTGGAAAATCTTTTCCAACAGCTTTCTTATAAATTGCTTTGAATTTTTGAATCATTTTTTTGAAATCGTCAGCACTAAATTCAGTATCTAATTTAATTCCTCTTTCTTCTTTCGTTTCATCAATGATTTTCTCAAATTCACTTTTGCCAACACCCATAACTACATCGGCATACATTTGAACGAAACGACGATATGAATCGTAAACAAAACGAGGATTGTTTGTTTTGCGCGCTAAACCAGCAGCAACGATGTCATTAAGTCCTAAGTTCAAAATTGTATCCATCATACCAGGCATTGAAACCCTTGCGCCTGATCTTACTGAAAGTAATAATGGATTGTTTGGATCACCAAATTTTTTACCTGTTTGTTTTTCTAAA
>DUNF01000101.1 GCA_012839485.1 Acholeplasmataceae bacterium
CTTTAGGTTTAATGCTTTATTATGAAAAGCCTAATTACCAAGATCCTAATATTAAAGAAATTACAAAAGACAAAGATCAACTAATTCCTTTACTTCGTTCATTTTTCTTAGAATTAAACGATGATATTAGAAATAGAGATTTTAAAGAGTTAGCAGAAACTAAGACTTCTTATGGCTATTATATTGATAAGGAAATAGTTAGTTTTATTACGATTGGTAATGTTTATCATAGCTACGCAGAAATAGGTTATGCCTATACAAAACCAGAATGTCGTAATATGGGCTATATGCAAAAGTTATTAAGTCATGTTATCACTATCTTACAAAAACAAGGGAAAGATGTAGTTTTATTAGTTGATAATGATAATAAGATTAGTAATCATACTTATTCTAAATTAGGATTTAAAACTATTTATAGTATTGAGAGCTATCAAAAAATTGATTTAAAGGTTAATTATGATAATTCACTAATTAATATTAATCAGTCTTTAATTAAATACTATAAGGGTAAAAACATTAGACCATCAAATAAAGTTTTAGATGTTTACTTAAATAGGGGTTATGATAAAGTAATTTTAATGTTACTAGATGGAATGGGTGTTAGTGCTATTGAAGGCACTTTAGAAAAAGATGATTTTTTATCCAAAAATATTAAAGACGTTATTTCATCTGTTTTTCCACCAACTACGGTTAGTGCTACAACGTCATTGCTTCAAGGCAAAACTCCTTTGGAGCATGGTTGGCTTGGTTGGCATTTATATTTAAAGGAAGATCAGCCATCAATTGCTTTGTTTATGTCTGAAGATTATTATAAAGAACAAAAACATGAGAATTACAAAACAGAAGATTATTTAAGTTATGAAAGTAATCTAACTAATTTAGGTGTACAAGAATATGTAATTTATCCTTCATTTAGAGAAAATGGTTATCATAGCTTTAAAGAAGGATTAGATATGCTAACAGAAATTATCAATAAAGATGAAAAATCATTTACTTACTTTTATTGTGATGAACCAGACGGCACAATGCATATGTATGGCCCTAGTTCGAAAGAGGCAAAAGCTAAATTGATTCAAATGAATCAAGAGTTAGAAAGCTTTATTGAAAATTTAAATGATGATACGCTTTTGATAATTGTAGCTGATCATGGACAAGTAGATGTTGAGCCAATTGATTTAAGAGAATATCCTGATTTTTTAAAAACATTAAAGAAAATGCCAAGTGGAGAATCAAGAGCACAAATCTTTCATGTAAGTGATAAAGTTGCATTTGAGAAATTGTTTAAGAAATATTTTTCGAAATACTTTATTTTATTATCAAAAGAAGAAATAATGAAATTATATGGAAAAGGAATTCCTCATAAAACACTTAAAACTAGTTTAGGTGATTATGTTGCTGTTGCTACTAACAAATATAATTTTGAATCTAAAGATGGTGAACCAATGAAAGGACATCATGGAGGATTTACATATAAAGAAATGAGAATACCACTAATTATAGGAGTTAAAAATGGATTATAGAACAATAGGTTATAAAAGTTATGGATTTATTTTATTTTATGGAATTATCGAAGCATTTTTGATTACTGCTGTCGTAGTGTTTGCGATGAAGTATGCAGAAACAAAGGAGAATTTAGCAATCTTAATCATTGCAAGTGCCTTAGTTTTAGTTGCCTTAGTTTTGTTTATTTTTGAATTTCTTGAACCTAAAAAGAAGATTCAGATTGATGAAAAGTCTTTAAAATTAGGATTTCGTAATAAAGAAACTGTAATTTTATTTGATGATTTTTTAGATGCTAATATTTATGGTAAATCTGTTATTAGTAAAAGTGGTAAACTTAAGATATTAACTAAAAAAGGATTTCATTTTGTAGAAAACGTGGCTGATGTAGAAGTGGTAAAGACTGCCTTACTTCAAGCAGCTTATAGTTATAAAATAAAAGAAATTGAAAGACAAGAAGGTGAGAGTAAAAATGAAGACTGATCAAATTAAATTAGAATTTCAAAATGAATATAAAGGAAAAGTAATAACTCCAAATGGAGAAATTAAAATTGGACGAGGTGAGGATGAATATGCACCGTATCATTTATTATATGGTGCTTTAGGAAGTTGTTATTATTTAACATTT
This sequence comes from Acholeplasmataceae bacterium, assembly GCA_012839485.1. Taxonomy (GTDB): domain Bacteria; phylum Bacillota_I; class Bacilli_A; order ML615J-28; family CAG-698; genus DUNF01. The sequence goes on from DUNF01000101.1 coordinate 2,129, forward strand.
CTTGCTTTATGTAGAAAGCAAAAACTAGAATTTGATCGTGTTAAGATTACGATTGATGGTGAAAAACATGAAACTAGTGTTGCCCTATTAAAGGAAGTTATTGTTGATGTAGAGATTTGGTCTAAAGATGATAAAGAAAGAATTACTAGAGCTGCAGGTCAAGGAGCTAAGTATTGTTCTATTTATAATACTATTCAATCTATACCAGCTGAAGTTATTTTGAAAGTTAAGGTTTACGATGAGTATTAATTATCATTTAAAAGGTGGATATTTTTCTGCCAAAGAAAGTTTAAAATATTCATTTTTAAAAGAATTATATGATTTTGTTTTAAGAAAATATCCTCATGCGAAATTGAAAGATATTGATTTTGAAGATTTCTTTAATTATCCACCTTATCTAATAGGTAGATATGCTGGTGAATATTTTTTAAAAGAAACTAGTTCGGGTTATCCAGAAAATCAAAGCCCTAAATACTTTATTGGCTATTGTATAGAAAATCAGTTGTTTATCGATTTGATTGAAGAGTTAATTGTTTTCTTTGCTTTGTGGCGTACAACTGAAGGTTGTAAAGAAGATAAGGCAGAATTGTTTTTTGCTAACTCTTGGGCTGCTTTAGTAGATAGTGCTAAATACTTTTATTTTAAAACAATTCTGCCTTATCTTCTTTACAACCTTCAGTTGTACGCCACAAAGCAAAGAAAACAATTAACTCTTCAATCAAATCGATAAACAACTGATTTTCTA
>DUNF01000102.1 GCA_012839485.1 Acholeplasmataceae bacterium
AAATAAGCTTTGTTATCCCAATTATAGACGCCATATTCAGTTAATGTCTTAATTTCCAATTTTTATACCTCTTGATGTCTAACAGCATAACTTGCACCATAAATACCAGCTCTATTTCCAAGTTCTGCAAGTTTAAAATCTGTATTTTCAATTGTATAGAAAGCATAACTATAGAATTTTTTTTCTAATTTGTCAATTAAAAACTGTCCTGCCTTACTAACTCCACCACCAATTACAAAAGCTTCTGGGTTAATAACACTAGCTACAATTGATAAACCTAAAGCAAGTTTATGAATCATCTCATCTACAACTTCTAAAGCAACTTCATCTCCATCTTTTGCTAGATCAAAAACTAACCTAGAAGTTATCTCTTCATCACTATAATCATTTATCTTCGTATTTCTTCCAATGCGTAATTCATTAGCTGTAATAACTACGCCTGTAGCTGATGCATATTGTTCTAGGCAATCAAATAAACCACAAGCACATTTTCTTATGTTTCCAATATTCACCTTTAAATGCCCAATTTCACCAGCAGAGCCAGATACACCTTCAACTAAGTGATTTCCAACCATAACTCCACCACCAACACCAGTACCTAAAGTTACTAAAACAAAGCTAGAGTATTTTTTTCCACCACCATAAGCCCATTCACCAATAGTAGCTGCATTTGCATCATTTAATACTTTAATTTTAGTTTTTGGATATTTAGCTTTAATTATTGAAGTAATATCAAAACGTCCCCAACCAAGATTTTCGCAACCTAAAATATGACCATCTACAACTGGCCCCGGAATCCCTAAGCCAATACCTTCTAGTTCGTCATTTTCTAATAGTTCATCTACAGCTTTAAAAACATCCTCTAAAATATATTTTCCTTTTTCAGTTCTATTAGTACTAATTCTATTTTCTTTTACTAACTCATCGCCGTAGAATTTCCCTAGTTTAATATCAGTCCCACCAATATCAACACCAATAGTACACTTCATTACTTCACCTCTTTTTCAAGTGATTTTGGTAAATCTTCCCAAATTTGATCCAAAGCATATAATTCTCTTTGATCTTTCGAAAAAACATGAACGATAATTGAGTTTAAATCAATCAATACCCAAGAAGAATCACCAGGTCCTTCAACACCACGAATTCCAAAACTTGCTTCCTTCTTTAAATGAAGCGGTACAGCTTGCATTTGTCTTGAAGATGATGCAGTAGCTACTATCGCATAATCATATAAAGGTGTTGAGCCTCTAACATCATATATTTTAATATTTTGTAATTTAATTCCTTCTAAAATGTCTTTTACTTTTACTAAATTTTCCAAATTATCCTCCTTAAGTAAATATTTATAACTATTATACATTCCTAATGTATAAGGGTGAATCTCTAATTTCATTTTTTCTAATACTTGCATTTGGTAATAACAAGTAAGTACAGCAGCTTTTTTATAATCTTGATAAGCAAGTGCTCTCAATAAACTTGCTTCGGGATAAGGTCTTTCATCTTCAGTTAGATCTGCCAAGTAGATAATAAAATCTAAATCACTCATTTCTTTATATCCTGTTGTATGATATTTAACTGCATTTAAAATCTCTTCATCGTTAATACCTAGCTCTGCTTCAATAATATAAGGAGCTAGTAATGCATGCCAAATCTTGAAGTTAGTCTTTTTATAAAAATCTAAATCAAGATTGTACTTTTTAATTATTTTTAAAAACTCATCTTTACTTACATTCTTGCAATAATCATGAATTAAAGCAGTTAATTTAACTTTCTCTAAATCAATATCGATTTTATTTTTAAGAACTATTCTTTCAGCCATCTCAACTGTTCTTAAAGAATGTAAATAGCGATCATCATCTTTTTCATTTAGTCTTTTTTTAAGTTGTTCTGTAATTTTGTCTATTTTAATCAATTTATCAACTCTTTCAATTCTTCATAAACATGTGGGTATTTCTTTTTAATGCGTTTATATAATCTTTGCTCACGGGCACGATTGAATTTAGTATACCAATTTTCATTTGCTTTTTTAAGCGGTTTGACTAAAATTGTATCAATTTCTAATTTGCGCGCACCATAAACATCAGTCATAATTTGATCACCAACTAACATTATCTCACTAACATCAGTAATTTCAAGCAGTTTTAATGCCTTTTTAAAACCTTTCTTTAATGGTTTCAAAGCTCTTGGAACTGATAGACAGTTAATCGGTTCAATAAATTTATCTACTCTTTCCTTAGTATTATTAGAAATAATTAAAATTGTATAACCTAAAGATCTAACCTTTTCTATAAGCTTTAAAACTTCATCAGAACATATTGCTTGATCATAGGTTGCTAAAGTATTATCTAAATCAAACAATATATATCTTTTACCATATTGATAATATTTTTCATAATCAATATCGTAGATTGTTTTGTAATATGCCATTGGTAGATACTTATAAACTTTACCCATCTTTTTACCTCTTGCAATATTTTACCATATTTTACTTAAAAAGTAAAAATAAAAAGCCATTAATGGCTTTTTATTATAAGATATTAATTTTATTTTTCTCTAAAATTTTTAGATCTTCATCATCCCAAAGTGATGCTTGAACTTCTCCAATATGAATTTTATTAAGTAAAATCAAGCAAAGACGAGATTGACCAATACCCCCACCAATACAATATGGAAGTTCTTTATTTAAAACAGCTTGGTGATAAGGAAGTTCTAATCTTTCCATAGCTTTACTCTTTTTTAATTGCTTTAAAAGACTTTCTTCATCAACTCTAATTCCCATTGAAGATAATTCAATAGCCATATTAAGCTCATCACTCCAAATAAGAATATCACCATTTAAGTCCCAGTCATCATAATCAGGAGCTCTTAAATCATGAGTTTCTCCATTATCTAAAGTTTTACCAATTTGCGATAAAAAGACCAATTTCTTTTCCTTACAAATAGAATTTTCTCTTTCCTTTGGACTAAGATTTGGATACTTATTATATAGTTCATTACTAGAAATAAAGCATAAATCAGCTTCTAAAGATTTATTTACTAAACCATATTTTTTGTTTAAAACTTGATAAGTTTCTTTTAAAGCTTTAATAATTAGCTCAACAGTCTCTTTTAAATATTCTTTAGTTCTTTTATCTTTAGAAATAGCCTTTTCCCAGTCCCATTGGTCAACGTAAATAGAATGCAAGTTATCTAAGTCTTCATCTTTTCTAATCGCATTCATATCTGTATAAAGCCCATGATCTAAAGGAATATTATATTTTTTTAAGGCAACTCTTTTCCATTTCGCAAGTGATTGAACAATCTCTACTTTTCTACCATTTGATTTCATTTCAAAACTTACTGGGCGTTCTACACCACTTAAATTATCATTTAATCCTGTTTCAGGATAAACAAACAATGGAGCAGAAACTCTTAAAAGGTTTAAATTTTCAGCTAGTTTTCTTTCAAAAATATCTTTAGCATCTTTAATTGCTTTTTGCGTTTCAATTAAAGAAAGCTTACTTTTATAGTTTTTTGGAATATAAACACTCATTATTTAGTACTAGGCATACTTGCAGCAGTTTCTGATTGACCTACTCTTCTTGTAGCTTCATCTGGTAATGCAACAGTAATATGAGCAAGATGTGGATATTCTTCTTTAAATACTTTATTGCAAGTATTTGTAATTTGTTCGCCACCTTTACCACTTACAACTCTTCCCATTAATAATACGTGTTTAATCTCATAGAACTTCGCATAGTAAGCTAGCGTATAAGCTAAATAAATACCAATATCAGTGAAGATTTGTGCTGCAAACTCATCTCCTTCATCATTTAATTTTTGAATAACTTTAAGTTTTTGTGCTGGTGTCAAACCTTTTTCAAATTTAAAACCATTGTCTTCGGCTAATTTAATAACACCATCTTGAGAAAAATATTTAACACCACAGCCATAGTCTCCACTCCACTCATCAACCATAGCTTTAGGATTTAAGTCAACCGGAACAAATGCTAACTCTGATAAATATCCTCTTAAGTTACCATTTAAGTCTACATAACCTACAGCTTCACTAGTTCCCATAGCAATTCCTAAAACACCATTATCTTTTAGACCACGAGCACCTGCAAGTGCAGCTACGTCACCATCGTTAGCTACTGTAAATGGAATATCGCCAAAAGTATCTTTAACGGCTCTAATATAAATATCTTTCACATGCTTTTTAAAGTCTTCTTCACCAACTTGAATGAAAAGTGATGCTACCATTGCTTTTTTATTAATATAAATACCAGCACTTGAAATACCAACTGCATCTACTCTTCCATTTAAGTGTTTTTTAGCTTGATTAAATGAGTCAACGATACCATCATAGTGATACTGAGGATTAGAATTAGTTTTTGGATTCCACACTGTTTCAGTTGCAAAAACAGTTTTACCATCAATAACTGCAGAAACTTTACGATCAGATCCACCTGCATCAAAACCAATACGATGACCTGATAAATCACCTTCAACTTTAATAACTTCTTTATGCTCTACAAGCTTGCGTTTGCATCTTTCATAACGAACTTCAAACTTTTGTTCGTAAACTCTTTCCATAAAATGAGTATCAAAATCTCTTTTACCACCATATGAATATTGTTTTGCTAGTTCCTCAGCTAAAACTTTTGATCCATTAATAATAACTTTGTATCCACCACTTAACCAAAGTAGTGTCTTTACAACTCTTTCTAATAGTAAAATTGTTTCTTCATCATGGCCTGTATTATCTTTAAAAGCAGGTACTTTATAAATATAATTATAACCATCATTTCTCTCAACACAAATAGTAATTTCGTGTTTTCCAGCCTTTTTGGCTCTCGCTACATGATCATCTAATTCAACCCCAATTGGGCGAAATCCTGGATCTAATTTTGGTGCATACTTTTTCATCTTTAATCCTCCTATTTTATATTTATTATTTTTATTTTTTGTTCAGAATTTGCTTCAGTCTTTACAAATTTTTCATCACCAATTCTAGCACCTAAAACAGCTTTACCAATTGGCGCTTCAGCAGAAACTTTCATAGCGCCTGGTTCCATTGATGATTCTAAATTACTGCTCACTAAAGTAAAAGTAAATTCTAAATCTTTCATTTGTTTAGCATTTTTATAAATTCTAATTGTAATTTGTTTACCTAAATTGTCTGCATTTGAAGAATCAATAATAACTGCATTCTTCACTATTTCTTCTAACTCTACAATTCTAGCCTCAACACGAGATTGTTCATTTCTTGCAACATCATAATCTGCATTTTCTGATAAATCTCCTTGAGCTCTAGCATCAGCGATAGCTTGAATAATTCTAGGCCTTTCTATATTTTTCAAATTATCTAATTCATTTTTAAAGTTTTCTAAACCTTGTTCTGTTAATTTATGTTTCATTAAAGCCTCCTATATATATTGTTTCTATTATATCAAATTTATTAACTTTTTACCAGCATTATTTTTTTCTCATTAAAGTTCCTTCTTCTAACTTAAAAGAAACTTTAAAAGTAATAATTTCTAGTGGATGTGGTGCAACTTCAATTTTTTCACCATCACTATTTTCCATCTCTTCAATTACAAAACTTATTGCTTTTTTATGTGGTGAAATAAACTCAACTTCATCACCTATTTTAAAATTATTTCTTTGTTCTAAGGTTACTATATTAGTTTTAGAATCAAAATCTAAAACTTTACCTAAAAAATTCTTAGGTGCATTTTCTAACTTAGGATCAAAATATTGCTCTTCAGGCCTAATATCCCCTTCTAAAAAGCCCGTAGCTGTTTCTCTACTTTCAACACTCTTTAATTCTTCCTCGTAAATCTTAAAGTCAGCAATTTTACCTGTTTCCAAATATTCATCAATTAAAGCGCGATAGATTCTCGTAATTGATGCAATATAATAAACAGATTTCATCCTTCCTTCAATTTTTAATGAATCAATACCAATATCAATCATTTTTGGTATTAAACTTAAAGCACTTAAGTCTTTAGACCCCATTGTAAAGTTTTCTGTTTTTCCAGATTCTAACTTTAATAAATAATTCCATCTACAAGAATGAGCACATCCGCCACGATTAGCATCGCGGTCAGCCATATAATTACTCAAAATACACCTACCGCTTAAACCTGCACACATTCCACCATGGATAAAAACTTCAATCTTTACATTTGTCTTCTCTTTAATTGCTTTTATCTCATCTAAATTAAGCTCACGACCTAAAACAATACGATCAACGCCTAAGTTTTCATAAAACTTAATTGCATCACTATTTATTACCGAGCTTTGAGTACTAATATGCTTTTCCACATTCTTCGCATATTTATTTACTAAATCTAAATAAGCAAAACTAGTGATTATTAAACCATCTATACCAATTTTACTTAAAGCTTTTAAATACTCTTTCAATCCTTCAAAATCTTCATTATGAGGAACGATATTTAAAGTTACATAAACTTTAACTTTATGTTTATGAGCAAACTTTACTCCTTCTTCAATATCTTCTAAACTAAAGTTTGAAGCTTTAGCTCTTAAACTAAAACTCATTCCCCCAAAATAAACAGCATCAGCGCCATACATAACAGCATACTTTAGTCTTTCCAAATCACCAGCAGGTATCAATAACTCTACTTTTTTCATAGCGTTACCTCATTTACATACTTTTCTAAAAATAAGCTGTTTTTTTCTAGATTCTTATCATTAAGTAAGTCATTATATTTATCAATAACATAAGTTATATCTTCAATAAAAGCTTGACTGATTTTCAAATATTTAAAATTAT
>DUNF01000103.1 GCA_012839485.1 Acholeplasmataceae bacterium
TCAAATTATTTAAATATTCCAAGTGATAAATTTGTAAACTTAAAGTATATTGATGATAGCAATGATAATGATTATGATGACTTAGTAGTTATTGTAACTGGTGAATTAAATGAACCATTTATTCATGTTCAAAGAATGGCTAGTGGTAAAGATAGATTTATTAAAATTAAGGATACGGATACTATAGTTTTAATTTCACCGCATGTAAAAGGTTATCCTAATACTTTTGCGAATACAATGAATGCTTTAGCGAGAACTAATGCGAAAGTTATTAATATGACAAAGAAAGATTTACGTAGTTCTCATGCCTCACCGGAAGACTTAAAGATGCTTTATATGATGTTAAACCCAGAATATATCGCACCAGTTATTGGTGAATATCGTCATCAATATGCTCATATGCAAGTTGCTTTAGATGCCGGTTATAGTAGAGAAGAGATTTTACTACTTGAAAATGGTGAAGTAATTACCTTTTTAGAGGGTAAGTTGCAAGTCGCAAAAGAGTTTGTACCAACAGGTGATGTTTTAGTTGATGGGTCGATTGTTGGGGATATTAATAGTGTTGTATTGAAAGATAGGGAAATGTTAGCTCAAGGCGGAGTAGTTATTATTAATGTAATTGTAGATGCAAGATACAAAGAAGTATTAGCTGAACCTTCAATAGTTTTAAAGGGAGTTACAAATAATAAACAAGTAGAAGCTGATATTTATGATATAATAAATGAAGTAGTTGATGATACTTTAGATTATCATTTTGATGAAAAGTATTTAGACTGGCAAGTAATAAAGAAAGAAATAAAAGATGTTGTAAGTAAAAGGATTATGAAAGAATGTGGTTTGAGTCCAATTGTACTTGCAGTAGTCTTAGATGAGGAAAAATAATGAAAAAACTAAGTAGTTTAGAAATTAGAAAATTGTGGCTTGAATTTTGGGAAGAGAAGGGACATTTAATTATTCCAAGTGCTTCTTTAATTCCTCATGATGATCCAACATTACTTTGGATTAATGCAGGGATAGCTCCTTTAAAGAAATACTTTGATGGAAGAGAAACTCCAAAAAGAAATAGATTAGCTAATGTGCAAAAATCAATTAGAACTAATGATATTGAAAATGTAGGGGTAACTGCAAGACATCATACGTTTTTCGAGATGTTAGGAAACTTCTCAATAGGAGATTATTTTAGGAAAGAAGCATTAACATGGGCTTATGAGATTTTATTTTCTGAAAAATGGTTTGCTTTAGATAAAAAGAATATTTACTTTTCTTACTACCCAGAAGATTTAGAAACAAAGAAAATGTGGATGAAGCTAGGGGTTGAAGAAGAAAGACTAATTCCTTTAGAGGGAAACTTTTGGGAAATTGGTGATGGTCCTTGTGGTCCATGTACGGAAATCTTTTATGACCGTGGGTTAAAATATGATCCAGAAAACATTGGTTTAAGATTAATCATTGATGATTTAGATAATGACCGTTATGTAGAGATTTGGAATATCGTTTTTAGTCAGTTTAATGCTGAGTCAGGTAAAAAACGCGAAGAGTATAAAGAACTACCAAGTAAGAATATTGATACTGGTATGGGCTTTGAAAGAATTGTTTCAATCTTACAAGAAACTGATACTAATTTTGAAACTGATCTTTTTATGCCTATCATTAAAGATATTGAGAAATTAAGCGGTGTTAAGTATGATGGTCAAATGGCATTTAAAGTTATTGCAGACCATGTTAGAAGTGTTACTTTTGCAATCTCAGATGGTGCTAATGTAAGTAATGAAGGACGTGGTTATGTTTTAAGAAGACTAATTAGAAGAGCTGTTCGTTATGGTAAAAAGTTAGGACTAAATAAACCTTTCTTAGCTAGTTTAGTTGATAGAGTTGTAAGTATTATGCAAGAGCCTTATCCTAATTTAGTAAAAGCTAAAGAGTTGGTAAAAGTTGTAGTTAATAATGAAGAAGAGAAATTCTTAAAGACTTTAGATAAAGGTGAGAAGAAACTTCTTGATTATATGGAACAAGCTAAAGGTAAAGTAATTACAGGAGAGATTGCTTTCTTGTTATACGATACTTTTGGTTTTCCAATAGAACTAACACTAGAAGTAGGTAAAGAACACGGTTTTGAAGTTGACTTAAAATCTTTTGAAGTGGAACTTGAAAAACAAAGAAAAAGAGCTCGTGCTAGTCGTGATGAAGATGAATCAATGATTAGTCAAAATGAAGACATGCTTAAGTTTAAAGAGGAATCAATCTTTACTGGCTATAGTGAATTAAAAAGAGTAAGTAAAGTAATTGCAATTTTTAAAGATGGAACTTCATTTAAAGAAGCTAATGGTGAAGTATTATTAGTCTTTGATCAAACTCCATTCTATGGTCTAAAAGGTGGTCAAGTTGGAGATCAAGGTAAAGTTGTCTTTCAAGATAATGAATATAAAGTAAAAGATACAATTTTATTACCGAATGGTCAACATGCATCGCTAGTTGATTTTGGAGGAGAGTATATTAAAGTAGCTGATAAAGTTATCTTACAAGTTGATAAAGCTTTAAGATTTAATACAGCTAAAAACCACTCTGCAACACATCTTTTAAATTATGCTTTAAAACAAGTACTAGGAAGTCATGTTCACCAACAAGGCTCATCAGTATCAAGTACTAGTTTAAGATTTGACTTTAATAACTTTAGCTTACCAACAGATGAAGAACTTTTAAAAGTAGAAGCAATAGTAAATAAAATGATTGACTTAGGTCATCATGTTGAAACTAAAGATATGGCTTTAGATAAAGCTAAAACTTTAGGAGTAGAAGCAATGTTTTCTGATAAATATGAAGATGTTGTTAGAGTTGTTACTATTGGTGATTCTAAAGAATTATGTGGTGGAACTCATGTAAGTAATGCTAAGGAAATAGGAAAGTTTGTGATTTTAAGTTGTGAGACTAAAGGTTCTGGTATTTACAGAATTGAAGCAACTACAGATACAAACATAAAAGATAAATTATTAGAAAGTGCGGATAATATACTAATAGAGATTAGTAACTTAAAACAAAAAGCTGAAGAATTAGTAAAAAGCGCTAAAGAAGAAAAGTTAGATATAGTTTATAAAGCTCCACAGGATGTTAAGTATTTAGAAAGTTATAAGTATTTGCTTGATTTAAGAGAACTATCTACTAAGTATCAAGTACTTGTAAAGGATATTGATAAAGAATATCAAAAACAATATCGCGAGTCAAAACAAATTAGTCCGACTTTATTTAAAGATAAAGTAGAAGTAATTAATGGAGTAAAAGTTGTTATTGATAAACTAGAAGATGTTGATAGTGAAGTATTAAAAGACTTAGTTGATAACTTAAGTGATAACTTACAGTTAGAGATTGTATTACTAGCAAATGTAAGTAGTGGCAAAATTGTTTATGTTTCGAAAAACAAAAACAAAAAAGTTAAGGCTGGTGATTTAGTAAAGATGGCTGCGGTCTACCACCACCATTACCACCAGTAACAATTGCAGCCATCTTTACTAAATCACCAGCTTTAACTTTTTTGTTTTTGTTTTTCGAAACATAAACAATTCTTCCATTGCTTACATTTGCTAGTAATACAATCTCTAACTGTAAGTTATCACTTAAATTATCAACTAAGTCTTTTAGAACCTCACTATCAACATCTTCTAGTCTATCAATAACAACTTTAACTCCATTAATTACTTCTACTTTATCTTTAAATAAAGCTGGACTAATTTGTTTTGACTCGCGATATTGTTTTTGATATTCTTTATCAATATCCTTTACAAGTACTTGATACTTAGTAGATAGTTCTCTTAAATCAA
>DUNF01000104.1 GCA_012839485.1 Acholeplasmataceae bacterium
AATGATTTTAAAGGTAAAGAAAATATTGAAGATTTAGTAAAGGAAAGAATCAAAGCAAAAGCAAAAGAACTTAAAGGTAAAGCAGAATCTTTAGGAACAACACCTAGAAGATATACTGATTTAATTGGTAGCTTAGCTGATTTAGTAAGTGGTAGTGGCGATAAAGGTACACCTTTTGTTTTGGTGAAAAATTATTTTAAGAATTATTCAGAATAATAAGGACTTGTTTTAAGTCCTTTTTAAAAAGTGTTAGAATATTTTAGATAAATATGGTATAATATATACTACACATTAAGGAGAGTTTATGAGAGCTGTTGATATTATTATAAAGAAAAAAGAAGGCTTAGCCTTAAATGAACAAGAAATTAACTTTATGATTAATGGTTACTTGAGTGGAGAAGTTGCAGATTATCAAATGAGTGCACTTCTTATGGCAATTGTCCTTAAAGGAACAACACATGAAGAAGAAGTACTTCTTACAAAAGCGATGCTTGAATCTGGAGATAAAATTGATTTATCGAAGATTGATGGTATTTGTGTTGATAAGCATTCAACTGGTGGAGTTGGTGATACAACAACACTTGTTATTGCGCCAATTCTGGCAGCACTTGGTTTAAAGGTTGCGAAGATGAGTGGACGTGGTTTAGGTCATACTGGGGGTACAATTGATAAGTTAGAAGCTATTCCAGGTTTTAATACTAGTTTATCCGAAGAACATTTCTTTAAAGAAGTAAATGAGATTGGCTTAGCTGTTACTGGTCAAACAGCAAATATTGCACCTGCAGATAAGAAGATATATGCACTTCGTGATGTAACTGGAACCGTAGAAGCTGTAGCTTTAATTGCATCTTCAATTATGAGTAAAAAATTAGCTAGTGGAGCAGATGTAATTTTACTTGATGTTAAGGTTGGAGAAGGTGCTTTTATGAAGACTTTGAAAGATGCAAAGAAACTTGCTAGGTCAATGGTAGATATTGGTAAAAGCCAAGGAAAGAAAATGGTAGCTTTACTTACCGATATGGAACAACCTTTAGGTGTTGCAGTTGGTAATAGTATTGAAGTAATAGAAGCAATTGAGACTTTAAAAGGAAAAGGTCCTGAAGATTTAAAACTTCTTTGCTTTGAGATTTGTAAGGAGATTTTACTTTTAACTGATAAAGCTAAAGATGAAAAAGAAGCATTAGCTTTAGTTGAAGATTCTGTTAGAACAGGCAAAGCTTTGAAAAAGTTAGAGTTAATGATTTCTGCTCAAGGTGGAAATAAAGCAGTTATTAACGATTATAGTTTGTTTGGTAAGGCTAAAGAATTAATAGAAGTTAAGGCTGAAAAGTCAGGATATATTAAAGCAATTGATGCTTTAAAAATAGGAGAAGCATCTGGTATTTTGGGTGCTGGAAGAATTAAAAAAGAAGATAGTGTAGATTTAGTTGTAGGTATTGATGTCCTAAAGAAAGTTGGAGATTATGTAACTAAGGGAGATCTAATTGCTAGAATCTATGCAAATGATAAAGGCAAAAAAGAAACATTAGAAATTATAAAGTCTTCATTTCAATATTCTAAGGAGAAAGTTAAACCAAGAAAACTTATTTTAGGAAAAATAGAGTAAGTTTAATTATTAGGGGGTAAATTATGAAAGGGGCAAGGTTATTAGGTTGGTATTTTAAGAAAAACTGGTGGCGTTATTTAATCACCTTGCTTTCGATTGTAATTTCTGTTTTCTTAAGAACGATCTCGCCAGATGTTATTGAAAGAACAGTAAATGCGATTAATAGTAATACTCTAACTACAGAATTTGTTTACTATGGTTTTGGAATGTTACTAGGAGCTGCTGTTTTAAGTTACCTTTTTTCTTCAATTACTAATTATTTAAAAGGTTGGTTATTCCAAGATTTATTATATGATACTAAGTTAAAGTTACTTAAGAGTATCTTTAGGCAAGATGGAGATTTTTTTGAAGAGTATTATTCAGGAGATTTAATTGGTAGGTCTACTAGTGATAGTTTCGCAGTTGCGAGAGTTGTAAGTTTTCAGTTTTTTGATTTTGCAGCTACGATTATTACATTAGCAGTAGCTTTTATTAAAATGATTTCTAAAGATGCAATTCTTACTTTATATGTAATGATTCCAATGCCACTGATTTTTATTGTAGTTTTAATTTTAAGACCAAAGATTTCTCGTAATTGGAGAATGGTAAGAGAAGAAAACTCTAGACTAAATAACTTAGTTATGGAAAGTGTAAATAATGTCAAGTTAATTAGAGGTTTTAATAAAGAAGAGTTTGATAAAGAGAAATTATCAGCATCAGCTACAAAAGCTTATCAAATTGAAAGAAGATCAATTTACTTAAGGGCGATGTTTGGACCTACATTTAGATTGATTTTAATTATTACTCAAGGTATAGTTTTAACATTAGGTTCATTTTTGATTGTAAATAATAGGGGTTTTACTGTAGGTGAGTTAATCTCTTTTAACCTTTATTTAGGAATGTTCTCATGGCCACTATTTCAATTAGGAAACCAAATTTCTGTATTCTCACAATCTCGTGTTTCAATTGAAAGAATTGAAGAGATTTTAAAGAAAGAACCAACGATTCAAGATAAGATCAATGCAATTGATGTTCCAAAATTAGAAGTAATAGAATTTAGGAACTTTAATTTTAAGTATCCTAAAGCAGAAGGTACTACTTTAAAGAACATTAATTTAAAAGTAGAACAAGGAAAGACTTTAGGGATTGTTGGGAAGACGGGGTCTGGTAAATCTACTTTAGTAAAACAGTTATTAAGAATGTATCCATTAACAGAAACAGGTTGTATTAGAATTAATGGCATAAACATTACAAATTATAAAAAACAAAGTTTAAGAGAAAATATAGCTTTTGTTCCTCAAGAAAGTGAGCTTTTCTCAAGGACTGTTTTAGCAAACATCTTAATGGGTGAAGGTAAAGATAGTAGCTATAGCGTAGAAGAAGCTATTAAGATGGCAGACTTTGAGAAAGATATTCCTTATTTAACAAATGGCTTAGATACGAAAGTTGGTGAAGGAGGAATGACTTTATCTGGAGGACAAAGACAAAGAGCATCGATTGCTAGAGCACTACTTAAAAACAGTGAAGTTTTAGTTTTAGATGATTCGCTATCTGCAGTTGATGGTGTTACGGAAAAGAATATTTTAGAATCGCTTAAAAAATATCGTGCTAATAAAACTAATATTATTATTGCACATCGTCTATCAGCTGTTATTGAAGCTGATAAGATTGTTGTTTTAGATAAAGGTACAATTACTGAAGAAGGAACTCATGAAGAGTTAATGGCTAAACAAGGTTGGTATTATACTCAGTATAAAAATCAAGAGTTAAAGGGTGAAAAAGATGAAATCTAGAAAAGAAAGTTTGAAGCTAGATTACACATCAAAAGAAATCTTAGCTCGTGTATTTAAATATGCTTGGCGTAATAAGTTTGTTTTGCTTTTATCGGTGTTTTTATTAATCTCGTTTACTTTTTTAGAAATGGTTCAACCTTTAATTACAAAACAAATTATTGATACCGAGTTAACTGGTGTTCAGACAACTTGGGTTGAAACAATGGATTCATCTAAAGCAAGTTATAATGGTAAGTTTTATGAAAAAACTGATCAAAATACGGGAAACATTTATACAATCAAATATTCTAAAGATTTAGAAAGCTATATCTTTATTGAAGGAAGTTATAAAGAATATTATATTGAAAGTTTAGATCAAAGTACTAATACGATTAATTTAAAGAAAGATGATTTAAGTATAAGTAGTAATTATCAAGTTTTAGGAGATGATATAACTAAGTTTTATAGTTTATCTAAACCTTTAATTACAAGATGGATTATTATCTTTGGTATTATTTCTATTTTAATTTTAATCTTTAGATTAACTCAAAGGGTTACTTATGTTAGTGCTTCAATGAAGTTAACTTTAGATTTAAGAAAAGAAACTTTTGATAAGTTAAATAGACTACCAATTGCTTACTTTAGCACTGAACCTTCAGGTAAGACAGTTACAAAAATGATCTTTGATTCTGAAGGTGTAAGAGGAGTTTATGATGTAATGTTTGAGATCTTTAGTGCATCGATTTCATTAATTATAGTTTATGTTGGTTTATTTGTTTTAGATTATAGATTAGCTTTACTTACTTTCTTAGCTTTCCCGATAATTTGGATTTGGCTTACTGTTTACAGAAGTAAAGTAAATCATTATAACTTTATGATTAGAGAGTCAAACTCAGTTCTTAATGGAAGACTTGCAGAGTTTGTAAATAGTGTTGGTGTTATTCAAATCTTTAATAAAGAAGAAAAGATGAGTAATGAATATAATAATATGCTTATTGAGAATACTGGTTATCGTAATCGAAGATTAGTTATTACAACATTTTTTGGAAATGAGATGTTAATGACAATTCAAAGAATTATTGTAGCTTTTGTACTTTTATACTTTGGTTTAAGGTATTTTGATACAAGGACACTACTTATTGCAACAACAATCTCTGTTTATATTGACTATATTGGTAGATTAGTTCAGCCAATATCTTCAGTTTTTGCCAATCTTAATACTTTAGAAGACTCACTAGTTTCTGCTTCTCGTGTTTTTAGTTTCTTAGATGAAAAAGAAGATACAGGATTGGGGGAAATAACTGGTAAAGAGTTTACAGGTAAGATTGAATTTAAAAATGTTTCTTTTTACTATGAAAAGGAAAACTATGTTTTAAAAGATGTATCCTTAAAGATTAATCCAGGTGATTTTGTAGGGTTAGTTGGACATACTGGTTCAGGTAAGAGTACAATGATGAGTCTTTTAGAAAGATATTATGATTTAGAAGAAGGAGAGATCTTACTTGATGGTGAGAATTATCTAAACTATTCTAAAGCAGATATTAGAGAAAACATTGGTTTAATCTTACAAGATGCCGTTATTTTTGAAGGGACAATTAAAGAGAATATTGCTTATGGCATTGAAGCAACTGATGAGGAAGTAATAAATGTACTTCTTGCAATCGGTGGTGATAAGTTTGTTTATGAGTTAAAAGATGGTATTCATAGTAAGACTAGTTATCAAGGTGAAAACTTATCAATTGGGGAAAAGCAAATTATTGCTTTTGCGAGGATTTTACTAAAGAATCCTAAGATTTTGATTTTAGATGAGGCTACAGCTAATATTGATACAGAAACTGAGCTTTTAATTCAAAATGCTTTAAATGTCTTAACTGAAAACAGAACTACTTTTGTAGTTGCACATAGACTATCTACAATCCAAAATGCAGACCATATTATTGTCTTAGATGAGGGTAGAATAGTAGAAGAAGGGAAACATCAAGAATTAATGGCTTTAAAGGGTAAATATAGAGATATGTATGAAGCCCAAATAAGGAAACAAGGAGGAAATTAAAATGTTTTTAAATGGCATTTTATTGAGTCTAGCTGATATAGATAAAGGACTTTTATTAGAACAAGTCTTAAGAGTTATTGCTTGTGTAATAATCGGTGGAGCTATCGGTTATGAAAGAGAAATTAAAGCTAAACCAGCTGGATTTGTAACTTTCATTTTAGTTTGTGTAGGTAGTTGTATTATCGCAATCTTACAAGAAAACTTATTCTTAGCTAATCCAGAACATATGGATAGATCAAGAATAATCGCTCAAGTTGTATCAGGAATTGGTTTTCTTGGTGCTGGTACTATTCTTTACCAAAGAGGAGCAGTTAAAGGTATTACAACAGCTGCGATGTTGTGGTTAGTTGCGGCACTAGGAATTATGGTAGGTTCTGGTGGAACACTTAACTATATTATTGCAGCAATCACAGCAGTAGTTGTGTTACCAACTGTTATTATTTCTCGAAGATTTGGTGAGAAAATTTCGACTGGAAGAAGGATTTATAAAATAAGAATCCTTTTTGAGGAAAATTGTGAGAAAGAACTATTTGAGTTCTTTGCAACTAGTGGAGTTACAATTAGAAAGTCATACTTTGTAAATAAGATAAGAGAAGGAAAGAAAGAATTAAAAGAATCTTATATTTACTTATCTTTACCAAAAGGAATGACTTTAAATGAACTTCTTGAAAAACTATCAGCTTATAATGAAATTTACGAAGTTTCAGAAGCTTAAATTAAAAAAACTACTATTACTTAAAAGTAATAGTAGCTATGCCGCTGTGTTGGAATAGGTAGACAAACTTGACTCAAAATCAAGCGCTGAAAAGCATGCCAGTTCGAGTCTGGCCAGCGGCACCATTTAAGCCCTCTTTATTAAGAGGGCTTTTTATTTTAAGTAGTTTTTTAAATTGTAAAATGATATAATGATTAAAAGAAAGGTAAAGTATCTATGCGTATTCTAAGGACAGTAATTAGAAGAATTGTTAGGGCGGCTAATATTGATTATAAAGGTCGGAAAGGAGAATTCAAGGTTAACGAAATTCTTGATACTCTTTCAGCAGAAGATACTAAGCAAAAACATATTAACAATTTCACACTTTTAGATGAAAAAGACAAAAGTCACCAAATTGATCATATTGTTATTAGAGAAAATGGTATTTTTTGTATTGAAACTAAAAACTTTAGAGGAGTAATTCATGGCAATGAAAAACAAGAAAAGTGGATACAAACTATTCCTAGTAGTGGTAGAAAATATCGTTATTTAAATCCTATAAAACAAAATGCATCACATGTTTATCATTTATCAAAAGCACTAGGAGATAAGTATAAAATAAATTCACTAGTTGTCATGATTAGAAATAATGCTAGTACTATTCAATCTTCAAATGTAATTAATTTAAATGAACTAGAGGATTACTTAAATAACTATAACGATGGTATCCACTATTCAAATGGGGAAATAATTGAAATTTATAATAGCCTTAACGATTTGCAAGCAGATATTACTAATTTAGAACATGTTCAAAACATTAGGCAAACTAAAAGAGAAATAATACAAGGTGTATGTCCTAGATGTGGTGGTGAGCTTGTAGAGAGGGAGGGAAAATATGGTAAGTTTTATGGATGTTCTAATTTCCCTGATTGCAAGTTTACTAAAAATAAATAATTAAAATATGCCCTTATATAAAAGGGCTTTTTTATTTTATTTACTCTTGATTTTTGGGGTGAATTGTTCTATAATAAATATAAGAAAGCACCCCAAAGAAAAGGAGGTTTATATGGAAATTCAATATGGTAAAATCCAAAAGCTATTACGAGAAAGATCTAACTTAAAAGCAAAACTAAAACTTATTCCTTATGATGGTTCAATTGAAATAAAGACTAGAGGAGAAAATAAATATATTTATCTTCGTAAAAAAGTTGAAGGTAAAAACACCTCTAGTTATGTAGATGTATATAGCGAAAGACTATATAACAATATTTCTTTATTACTTGAAGAATCAAAGGAATATAAAAAGAAACTTAGAAAAGTTAATAAAGAATTAACATCATTAGGTTTTGAAGAAAAGGAACTAACTGAAAGAGTATTGATGAATATTGATTTTGCTAGAGCAAATGTAGCAAACTATATTCATAGTCAAGCAATTTTAGAAGGTATCCCAACAACCTTCCCAAAAACTAAAGCTATTTTAGATAATGAGATTGTTAGTGAAATGAGAACTAGTGATATTCTAAAGATAGTAGATTTGAAACGTGCTTGGGAGTTTATTTTAGATAAAGATGTTATAGCATCTAAAACTAATTATTATCTGTTATGTCATATTGCTAGTATTGTGAATGAAAATTCATTGATTAATGGTGGAAAGATAAGAAGTGTTCCAGTAACTATAACTGGGGCAAATTATATACCTCCAATTCCAATTGAGATAGATGTGAAAGAAGCAATTCAGAAAATAGTAAATAGAGAAGATGATGCAATTGATATTGCTATTGATCTTTGTTTATACTGTATGAAGACGCAGATATTTATTGATGGAAATAAAAGATCATCGGTGATATTCGCAAACCATTACTTAGTTTCTCAAGGTGGAGGATTATTGATTATCTCAGAAGAGAGAGTTCCTAAATTTGCAAAGCTTTTAGTAGCTTATTATGATGGAAAAGATCAAGGTGAAATAAAACAATTTATGAAGGAAGAATGTTGGTATAAGTTTTAAAAATTAGGGTATTGTAACCCTAATTTTTTACTTGCAAATAAAGAAAAAAGGAGTAAAATATACGGGTAAGAAGATTAAGAGAAGAAGATATTATGGACGTATTAAAAGAGTTTTTTGGTATAGGTGGATATAGTAGAACACCTGAAGGTGCCTGGAGCTGGCAACATATTTTATTTACATCAGTTATGATCTCAATCATGATTTTTCTAAGTATCTTGTTAGGATTAAAATTTAGGAAAAATGAAAGAATCAAACAGAAAACAATTGTGATTGCAGCAATTGCAATTAATGCATTTGAGATATTTAAAATTACAATGCTTTCGATTAGAAATGGAGATTTTTTTGATACGATCATCCATACCTTACCTTTATTTTTATGTTCAATTATGTTAATAGTGTTACCACTCGCAGCATTTACTAAAGGTAGATTAAAAGAAGCATCGTTAGACTTTGTTTTAATTTTTGGTTTTATTGCAGGGGTGTTTGGAACTGTTGGTGCTGCACAAAATTATAATGCTTATCCTGTTCTATCATTAGACAATGTTGTTAGTGCAATTACTCACTGCATTTCCGCATTCTCATCTTTGTTTATTGGAATTACGGGAATGGCTACATTAAAAGCCAAAAATATGTCGATTACGGTAACTATATTATTGGTTGTTGTAGCATTAGCTCAAATCGCCAATTTAACAATCCCTTATAATTATATGTTTTTAGAACGTCATGATGGTACTCCATATTCAATCTTTTATAATATGGTTAATGGTAATTTAATTCTATATAAGATTTTGGTTATTGGAGGATTTGCATTATTAATTGGTGTTTTCTATTTATATAGATTTTTAAGAGAAAGAGTTCGAGAAAGAAATAAAAAGGTGAGTTATGCATAAAAGGTTTGAGAATATCAAACCTTTTTTATTTTGGAATATATTTTTGTTGCAAAGTAAGAAAAAAGGAGTAAAATATATTAGTAATCAAATTTAGTTGAAAGGAGAATTTATGAAACTAAAGCAGTTAAGCGATGAAGATCTCACCTTGTATAAGAAGCTATTGCAAGAAGCATTCCAATATGGTTATGAATCATTTACTGGAAAGCAAGAAAATGAGGTAGTACCAGATTATGAAATTGAGGAAAGCTTACATGAAGCTGATTCTCACGCCTATGTTATGGTTAATGATGAAGATCATATTTTAGGTGGTGCAATAGTTATTCTTTATCCAGAAGCAAAACGTGGATTATTAGATTTTATATTTGTGAAGGTTGAATATCAAGGCCAAGGTATTGGTCAAAAGATGTGGAAAGAAATTGAAACATTATATCCTGAAGTAGAAGTTTGGGAAGCAACTACACCATATTTTGATGTTCGCAATATTCATTTTTATGTAAACAAATTAAAATTTAAGATAGTTGAGTTCTATAACACTAAACATAAAGAGTCTATAGATTTAGCTGACAATTTCAGTGAGAATCTTGATTCAAGAGTGTTTAGGTTTGAAAAAGTAATGAAATAAGTAGTTATGTTTTTTAGGGGTCCTTTTGAAGAAGGGTCTTTTTTTATAGAAAGACATTTTTCACAATTGAAGGATTATAATTATTAAATTTGTGATATAATTTATAGAAAGATGTGTAATGGAGGAACGAATATAAGTGAAAGAATTAGATAAACTACCATTTTCAAAAAGATATAAAGAAAGGATTGAAAATGGAAAAATTAATGTGTTCATTTCTGATGATGCTAATTATCAAATATTTAAACATTTAGAGGGTTATGATGAATCAATAAGATTTACAAACTTTAGTGGTGGTTATGATTGCAAAATGGTAAGCGAACGAGCATTAAATGATATAAAAAATTTTTATGTTCCAAAAGGTTATCACAACAAAAAATTTTTTGAAATTACAGATTTTTATGAATTAAAATATTCTCCATCATATAGTATATTGGACGGTATAGAGTTTTTTTCTAGAAATTTAATGGGTGAGTATGACCAAAATAGATTGAAAGACGATATGAATTTAATATTCGAATCAAACAAAATAAACATAAAATTTGATGGGTTTAAGATAGTGCTTATTGATATAGATTTAGATAAATATAAAATAACGGAATTTCCTATGGAAAAAGTTGTAGAGGAATATTTAAAAGAGGCAGATGATTTGTATGTTAGAGGAGATAAAAGATTAGCTTTAGAAAGAGTATGGGATGCCTTTGAGAGAATTAAAACCATATATTGTAAAAAGGCTAATTTAGATAAAAAAGGCTCTTCTGTCAGGTTGCTCAAAACTTTAGCAGGTGACAGTGATGAATTTTATTCTCTACTAAATAATGAGTTTATCACATTGACTAATATAGGCAATAAATTTAGAATTAGAAAACATGAAACGGATAAAACAGAAATAAACGATAATTTACATTTTGAATATCTCTATAAGAGATGTTTATCCTTAATGCGTTTAATTTCTGAAAAAATTGTCATATTAGAATCAAAGGAAGATTAATAAGATATAATTTTAATATTACACGAGTAGCAAAATGAATATAGAAATAGATTTAAGCAATGTTATCTTAAAAACGGAAAGATTAACTTTAAGGCCTTGGAAAGAAGAAGACTTATAAGGAAGTTATTAAATACTTGTTTGAAGAAGTAAAGCTAGACTTTATTATGATTACGTGTTATAAAGATAATCCTCAATCACAAAGGGTAATTGAAAAAAACGGATTAAGCTTATATAAGGAAATTGAATTACCTAGTACTAGTGGCAAACTAAAAGAGAGCTATGCTTTTATCTTAAGAAAAGAAAATTATAAATAAAAGTTCTGTAAATAGTTAGTAAAGTAAAGAGTTTTCTTTTTGTTTTATGATAGAATAAAAATATAGGAGAAGCTTATGAAGAATTTAATTGTCTATGGTAGTAAATACGGATCTAGCAGGAAATACGCTGAAAAGTTAAGTGAATTAACAGGAATTTATCTTGCAGACTATAAGGAAGTTACTGACTTAAAAGCATATGATAATGTTATTTATTTAGGTGGTATTTATGCTGGTAAAGTTAGAGGTTTAAAGAAAACAGCTAAAAAGTTAAGAAACGATGCTAGATTAATAGTAGTTACTGTTTCTTTAGGGAATCCTAATTTAGATGACAAACTTAAAGAAGATGTAAGAACGCAAAACAAGAAATTAATTAAAAAGCCTTTATTAGAAAAAATTAAATTCTTTCATTTAGTAGGTAGTATGGACTATCCAAACTTAAAAGGATTTGATAAGAAAATTATTAAATTTGTTTTTAAAATGTTTTTAAAGAAAGATCCCCAAAATCAAAAAATCATTGATGTTTATAATGGTAAAGTTGATGAATTAGACTATAGCAGTTTGGATAAAATAGTTAGTTATTTAGAAGAAAAAGAGATTATTAAATAGAGAAAATAAGCCTTAAAAAAGGCTTATTTTTAATAGATTAAGGTATTATTTCTTTCTTGTAGATTTAAGTTTAATATGATATAATATATCGGTTGAATTAATGAAAAGGTGGTGATGAGATGTCAATTTTAGAATCAATTAAGCTGGCGGAAAAGAAGGCTGAAGATTTAAGAGTTAATGCTAGACGTGATTTAGAATTAAAAGAAGAAGCAGTTAAAGCAGAAATTGATAAAGAAGTTTTAAAGATTGAAAAAGAAACTAAAACAAAAATCGATAAATCAATTGAAGCTAATGATTCTGAGATTTTAAAACTAAAAGAAGATCTAAAATTAAAAGTTAAAGAAGATGCTAAACTTATTACCCAAGAGGCTTCTAAAAACAAAGCTAAAGCGACTACCTTCATTTTAAATGAGGTGCTTGCTAGATGATTGTTTCAATGAAGAAAGCTAAAATTGTAGCTTTAAAAGAAGAAAAGGAAAAGCTTCTTTCGGAATTACAAAAGTCAGGGTTAGTGATGCTAATCCCAACTGAAGAAGAAACTATTTTAATTGATGTTTCAGAAAACGATGATGTAATTGAAAGAACAGAAAAAAGTTTATCTTTCTTAAAACAGTATCAAGAAAAGAAAGATTCATTCTTAGCAAGAACAGAAGTAAGTTATGATGAATTCTTTAATTATGATCAAAAGAAGATGGACTTACTTTTAGAACTAGAGAATTTAGAAAAAGAAATAGCTTTAAAGGAAGAAGAAAATAAAGCTTTACTTGAAGAAATAAAGCTTTATGAGCCTTGGTTAAAGTTAGAAGCAAAAGTGGAAGATTTAAAGTCATCAAGATATACTGACCTTTTTGTAGGGTATATTGGTAGTAAGGATGAAGAAAAGTTTCTTGAAAGTTTAGATGCCTTAGGCTCTGATTATAAACTATATGGTCTAGATAAAGAAAAAAGAGCAATTATTTATGCTTCATATTATTTAGACAAAGAAGAAGTTGACTTACTAAATAAAGAATTTCAATTTTCTGAACACAAGTTTGAAGATAAGGGATTTGTAAGAGATATTGTTAAGAATAAAGAAAAGCAGATTATTACTAATAACTTATTTATTGATGAAGCTAGTAAAAAGTTAGCTAAGTTAACAGAAGATAAAGAAAAACTTTATGTTTTAAGTGATCAAGCTGCAACTGACAAAGAGTTAAAACTTGCTCCAAGACAGTATACTTTAGAGACAGTTTATTTAGAAGGCTGGGTAAGAAGTGATAAAGAAGATGATTTAAAGAAAGTTTTAGAAACTTCAGTTAGTTGTTATGATTTAGTATTACTTGATCCAGAAGAAGGAGAGAATCCACCTACATGCAATAAAAACAATAAGTTTGTAGAGCCATTTCAAAGTGTTACAAACATGTATGAAGTACCTAATTATAAAGAAGTAGATCCTAACCCAATGATGAGTATTTGGTTTTGGTTTATTTTTGGAATGATGATGGGTGATGTTGGTTATGGTGTAGTAATGCTTATTGGAGGAATTTTATTCTTAAAGCTTAAAAAACCTAAAGGGATGTTAAAGCAGATTGGTAAGATTATTACTTATTCATCTATCCCAACAATCCTTTTTGGAGTTTTATATGGATCTTACTTTGGTTTTGGCTGGTTTGAACCAGTTTTTGTAAACCCAGTTAAAGAACCATTAACAGTATTAATCTTTTCTTTTGGTGTTGGTTTACTTCACATTATCTCTGGTTTAGTTGTAAAGATGTATGCTAGCTTTAAAGCTAAAGATTACTGGCAAGCTATTTTAGATGACTTTCCATGGATAGTATTATTACTTGGACTTGGTGTTTTTGCAGTTGGTCTTAAAATCGAAGGTTTATCAAAAATTGGTTTGATCATGATTGCTGCATCAGCTGGAATAATTACAATCTTTGGTGGAAGAAGAAAGCAAGGTTTTATCCGTAAAATTACTGGTGGATTTACGAGCCTTTATGGACTTGTAAACCATATGAGTGATGTTTTGAGTTATTCAAGATTACTAGCTTTAGGACTATCTACTGCAATTATTGCCGAGGTTATGAATAGACTAGCAGGAATGGTACAAGGAAGCATTATTGGAATAATAATGTCTGTCTTTATTTATATAATTGGTCATATCTTTAATATAGGTATGGGATTACTATCTGCTTATGTTCACGATAGCAGATTACAATATATTGAATTTTTTGGGAAATTTTATGAAGGTGGAGGATATGAATTTAGACCACTTTCAGTTCAGTTAAAGCACGTTGATGCAATAAAATATAAGGAGGAGAAAATATAATGACATTAGCGATTATTGGTGCAGCACTAGCTGCAGTATTAAGTGGAATTGGTTCTGCTTATGGAGTATTAATAGGCGGAAGAGCAGCAGCAGGAGTTGTTTCAGAAAAACCTGATTTATTTGGACGTTTACTTGTATTACAAGCACTACCTGGAACACAAGGAATTTACGGATTTATCGTAGCAATCATGGTACTAGTTCAAGTAGGAATATTAGGAGGAACTCCAGTAGCACTTACTGAAGCTCAAGGCTGGTTATTTTTTGCAGCTTGTATGCCAATAGCAATTGTAGGTTTATTATCAGCTATTTTCCAAGCTAAGATGTCTGTAGCAGCTATTCATATGACAGCTAAACAACCAGATGCTTCTGGTAAAGGTATGACTATGACAGTATTAGTTGAGACATATGCGATTCTAGCTTTACTTGTTAGTATTTTAATGGTTATTGGTATTCCAGTATAGGAAATAAAATAATGGCTAAAACAATTTACGATAAAATTATCGATAAAGGAAAAGAAGATGCTAAGGTAATCTTAGCAGATGGCCTAAAAAAACTAGAACAATTAAAATTAGAAAAAATAGAAGAAGCGAAAAACAAACAAAAAGATGAATTAAAAAAACAAGAAACGTTAAATCAAAGTAAAAAACAAGCAGCTTTGATTAATGCAAGACGTGAAGCTAAAAAGGAAGAAATTAAATTAAAACAAGCTTTATTAAAAGAAACAGTATCGGATGCAGTAGCTAAATTAGATAACTTAAAACAAAATGAACTTTTTGATTTTGTTTTAAAACTAGTTAAAGAAGATAATTTATCAGGTAAAGAAGTTATCTATGTAAATAAGAAAGACTATTCTAAATATCTAGCTACATTTTCTTCAAAAAAAGAAGGAGATTTAGTTGAACTAGATAAACTAAATAATGCTTTAGGTAAAAAATATGAATTAAAATTATCTAACAAAGCTATGAATTTAGATGGTGGTTTTTATATAGTTTCCGAAAAGTATGATATTAATCATTCATACTCTGCTTTAGTAGATAATTTTTTAGCTAAGTTAGAAGCAGACTTAAACAAAATTTTATTCAGCGAGGTTAAGTAATGAACTACCCTTATGCGAATGGAGTTTTGAAAGTAAAAGAAGCAGATCTATTTACTAATGCTTCATACTTAAGGTTAAAAGACTCAAAAGACATTTTGAAGACTTTAGAAGAATTAGGCTATGAGAAAAAACAAACAATAGAAGCAACTTTAGTAAATGAGTTAGTTAAAACTAAAGATTTGATTCAAAGTTTAAGTCCTAATCATAAACTTACAAATTGTTTCTTTTTAGTAAGCGATGCTACTAATGTAAAAGCATATTACAAAGCAAGGATTTTTAATTTAAGTACAGATGATTTATATGTTCCAAATAGCAACTTTAGTAAAGAGAATCTAGAGAAAGCTATTCTAAACTATGATCTAAAAGGTTTATCAAAAGAAAATCAAAAACTATTTATTAAACTAGAGCAAGAGTTAAAAGGATTAGAAGAAAATCCAAGGTTAATTAGTGCGAAAATAGATCAGGTTTTATTTAATAAAGCATATAAAGATAGTAATAAAATAAATGATAAAGCTTTAAGAGAATATCTTGTTTTAAATATTGATACGATAAATATAATTACTTTGTTTAGAGCTAAAAAACTTAATTTTGATTTAAGTGAAGTTTTAGATGTTTTTATCGATAATGGAAAAATAAAAATAGATTTTTTAAAAGACTTATATCAAGAAGATGATGAAGATAGAATTTTAAAAGAAATAGTATTAGTTTATCCAAAACTGGAAAAACCTTTACTAGGTTATTTTAAAAATCAATCTTTAGATTTACTTGAACGAGCTTTTAAAAGTTATATACTAGAAGAGATTGCGAAATACGAATATGATTCGATGAAACTTGGACCAATGCTTTACTATTATGTAAGTAAAGAAATTGAAATAGAGAATATTAGATTAATTTATTTTGATCAAAGTATTGCTTTAAGTGATTTAATTAAAGGAGAGAAGAATGGCTAAAGTAGATATTGTAGCGATAGCAGAAGATGATACAGTTTTACTTTTTAATGCAATTGGAATTAAAACTTATACAATTAAAGAAAGATCAGCTTTAGAGAAAAAAATAGCTGAACTGGCTTTAGAAAAGTGTAAGATTATTTATTTAACTGAAAAGTTATATGAGCTTATTCCAGAAGTTATAGAGAAGTATGAACTTGAAAGTTATCCAATTATTATCCCTCTTCCTTTAAAAGAAACTAAGGAAAGTGTTGGTGTAAAGCAAATCAAGAAAAACGTAGAAAAAGCAATTGGCTTTGATATCTTATGAGGAGACTAACGTATGAAAGATAAAATTATAGGAATAATTACCAAAGTTTCAGGACCCTTAATTGTAGCTAAGAACATGCAAGATGTTCAGATGTATGATGTAGTTAAGGTAAGTGAAAAAGGATTAATTGGAGAAGTTATAGAATTAAGAGGAGATCGTGCCTCAATCCAAGTTTATGAAGAAACAGCAGGAATTGGACCAGGAGAACCAGTATACTCTACAGGTGAGGCTTTATCAGTTGAACTTGGGCCTGGACTAATGGAAAGTATTTTTGATGGTATTCAAAGACCACTAGCTGTTATTTATGAATCATCTGGAGATAGAATTCCTTTAGGTATTGACTTACCCCGCTTAGATAGGGAAAAGAAATGGGAATTTAAACCAGTAGCAAAAGCTGGTGATAAAGTTGAAGCAGGAGATGTACTAGGTACAGTTCAAGAAACTTCAGTTGTAGAGCATAAGATTATGGTACCTTATGGTGTTAAAGGTGAAGTTTTAGAAGTAAAATCAGGTAGTTTTAAAGTTAGTGATGTAGTTGCAAAGATAAAAACTGAAGCAGGCATTAAAGAACTAACAATGATCCAAAAATGGCCAGTTAGAAGAGGAAGACCTTATAAGAATAAACTAGCTCCAGAAGATCCAATGATTACAGGTCAAAGAGTTATTGATACACTTTTCCCAATTGCAATTGGTGGTACAGCTGCTATTCCTGGACCATTTGGTTCTGGGAAAACTGTAGTTCAACACCAACTAGCTAAGTGGGCTGATGCAGATATTATTGTTTATATTGGTTGTGGTGAGCGTGGAAACGAAATGACTGACGTTTTAAATGAGTTTCCTAACTTACAAGATCCAAAAACTGGTGAAGTATTAATGAAGAGGACGGTTTTAATTGCGAATACTTCAAATATGCCAGTTGCCGCAAGAGAAGCATCAATTTATACAGGGATTACGATTGCCGAGTATTATCGTGATATGGGATATCGTGTTGCAATTATGGCTGACTCAACATCACGCTGGGCTGAGGCTTTAAGAGAAATGTCTGGTAGACTAGAAGAGATGCCAGGTGAAGAAGGATATCCTGCGTACTTAGCATCAAGGTTAGCTGAGTTCTATGAACGTGCTGGTATTGTAAACTGTTTAGGTAGTGATGGAAGACTAGGCGCAATTAGTGCAATTGGGGCCGTATCACCTCCAGGAGGAGATACATCTGAGCCAGTATCCCAAGCAACTTTAAGAATCGTTAAGGTATTCTGGTCTTTATCATCAAGCTTAGCTTATGCTCGTCACTTCCCAGCTATTGATTGGTTAAGAAGTTATTCATTATATGAAGATGACTTAAGAGATAGTTTTAATAAAAACCATTCACCATGGAGCAATCAAGTTATAGAAACAAAACAAATCTTGCAAGAAGAAGCAGAACTAGATGAAATTGTACGTTTAGTTGGTATTGACTCTTTAGATTTTAAAGATAGATTAACTTTAGAATGTGCAAGAAGTATTAGAGAAGACTTCTTACATCAAAATGCTTTCCATGAAGTAGATACTTATACTAGTTTAGGCAAACAATATTATATGCTTAAGGTTATTTTAGATTGGTATCATAAAGCACAAGATGCTTTAAAAGAAAACGCAAGTTTTTCAGAAATGACTACTTTACCTGTTTTAGAAAAAATAGGACGTTTTAAGTATGTAAAAGAAGAAGATGTACAAAAAACATATGAAGAAATTCAAAAAGACTTAAATAATGAATTTAATAAACTAACAAAAGGAGGAGATTTCTAATGGCTAAAGAGTATAAAACAATTACTGAAGTTGTTGGTCCCTTGATGTTAGTTGAAGGAGTATCTGGAGTTAAGTATGATGAGCTTGTGCAAGTAAAACAAGCAAGTGGTGAATTAAGAACTGGTAAAGTTCTTGAAGTTGATGAAGATAAAGCTTTAGTGCAATTGTTTGACTCATCACAAGGATTAAAAATAGCCGATGCTAAGGCTAAGTTTTTAGGTCATGGAATGACTTTAAAAGTATCTCCTGATGTATTAGGTGGAGTATTTGATGGGATGGGTAATTCTTTAGATGGAAGAGAAATCATTCCTGATAAAGTATTAGATATTAATGGTACACCATTAAACCCAGTTGCAAGAGATTATCCAGAAGAATTTATCGAAACTGGTATTAGTGCAATTGATGGACTAAATACTTTAGTTCGTGGTCAAAAATTACCTATATTTTCTGGAGCAGGACTACCTCATGCAAGGCTTGCAGCGCAAATTACGCGTCAAGCAACTGTAAGAGGTACTGAAGAGAAGTTTGCAGTTGTTTTTGCAGCTGTAGGTATTACGTTTGAAGAAGCTAATTTCTTTATTTCTGATTTTCAAAAGTCAGGTGCAATTGAAAGATCAGTTGTTTTCATTAACTTAGCTAACGACCCTGCAATTGAAAGAATTGCAACTCCGCGTATGGCTATTACTTGTGCTGAATACTTAGCATATGAACTAAATATGCACGTTTTAGTTATCATTACTGACCTTACTAACTACGCAGAAGCCCTAAGAGAAGTATCTGCTGCTCGTAAAGAAGTTCCAGGTAGAAGAGGATATCCAGGATATATGTATACTGACCTTGCATCTTTATATGAAAGAGCAGGAAGAATTAAAGGAAAGAAAGGTTCAATTACCCAAATTCCTATTCTAACAATGCCTGAAGATGATAAGACGCATCCAATTCCAGATTTAACTGGTTATATTACAGAAGGACAAATTATTCTATCAAGAGATTTACACTTAAAGAATATTTATCCACCAATTGACGTATTACCTTCTTTAAGTAGATTAAAGGATAAAGGTATTGGTAAGGGTAAAACTAGAGAAGATCACGCTGATACAATGAACCAGTTATTTGCAGCTTATGCTCGTGGAAAAGAAGCAAAAGAACTTGCAACTATTCTAGGAGATGCAGCTTTATCTGACTTAGATAAACTTTATAGTGATTTCTCAGAAGAGTTTGAGAAAAGGTATGTAGCTCAAGGCTATCATCAAGATCGCGATATTATCGAAACATTAGATTTAGGTTGGGATTTACTTAAAATTCTACCTAAGAGCGAGTTAAGGAGAATCGATCTTAAACTAATCGATAAGTACTTAAAAGAGGATAAATAGTATGGCTGTTATGAATGTTAACCCAACAAGAATGGAGCTTTTTAGATTAAAAAGGCAGTTAGATGTTGCTAAGAGAGGTCATAAACTCCTAAAAGGGAAACAAGATGCAATGGTCAAAAAATTTATGGTACTTGTTAGAAATAACTATTCTTTACGTAAAGAAGTAGAAACTAAATTAAGTGAAATCATGAAATATTATGATCAAGCTAAAATCAAGATTTCTAAAGCAGGAATATTAGAAGCCTTAATGGTTCCAAGTAACTCAATTGAGATTGTTACTAAAACTAAAGATATTATGAATATCAAAACTCCTAGCTTAGAATTTGAAGAGCAAGAAAAAATAGATCTTACTTATGGTTTTGCTTTTACTCCTAGTGATTTAGATAAAGCTATTATTGAACTAGCTGACCTTTTACCGAAGCTTGTAGAACTAGCGGGGGTAGAAAAAGCAGCAAATATGCTTGCTAAGGAAATCGAAAAAACAAGAAGAAGAGTAAACGCTATTGAATTCTTTATGATTCCTGACCTTGAAGAGACATTACATTATATCCAAATGAAGTTAGATGATAATGAAAGAAGTAATATCGTTAGATTGATGAAGAGTAAAGAAATTATTTTAAATAAAGGAAATTAAAAAGAAGCTTAAAAAAGCTTCTTTTTTTGAAAAAATATTAAAACTTTTTAGTAAAAGCCTTTATAAAATGGTAAAAATTTGGTAAAATATACTCAAGTTTATTATAAAGGGAGGCTCTATGAATTTATTCAGTGCGATAATGATTTTCTTTGGGGGAGTTGGAACTCTTTTAATAGGAATGAACTTACTATCTAATAATATGCAGAAGTTAGCTAATATTCGGTTAGAAGCAATTTTTAAGAAAACTTCTAATAATAGAGTAGTTAGTATGGGAATAGGTTTAGGAGTTACTACTGTTGTTCAAAGTAGTAGTTTAACAACCGTCTTAGTCGTTGGTTTAGTAAACGCAGGAATGATTACTTTGTTTCAAGCAACGGCGATTATTATGGGAGCTAATATTGGTACAACTATTACAGCTCAAATAGCGGCACTTCAAAGTTTTGATTATATGATTATTGCGATGATGCTGGCATTTATTGGAGCATTTATTTCAATGCTTTCTAAAAGAGAAAGAGTTAAAACAATTGGTAATGTATTATCTGGTTTAGGGTTAATCTTTGTAGCTTTAAACTTATTAACTCTAGCAATGAAAGATTTTAGAGAGCATGAAGTTATTTATAATACTTTAGCATCAATTAACAATCCATTTGTGTTATTATTAATAGGTGCAGTATTGACAGGTATTTTTCAAAGTAGTAGTGCCATTACTTCAATTATTATTTCAATGGCGATTGCGGGAATGCCAATTGGTGATGGTGGTAATGCACCGCTGTTTGTAGTTATTGGGTCTAATATTGGAACTTGTGTAACAGCAATGTTATCATCAATTGGTACTAGTACCAATGCTAAGAGAGCAGCATTAATTCACTTAATGTTTAACTTCTTTGGTTCAATTATCTTTGCGATTTTCTTACTTGCTTGGCCAAGTTTTACAGCTGATGTCTTAGCTAAAGGCTTTCCAACAAAACCAGGAACACAAATTGCGATGTTCCATACATTATTTAATGTAGCTTGTGTAATTTTATTCTTGCCGCTTGCTCAAGTTTTTGTAAGGATAAGTAAATTTATAATTAGGGATAAGATAGACCCAGATCGTAAAGTAATTCGTTTAGAAGAAAGATTTTTAAAAACACCGAGAATTGCTTTAGATCACTTACAAAAAGAAATTGCAATTATGGCTCATCTTGCAACTGATGTTTTAGAGCATGCATATCAAGCATTTTTAAAACAGGAAGTATCGGAGAAAGAAAGAATTATAGAAGAAATTGATTATATTAATAATGCTAATAAACAATTAACTAATTATTTAGTA
This sequence comes from Acholeplasmataceae bacterium, assembly GCA_012839485.1. Classification (GTDB taxonomy): domain Bacteria; phylum Bacillota_I; class Bacilli_A; order ML615J-28; family CAG-698; genus DUNF01. Next base: position 21,298 of record DUNF01000104.1, read on the forward strand.
AAAATCACCTCAAATGACTTAACCAAAAAGGAACAAGATGTTAGTTCTAATTTGTATTACGTTATTAGTGATTTAGGAAGGGTAGCTGATCTAGCGCATAACTTTACAAAATATACAGATAGTTATGTTTATGAAAAATTAGTATTTACAGATGAAGCATTTTCAAGGCTAGATCTTATGTTTTTAAGAGTCAAACAACTAGCTAATGAAATGATTATGATATTTAATGATGATGAAGAAGCATCAATTGAACTTGTAGATAAACTAGAAGCAGAAATTGATAGCTTAAGAGAACAATTAATCGATGAACATATAGAAAGACTTAACTGTGGTAAATGCCAAGCTAATTCAAGTCCAGTTTGGATTAACTTAGTTAGCAATTTAGAAAGGGCAGCTGACCATATGGCTATGGCATCACATTTAGTAATAGAAGGAGGAAATAAACAATGAAAAAGTATGGATCGTACAGTTTAATTAAAAGTTTACTTTTTGAAAGAATTGGAGGTAGCAAAGAAGAATTAAAAGCTGCGAAGATTATTCAAGAAGAACTTAAAAAAGATGGGATTGAATCTCATTTAGAAGAGTTTGAAGTTGATTCTTTTGAGATTATGGAAGCAAAATTAGAAGTATTAGAACCTAAGTATAAGGAATATACTGTTACAGGTATTGGAAGAAGTGGCTCAACTCCAGATGAAGGAATTGAGGCTGAACTTGTTTATATTGAAAATGGACATGATGTAAATTTAGAAAACGTTGAAGGAAAGATTGTATTAGTAAATGCTTTTTATCCTTTAAAACTTTATAAAAAGTTAGTTGAAAAGAAAGTTGTAGGAATTATTGCTTTAAATGGTTCAGTTTATGATGATCCAAAGAAAACCGATTTACACATTTTAGCTTATCGTGATAAAATGGTTGAAGCTGGTAGAATTCCTGGAGTTACTTTAAGAATTAAAGATGCACATGAACTAGTTAAAAGTAAAGCAAGTAAAGTAAAACTTACTTTAAAGCAAGAAGAAATGAAGAAAACATCACATAATGTTGTTGCAGAGATTAAAGGAACAGAATATCCAGAAAGGATAGTAGCATTTAGTGCTCATTATGACTCAGTTAGATTTTCTGAAGGAGCATATGATAATGCAACAGGTTCTGCTACAATCTTAGAAATTGCTAGACACTTTAAGAAAAATCCACCAAAGAGAACTTTAAAGTTTGTATGGTGTGGTTCAGAAGAAATGGGATTATTAGGATCTAAGGCTTATGTAGAAAAGCACAAGGAAGAACTTGAAAAATATGAGCTAAATATCAACTTAGATATGACAGCTGTAGTATTAGGTTATGATATTGCTCGTTGTACTACAGAGATGGGTTTAGTTAACTACATTAACTATTTAGGTAAAGAAGTAGGATTTGCAATTGATGCAAGTCAAGGAGTATATTCATCAGATTCAACTCCATTTGCGGATAAAGGTGTACCTGCGTTAAGCTTTGCTAGGATTGCACCTCGTGGAGGAGCTGAAATTCATAGCAGAAAAGATGATGATAAATTCTTAGATAAAGACAATTACTATGAAACTTGTAAGTTTATTATTGGATTTTCAGAAAGAATGGCTAATTCAGTTATAATGCCAGTTGAAAGATCTATTCCTGAGAATATGCGTTTAGAACTTGATTATTATTTAGGAATTAAAGAAAGACCTGAAGGTCCAAGAAGAGGATTTTAGATGCAAAAAAGTTTTTCAAAATATTTGAAAAGTAAAAAGCCAGTAATGGCTTCTTTACTTGATAGACTACAAGGTAAATATGAGCATGTTGGGATTTTAGGAACTGACACTATGGCCTCTGTTTGTTATGTAGACTATCATAGTAGCAATGTAGGTGAAGCTAGTAGCGACTGTGGTTTTGTAATCAAAGTTGTTCATGATGGTATTTATTCTGAATATGCTACTAACGAACTAACTATGAGAAGGTTAGACAAAATTGAAGAAAAGATTGATGAACTTGTAAAAGCTAATATGAAAACAAAAAAAGTTGGTTTAAAATTAGCAGAAGAAGAAAAACTTACTCAGTCTTTTTCAAGAAGAAATAAAGGTAAATACTTAAGCGAAGAAGAAATTATTGCTGGACTAAAAGAAACTATTGATTTATTTAAACAAGAAGAGAAAATTGTTCATGCAGGTGCTAGATTTATGGTTGAAGAAGTATCAAAAGTTTACTTAAGCAAAAACAAAGATTTAGAGCAATACTATTTCTTCCCAAGTGCATTCATTTATAGTGTTGCAGCTGATCAAGGTAAAACACAAATGTTTTATAATTCAGTTGATGATATTTCAATGAGTAAAGTATTAAAAGAATTACCTAAAAAGGTTAAAGAAACTGCTAGTGTTGCAAGAGAGTTATTAGTTGCTGAAAATCCTGAGCCAGGTATTTATGATGTCATCACAGCTCCTTCAATTTCTGGATTAATTGCTCATGAAGCATTTGGTCATGGTGTGGAAATGGATCAATTTGTAAAGGATCGTGCTTTAGGAAAAGAGTATATTGATAAACCTGTTGCATCTAATCTTGTTTCAATGAGAGATGGAGCTGCAAGTTGTTTTGCGATTGCTTCATACTTCTTTGATGATGATGGTGTATTAGCAGGTGATACTTTAGTAATTGATAAAGGTATTTTAAAACAAGGTATTTCTGATGTGAATGCTGCAAGTATGCTAGGAACTAAACCTACTGGTAATGGTAGAAGACAAGCATACGATCATAAAACATATACAAGAATGACTAATACTTTCTTTGAACCAGGTAAAGATAAACTTAAAGATATGATTAAGAGTATTGAATATGGTTATTTAATTGATGTTACTAATAACGGAATGGAAGATCCTAAAAATTGGCAAATTCAATGTACTGCTACAATCGGTAGAGAAATCAAAAATGGTAAACTAACTGGTAAAGTTGTATCGCCAATTATTATGAGTGGTTATGTAATTGACTTACTTAAATCAATTTCAGCTGTATCTGATGACTTTAAGATTAACAGTGGTGGATCTTGTGGCAAAGGATACAAAGAATGGGTTAGAGTTTCAGATGGTGGACCATATATGAAAGCTAAGGTGAAAATAGGATGATTAAACGCATAGAAAAAATCTTAAAATCTAAAGGTGTAGATAAATATAAGATTAGAGAAATTAATGAAGAAAAGTATGAAGCATACTATAGCTTGCAAAAGCTAGAAGCTACAAGAAATACTGAAAGCTTAACATACGAAGTAACAATTTATTTACCATTAGGTGAAAATCAAATGTTAGGTTCAGCATCATTTAACTTACCATATACTATGACAGTAAATCAAATTGCGAAAAAGGTAGATGAAGCTATTTCATCAGCTCAAATTGCTGTGAGTCCATATTATGAACTTGTAGAAGGAGTAGGAAGAAAGACATTTAAAGATAGTTTTGTTTTAGAAAAACCTTTAGAAGAAATTGATAAAGTAGCTAATATTTTCTTTAAAGAATCTAGTGAAAATAAGAAATTTAATTCTTTAGAGGTATTTTATAAACAAGCTACTATTAGATTAGTAAACTCTAAAGGTGTTGACTATAAGAAAATATCTTCTGTTATTGAAATAGAAGCTATTCCTTCATATGATGGTGTAAAGAAAGAAGACCCTTCAAATCAAAAAGTAGAGCTTTATAAATATTATAAATACCCTACTTTTGATAAAGAGAAGATGCAAAAAGATGCTAAAGAAGCTTTAAGTGATGTTGAGAAAAGATTTAAAGCAAAGAAAATTGATTTTAAAGGTAAGAAAAATGTTATCTTAAGAGATAGTGATTTAAACGAGTTAGTTGGTAGTTTAATTAGTTTATATGGCTATCAAGCTGTTTTTAGTAAAGCTACAGATAAAAAGATTGGCGATGTGATTCAAGATGCTAAGAGAGGTTATGATAAACTAACTGTAACTTTAATGCCAGGATCAAAAGCTGATCGTTTTGATGGTGATGGTGTTTTATTGGAGAAAACTATTGTCTTAGATAAAGGAGTTTTAGCTAGTTATTTTGGTAATAACCAATATGCTCAATATTTAGGATTAAAACCTACTGGTAATATGCGATTTAGAAAGTTAGAAAAAGGTAAGAAATCAAGTGCAGAGTTAAAACAAGAACCACATATTGAAATTATTTCTTTAAGTGGTATTCAAGTAGATCCTTATGCTGACTATATCGGTGGTGAAGTTAGACTAGCAAATTACTTTGATGGTGAAAAGAGTTATCCAATTTTTGGTTTTTCTTTTTCAGGAAGTTTAACTGAAAGTTTAAAAGAGATTTCTCTTTCAAAAGAAACTAAGAAAACAACTAGCTATGAAATGCCTAGTTATGCTCTTTTAAAAGATTTAAATATACTTTAAAATAGGAAAGAAACGCAAAATTTAGGTTTTGCGTTTTTTAATTGAGGCAAGTTGAAATTTTGACTTATTTTTGAAAATATAGCGTATATTTTATAAAAAAACGGATAAATGGTTGACAAAGTATAAAAAGTGTATTAAAATAAAGATACGAAAAGGTAGGTATAAAAATGAAGGAATTATTAAAAAAATTATCATTTTTGAATGGTAAAGATTTAGCTGATTTCTTTAAGAAATTTAAACTTATGGCACCTAAGGCTTTACGTGTAGATGTTTTGCGCGAAGCTATGGCACCAAAAGTTGAGGAACAATTAGCTAATACATCAGGTGGCTTCGGTATTGGAGGCCAAAATAATTATAGGTTGTTATGGTTCGCAAAATTATCAGAACATCAATTAGAAAAATATCTAAGTACGTTTGATGATCCAGAACTTGATAACAAATACCACAATTTACTTGTGGAGAAGATGTTAGCTTATGCGGCTGAGAAGAAAGTTAAAAAGGCAGATATGGAAGAACTAGTTGCTGCTAGTGAAGATAACTATCGTCGTGTAGGCCATGCTCGTCTAGACATGGAAGAATTTAATAATTCTTTAGATGCAGTATTTTATGATGAGAAAAGCTGCTGTGATGGCTTATCAGTAAGTGAATTTAGAGGCGTTTTATTTAATGTTGGTACAAGAGAAGAATTATTTGAGATCGCTGCAAAATATGAAATCAAAGTTCCAGAACGTCTAAACAAAGATGAATTACTTGCTTATTGTGTACGTCAAATGAAAATTGAAAAGTACTACACAGCTGAAGCAGAAGCTGCATTATCAGAAATGACTGCTAAAGATTTACGTGAATGGGCTAAAAACCATAACATTCAAAGTGGAAGTCAATTAAACAAGAAAGATTTAATTGAATACATCTTATCTGATTACAGCAAAACTAAAGAAGACTACGAAGTTCCAAAAGATGATTCAGTATACGAAATGGCTATTCCACTACCTTATGGTCAAGAAGAAGTTGATGTTGAAGCATTAGAAGCTAAAATTGCAGAATTAACAGCTGAAAAAGAAAAATTAGAAAAAGCAGCGGCTAAAAGTACTCGTGAAAACAATCGCAACAAGAAAAAGATTGATAAGCAAGACAAAGAAATCGCTAAACTACTTGCATTAATCGCAGATAAAGAAAAAGAATATGAAGAATTAAAAGCTGCAAAAGCAAAAGTTAAAGAAGATAAAGCTGCTGACAAAAAACAAGATGAAGCAATTGCTAAGCTTGAAGAAGAAATCAAAGCATTACAAATTGAACTTGCTGTAGTAAAAGCAAAAGAAGATGAGGGAAGAGAATTAACTGAAGAAGAACTAAAAGAAGCAAGACGTAATTTTGCTTTAGACATTATTTGGTTAATATTCTTTGTTTTAGTACTAGCATTCTTAATGTACGCAATTTTCTCAATGCTATAAAAAGTAGATAAGGGGAGAGTAATATGAATAAGAATAAAAAGATCCTTGGGTTATTTACTGTTAGTCTCATCGTATCAATCTCCTTATTGATTTACGCAGTATATCAGTTTGTAAATAACGTGTCCCATAATAATGCTTATATTTGGTTGGGACTTGGAAATTTATTAGCTAATCTTATATTTATTTTAGTTAGTGTACTTTTATTTTTAAAAGAAGAAATATTTTTAGGTCATTTAGTTTTGTTATTCAAGATGATCTTTATTCCAACGTTTACTAGCGCCAAAAACTTACTTCAAGGAAATCCAACATTTGATTTATTCTTTATAATTCTATTTTTGATTTCTACTGTTTGTATGTTTTTTGGTTTAAAGATGAAGCCAGTTGTAGTAAGGCATATTAGATGGTTATCGTATTCAGGAATTTTGCTTGCTTTTGTTTATGAAAGTATTGTCTATAATGTTCCGCAAGGTTTATATACTAATATTCCAAACTTTGTTTTGATAAGTACTCATAGACGTGAATCAAAAATCCTCTTTACTTCGGTATTTATTAGATATCCATTTATTCTAATTGATGCTTTAGTAAATAATCCAAATCAACCAGTATTTTTCTATTTAGCTACGATTATCGGAATATTATTCTTCATTTATACATTAATAAATTTGTTTTTAAAGCCGAGTAGATTTCCAAAAAGTTAAATATAAAGACAAATAAAAGAGTTAGTGAAAACTAACTCTTTTTAATATATTTTTAAGAACTGCGTGATATAATTTTAAAACATAGGAGATTATAGAGAGATGAATGTAGTATTAAAAACAAACAATCTAACAAAACGTTATAAAGAATTAAAAGCCTTAGATGATGTTAGTTTAACAATCTATGAAGGTGATATTTATGGGTTTGTTGGGGAAAATGGTGCAGGTAAAACAACTTTAATTAGAGCAGTTTCCGGGTTAATCTTTCCTAGTTCAGGAACTTATGAGCTTGGTGGTATAGATTATAAAGATTCAGAAATTGCTAAAGTTAGAGAAAAGATGGCTGCGATTGTAGAGTCACCAGCATTATATTTAAACATGAGTGCTTATGATAATATGCTGATGCAAGCTAAACTAATTGGTGATGTTGATGCAAAAGAAATTGATGAAATTTTAAATGATGTTGGTTTAGGTTATTTAATCAATTCTAAAAAGAAAGCTAAAAACTTTTCTTTAGGAATGAAACAAAGATTAGCGATTGCGATGGCATTATTAAATAAACCAAGATTTTTGATTTTAGATGAACCGATGAATGGTTTAGATCCTGAAGGTATTATTGAGGTTCGTAATTTAATTTTAAAACTTAATAAAGCTGATAAGATTACATTTTTAATTTCTTCACACATTTTAGATGAATTAGCTAAAGTATGTACTAGATATGGATTTATTCATAAAGGAAAGTTAATTCAAGAAATTAGTGCTGGAGATATTGATGTTTTTTCTGAAGAGCATTTGAAGCTTAAAGTTAACGACAATCAAAAAGGATATGAGTTATTAAAGAAAGATTATGAAAAAGTAGAATTAAGAGAAGATTATCTTTATGTTTTTGGAAAGTATGAAGTAAATGCAATTATTGAAAAATTACATAAAGAAAAATTAATTATTCTAGAAATTTCAACTATTAAGCCTAGTATTGAAGATATTTATTTAAAAGTGATAGGAGGTAAAAATGTTTAGTAAATCACTAAAAGCTGATTTTTATCGCTTAAAAAAAGATAATTTACTTTGGATTTCTGTAATTGTAGTTACTGGATTTTCCGTTTTTACTTTTTTAATCTATTTATTAATGCATAATTTAGCTACTGCTGATGGTCTGATGATGCCACCAATTATAACAACACTTGCTGGTTTAAGATTGGCAATGAATATGACAAATAATGCTGGTTTAATTGTTTTAATTATGACAATAGTTTTAATGGCAAAAGATTTTAGGCAAAGTACAATTAGAAATAAGATGATTATTGGAATAAAAAGAAGAGAAGCATATTTTTCTAGTTTAATAGTATATTATTTGTTTGTTCTTGGGATTATGACTTACAATGTCGTTTTAACAGTCTTACTTTTCTCTACAACTTTTGAAAGTGGAGTTAGTGAAGGTAGTGTAATTTTAGAGTTTTTGAAAAATTATGCAGTTGGGGTTGCGATTTTAACTCCATGGGTAATTATAGCTCATTTCTTAACCTATGTAACTAAATCATTAGGCTTAGCCTTAGGATTAACAATCGGATTATTTTTCTTATTACAGATTGTTGCCTTAATTCCTCAAATAGTTGAGGTAAGTGAAACAACTGGACTTTTAATGCATTTTAATCCAGTACTTCAGACGATGTCTTATAATATGGGAGGTTTTTTTGAAGAGAAAAAATATCTTTGGTTTAGTTTAGGATCAAATGCAGTTATTCCTGGATTATTAATATTTATAGGATCGTTTTTGTTTAGTAAAGCAGATATTAAATAAGGAAAAAGACCACAGCTAACTGTGGTCTTTTTGAATTTCATAGTCTAGTACGAAGGGTTCTTCATGTTCTTCTAAATAAGGGAGGAAATTATTATAGAAGGAGTCTCTTTCATTACTTTCGTATTGGAGGTTATCGTGCTTTAGTATTTCAAAGTCATATTTTCCATTAACTTTCCAACTATTTAGAAAGCCAATTCTAATTGCATCTTCTGGACAGAAGAATGAACATCGCATACACATAATACAATTAGTACTAAATTTAAATTTGTTATTTTCGTATTTGATATTATTAGTTGGGCAGCTATTAACACATTTCATACATTTAGAGCATTTATCTAAATTGACTTTATAGAGAAATGAGTTAAGGTAAGCTCCTAGTCTTTGGATTTTAAAGATGTTTCTTATTAGTTTATATCTTGTCTTAAAGTCAATTCTTTTATATCTTTTATTGCTTGTTTCATAAGCAATTTTTTTAATAAAATTACGATTAGCTTTAAGAATCCTTGAGGTAATAGCATCGTCAAATCTGAAGATAATATTATAGGGCATTAAGACGTGGTATTCAGCTAAAAAGATGTTTTTATTTTTATTCATTAGTTTATAAAGATAGTAGCTAGAAGCACTATTTAGTTGATATAACTCACCACTAGTTTTGATGATAAAGTAGTGTTTGTTTTTAATCTTTAGTTCCTTAATTTTCTTTTCTACAAACTTCGGTGCAGAAAAAGCATGGATAGGGTAGCTGATTCCTATTAAATCATAGTCGTCCTTTAATTCTTTTACATTTTCTAAACGTAAAATATCAGTTTCTATATTCAACTTTTGATATTCTTTTTTTAGTTCATTACAAACATAAAATGAGTTGTTTGTACCTGAAAATACTAAAAGTAGAACTTTCATAAGAATCACCTTAGCTTAATTATACGCTCTAATTCTTAAAATAAACTTAGAAATTGAAAAACTTAAAGAAAGATTG
>DUNF01000105.1 GCA_012839485.1 Acholeplasmataceae bacterium
ACCTTTTTATAATCAATATGATTTTGAATCATCAATTAAAGTTGATATTGTAGATTCTAGTAACACAGATAAAAGAAGTAACCGACTTAGATTAGAAACTAGATATATTACAGTCCATAACACAGGAATGAATGATCCTTCACATAAAGCTAAGTTATTAAACGATATGCAACATAGAGTAGATGGTAGAGTAGCTTCATGGCATTTTAGCATAGATGATACAGATGTTTACCAAAGTTTGCCAATTGATGAGGTAGGTTACCACGCAGGCGATGGTACTAGTAGGGCATTAATTGATTATCCAACAGGAGTAATGTTTAATGGTAATTATTCACCATATGTAGATATCTCAAGTGATGGATATTATACTATAGACGGAGTTAAAACTAAGGTTGTTGCTCCTACAAAGAACGGACAAATTTTAAATAGAAGCTATTTCACATCTCGTGGTGTTAGAGTTAATGTAATTAATGGAGAGTATCATATTCCTACTACATACTTTAATAGTTCATATAATCAAATTGCTAACTATGGTGGTAATATTGCATCTGTTGGTATCGAAACTTGTGTTAATGAAGGCGGAAACTTTAACAGAACAATGCGTCATTTAGGTAAGCTAGTTGCTTGGTTATTACATAAATACAATTTAGGTTTAAATGATGTAATGCAACATAACGATTTCTCGGGTAAACAATGTCCTCAAGATATTCGCAACTCTGATCGTTGGGGTGAATTAATGCATTTAATTTACTTAGAATTATTTGCTTTAAGGAATTTTACAAACAAAAATATTACTTTTGAATTTAAATCTTTAACACCAACAATCATGAATGATAATGGGGAAATTATTAACCACCCAGGAGTTGATTCAGTTGTGTCTTATCAAGTTAAAGTAACTTATCAAGGCGAAACTAGAACTTATGAATATACTTCGTTTGTAGATAAGTTAACTTTTCAAAGACCTTAAGATAAATACATTAAAACCCTTTCTTATGAAAGGGTTTTTTTTATTTATGAAAACAAAATCACATTGCGTTTTCATTTTCATTTTAATATAATATTATAGTTAAAAGGAGAGATTAATAATGGAAAAATTAGTAATCACAAAAGAAAAAGAATTATTGTTACGCAAAAGAATAAAAGAGCATAAAGAAAAGCCAGGTCCTTTGATGCCTAGTTTACATGATGCTCAAGAAATCTTTGGTTGTATTCCTCTAGAAGTGCAAAAAATTATTTCAGAAGAGTTAAAAATTAGTGTTTCAAAAATCAACGGAGTAGTTACATTTTATTCTCGTTTTTCTTTGGAACCTAAAGGAAAACATGTTATTGGAGTATGTTTAGGTACTGCTTGTTATGTAAAGGGCAGTCAATCTATTTTAGATGAAATTTGCAATAGCTTGCAAATCAAAGTAGGGGAGACTACTAAAGATGGTTTATTTACAGTAGAAGCAACTAGATGTGTTGGTGCTTGCGGATTAGCGCCAGTATATACAATTGATGGTAAAGTTTATGGTCATGCGACTGTTAATAGTGCACATCAAGAATTAAGAAAGATTATTGACGAGGAGGCTGCAGGTGAAAACTAAACAAGATTTAAATAAAATTAGAGAAGAAAATCTAAAAAAACTTAATCTTTTAGATAACAATAAATATCGTGTTGTAGTTGGTATGGCATCATGTGGTTTAGCAGCAAGTGCTGATGTTATCTATGATATTATTGAACAAACTATTAAAGAAAAGGGTTTAAAGGATATTAGTCTTACTTCAGTAGGTTGTATTGGCGAATGTGCCTTAGAGCCGATTGTGGAGGTATATGATAA
>DUNF01000119.1 GCA_012839485.1 Acholeplasmataceae bacterium
TTATTTTTCGGCTCATCAGGCAAGGTCGATAGCGCACTGCAACAATTTGACCTCCTGAACCCGGAACGCGGAACTCGTAAACTCGCCACTATTTATATAAAACAAACACACAAGGACGTTTGTTTAATTCCGGCATCTTCTTGTGCCAATTCCTGATAGACTTGGTTCGAATGTATTCGGATGGTAAAGTCAAATCGGCAGCCACGCACAATTTAGTTTCAGGTTTACAAATACTCAATATATCAATAAAAGTCTGCATATTTCTATAGGGCGTCTCGATATAGATTTGCGTTTGACTTTCTGCATAGATCTTCCGTTCTTGCTTTTTAAGTATTTCTGATTTTTCGTTCCTGGGAATCGGCAGGTATCCATTGAAAGCAAAACTTTGTCCGTTGAACCCTGATACCATCAAAGCCAATAACACAGATGACGGACCTACTAACGGAACAACCTGAATATCATGTTGATGAGCTATGGCTACAACATCTGCTCCGGGATCGGCTATGGCGGGACAGCCGGCTTCGGAAATAACTCCCACATCATTACCTGCCAACAAAGGACTGATAAATGAACGAATTTCTGAAGTCTCTGTTCGTTTGTTCAATTCAAAAAAATGCAATTCATCAATATTGATGTTGTTATTGCATTTCTTGAGGAAGCGGCGTGCCGAACGAATATCTTCCACTATAAAATACTTGATATTCTCAATCAGTTCAATATTGAAAACCGGAAGTATTCGCGACAACTCGGTGTCACCTAAGTGAGTAGGAAAGAGATACAATTTACCGGACATATCATTCTGTTTTTAAATTTTCGAGTGTTTCCGTCAAAATTTCCCATTCGTACATCTTCTGATCCAATGCCCGCTGCTTTTGGTGCAATTTTAAAATAAAATCACTGTCTGAAGCTTTTTCAGGATGCTGCAACTCAGCTTGCATTGCGTTCAATGCTGCTTCTAACTGTTCAACCTCCATCTCCACCTCCGACACATCGCGTTCAGCCTTTCTAATCTTTCTGTTCTGTTCTTTTCTCGCTTCATAGCTTAATTTATTATCAGAAACATTCTTTTCCTGCGGACTTAAATCCTGACTTTGCAATGGTTTCGAAGAAGGCATATTGATTTCAAGTTCTTGCAAACTCTCTATTTTTTTATGATGTAGAAAATCATAAATACCTCCAAGATGTTCCCTAATCTTTTTATTGCTGAACTCATATACTTTATCAACCAGCCCGTCTAAAAACTCACGATCGTGCGACACAATAACAGCCGTACCGGTGAAAGCTTTGAGAGCCTCTTTTAACACATCTTTGGAGCGCATATCCAAATGATTGGTCGGTTCGTCGAGAATCAACAAATTAACAGGTTCAAGCAATAACTTGATCATTGCAAGTCGTGAACGTTCGCCACCGGAAAGCACTTTTACTTTTTTATCGGATGCCTCACCACCAAACATAAAAGCCCCTAAAATATCCCGGATTTTTGTACGGATTTCACCAACTGCAGCCTGATCGATGGTTTCAAAAACCGTTAAATTTTCATCCAACAGAGAAGCTTGATTTTGAGCGAAGTAACCTATTTTAACCTGGTGACCAAGTTTAAGCTTTCCTGAAAAGGGAATTTCCTGCATGATGCATTTCACCAAAGTACTTTTACCGGCTCCATTTTTACCTACAAAAGCGACTTTTTCGCCTCTGTTGATTATCATGCCAATATTATCAAGCACCAAAAGATCGCCGTATGCTTTCGACAAATGTTCTATTTCAACGGGAATAATACCCGAATGCGGAGCCGGCGGAAACTTCAGATTCATATGGGTATTATCTTCAATGTCCACCTCAATTCTTTCAAGCTTTTCCAATTGTTTAATACGCGATTGTACTTGAATAGCTTTTGTAGCCTTAGCACGAAAACGCTCAATAAACAACTCTGTATCTTGGATCATTTTCTGTTGATTCTCGTAGGCCCGCATTTGCTGTTCGTAACGTTCTTTGCGCAATTCAACATATTTCGAATAGTTGACTTGATAATCATATATTTTCCCGAGGGAGATTTCTATAGTTCTAGTTGTTACCGCATCTATAAAAGCCCGGTCGTGCGAGACCAGCACAACTGCACTGTTGGCGTTGATAAGGAAACTTTCGAGCCACTGTATAGATTCAATGTCTAAATGATTGGTAGGCTCATCAAGCAACAGCACATCAGGTTGTTGTAAAATTATTTTTGCCAATTCGATGCGCATCCTCCATCCACCGCTAAACTCGGCACAAGGCCTGTCAAAATCAGTGCGGTTAAAACCTAATCCAATCAAAGTTTTTTCTATTTCAGCCTGATAATTCCCTTGGTTGATGATTTGCAGATATTCCTGAGCATGACTGAGTTTGTCTATGATGCGATGATAATCCTCACTTTCATAGTCAGTTCGGGCAGCCAACTCCAAGCTCAGGGATTCGATTTCATGTTGAAGTGTATAGATATAATCAAAAGCCTTTTCAGTTTCTTCCAATACTGTTGTGCCTTCATTGTGAATCATGTGTTGGGGAAGATAACCGATGGTCAGATCCTTTGGAAGCTCGATGCGACCACGCGTAGGCATCATTTTGCCCGCTATCAGTTTCAATAAGGTAGTTTTGCCGGACCCGTTTTTTCCGACCAGGGCGATTTTTTCTTTTGGATTGATTAAAAATCCGATATTATCAAACAAGGAAAAACTTCCGAACTCAACACTTAACTGTTCAATTGAAATCATATGTCTAAACGCTCATATTGCGAATTTTTGCTTTTGAATTCCGGAACAATTTTTTTCATGGTCGAAA
>DUNF01000009.1 GCA_012839485.1 Acholeplasmataceae bacterium
TAATCCCATCATATAAAGGAATTAAATAAGGATCTATTTTCTCTTTTAAATCTCCTGGTAAAAACCCTAACTTTTCAGGAAGAATAAGTAAAGTTGTTTTAGTAAGACCAGTAGTAGAAGCAGGAGAAAAGTTAGGGTTTTTACCAGGAGATTTAAAAGAGAAAATAGATCCTTATTTAATTCCTTTATATGATGGGATTACAGAAGCAATTGGCAGTGAGAATCAAGAAAAGTATGTTAACAAGAAGATTATTGAGATTGCACCACTTGCTTATATGAGAGGTAGAACTTTAGAAAATGCGATTATCATTTTAGATGAAGCGCAAAATGCTACAAAGATGCAAATGAAGATGTTTCTAACAAGACTTGGTTTTAATTCGAAAATGATAGTTACTGGTGATATCACCCAAATAGATTTACCTAGAAAATCTGACTCTGGTTTAGTTGATGCTTATTATAGATTAAAAAATATCAAAGGTGTTAAGTTTATTGAATTTGATAGTAGAGATGTAATGAGACACCCATTGTTATTTGAAATCATTAAGCGTTATGAGGAAGATAATGAAAATTAATCTGTTTTTAGAAGTAAAAGAAGAATTTGCGTTTGAAGATTTAATTAAGAAAATCGCAAAACTATTTAAAGATAAAAAAAGTTTATCATTAATAATTGTAAATGATAAACAAATGCGAGATATTAATTTTCAGTATCGTGATCTTGATAAAACAACTGATGTTTTATCTTTTCCCGATACAGAAGAAGATTATTTAGGCGATATATTCATTTCTTTAGATAAAGTTAAACTTCAAGCTGTAGAATATGAACATAGCGAAATGGAAGAATTCGCTAGATTATTAATTCATGGGATTTTACACTTAGTGGGTTATGATCATATTAAAGATGAAGATCATGAAGTTATGGTAAAAAAAGAAGAAGAATTATTAAAGAAACTTTTTGGATAAATGAGGTAAATGTTATGGAAAAACTATACAAAGAAGCATTAAAAGCATTTGATAATGCTTATGCTCCATACTCTAAGTTTCATGTAGGTGCGGCTGTTTTATTAAAAGATGGGACAATTGTAAGTGGTGCTAATGTAGAGAATGCATCTTATGGCTTATCTAATTGTGCTGAAAGAACTGCGCTTTTTAAAGTTTATGCTTTAGGCTACAGAAAAGACGATATTGTGAAGATGTTAGTATTAGCTGATACTTTAGAGCCTGTTTCACCTTGTGGTGCTTGTAGGCAAGTTATGTCTGAACTTTTAAATGAAGATACACCGATTATCCTTACAAATCTTAAAAAAGTTACTAAACAATACACAATTAAAGAATTATTACCATTCAGTTTTAAAGAAAGCGATATGGATGATGCCAAAAAGTAGATCAGGGTTTGTAACTATTATTGGTAGAAGTAATGTTGGTAAAAGTACCTTTTTAAATTATGTAATTGGGAAAAAGGTTGCAATTACAACTCATAAACCGCAAACAACAAGAAATGTTTTAAGGGGTGTTTATAATAGTGAAGATGCACAAATTGTGTTTGTAGATACACCGGGAGTGCAAAAAGGAAAAACTGCTTTAGATAAGAAAATGAATAAAGCAGCATTTTCATCACTTTATGATGTTGATTTAATTCTTTATATGATTGACTGTAATCAAAAGATTAATGACGAAGATAAGTTAATTTTAAAAAGTTTAAAGAATTTAGAGACACCAAAGTTTTTAGTTGTAAATAAAATTGACAATTTAAAAAATGAAGCTTATATGGTAGAAAATGTTTTAAATTTAATGAATGAACTACCATTTGATGAGGTCTTTTATATTTCTAGTCTTGATGGTAATAATGTAGAGCGTATGCTTAAA
>DUNF01000106.1 GCA_012839485.1 Acholeplasmataceae bacterium
AAACTATTATATTGTTCTTGATTATCTTGCGAAGGCAAGTCTGGACCTGCTTCTTCTGTAATAATTCGCAAAATAATCTCCTCTTTTAATTGTTCATCCAAAGCTTGAACTTCCTCTAAAATTAAGTTGTTTTCATCAACTTTATCAGTATATTCTTCATGAAGTTTTTTCTGGCTTTTTTTATTATAAATGATGAATCCAATAATAACACCAAATATCCCAACAAACGCAGCAGTCCCAGCAATAATCTTGCTAAGCTCTAAATCAGCTACAATCACCGCAAACAAATAAGCAACAAAAGAAGCAATAGCTACTCTTAAAAGCCAATAAAGATTTTTAAATCTTTTTTGGAAATTATTTAAAGGGTGACTATAAATTGCTTGAATGCTTTTTAAGCCATCTATATATTCTTCATATTTTTTGTTTCTTTTTGTTAGAGTTTCCATTATTCTTCTCTTTCATTAGTAATGTTGTGATAAACAGTTTGCACATCATCTACATCATCTAAACAATCTAGTAATTTATTATAGATAGCCAAATCTGCTTCAGACTTTAATGTAGTATTTGCCATTGGGACCCAAGTAACTTCATCACGAACAAATTCCATATCAGCATTAACACTATAAAAAGTATTTCTTACCTTTCCATACTCTGTTGCATCAGCTGTTATTCTTACTACATCTTCAACTGTTTCAATATCAATTACATTACAATCTGCTTCAAGTAAAAGCATCATAACTTCTTCTTCATCCATATTATTTACTTCAAAAATAGCATAGTTATTAAACATGTAAGTTACTGAACCAGTTTCTCCTAGTTTAGCTCCACTTTTACCAAAAATTGCTCTTACTTCAGAATAAGTACGATTAGGGTTATCTGTTAGACACTCTACAATAAATAATGAATTGTTTGGGCCAAAGCCTTCATAACGTGTTGCTGTATAAGAATCAACATCTCCACCTTTAGCTTTTTCAAGTGCTCTATTTATAACATCACTTGGCACGTCTTCTTTTTTTGCTCTATCAATAGCACTTTTTAAAGCAGGGTTATGATCTGGATCAGGTAATCCTTCCTTAGCCGCCATATAAATAATTTTACTATATTTAGCATTTACTTTAGATTTTCTTGCAGCTGTTTTTGCCATGCTTGCTGCTCTAACTTCATGTGCTCTTCCCATAATTAAATCTCCTTATTTATAAATTATAATACTTTTCTAGTTAACTTGCAATATTTTTGATTATTCGTAACCCATTTCTGTTAATAATTCTAAAGCAATATCAGGATTGTCAGTCATAATAACATCTGCTCCTAATTCTAATAATCTACGCATTTCTTCTTTATCATTAATAGTCCAATATTGAACTGATATTCCTCTTAAATGAGCTCTTTTAATATATGTTCTTTGATCTAATTTAATAGTAATTCCTTTAACTGATCTTGATCTTGGAATTTGTAAAGCCATAAAATTAGACTTATCAAAGATGTTCATTCCTAGCATTTGCGTAATTACAAACGATGTAACAGAAGATACGCTACCACCACGGAATAAAGTTGGATATTTCTCTACAATATAATCTTCAACTTCACCATTAAATGTTCCAATAATAACTCTTTCTCTTAAGTTATTTTCTCTATAAGTAACAGTTAATAATTCATTTAATTGATCGGCAGCTTCAAAACCTATTTCATTTTTGTCTTTTATCTCAACAATAAACTTTAATTTAGTATTGGCATAACGAGCAAAAATATCATCAATTGTAGCTATATGTAATTGTTCATTATTAATTTTTGTCATTCTTTCAGGATCATCAAGTGCATAACGGTATGGATAATTACCATTACGATCTTTAAAATTATAGCCAAAATTTAATTCCTGTAGTTCAGCTAGTGTATGAGCGCCAACATAATAATCTTCAGTGCTACCAGAAATTGCTTCTGCATCTGAACATTCATTAATTGTTAGATTATGAATAGCAACCAAATGTTTATCTTTAGTCATAACAAGATCTAGTTCTAAAATATCAATATCTAATTCATTAACTGCATAATCAAAAGCTTTAAATGTGTTTTCTGGATTTAAATTTTTCCCACCACGATGGGCTGCAATTAATGGCCTTTCTCCTTTTGATACAATAAAAGGATTTTTCTCTAGTTGTTTTTTAGGTGGTACCACATTTAGTAATACCATAAATAAAAATATACAAATAACTATCTTCATCCCTAAGGTCATTCTTTCAGTAATAATCATCTCGTCCTCCTTTTACTTATGTTATATTATACCATAAAAAAAGAAGCTTGTGCTTCTTTTTTATACGATTTGCAATTTTAATACGTCAATTGCAGCATCGCCAGCAACAGATGCACCTACAATCGCAACTTTATCACCTTTCTTAAGCATACCTGTTGACATTGCTCTTTCAAGACCATGGCTAAATAAATCGTCTGTAGTTGCTTTTCTTTCAGCCATAATTGGTAATACATTCCAATATAAGTATAATTGACGACATGTTTGTTCATCTAGAGCACAAGCGATAATTGGTGTTGTTGGTCTATATGAAGAAACAATTCTTGCAGTTGTTCCTTTTTTAGTAATTGCGATAATTGCACTTGCATGAAGTTGTGTAGCAGAAATAACTGCTGAGTTACCA
>DUNF01000107.1 GCA_012839485.1 Acholeplasmataceae bacterium
AACATAACCTTTTTTAGCTTTATTTGTAACAGTATAAATGCCATTAGGCTCTCCACTTCCTAAAAAAACTAAACTAGAAATAACCTTTAAAGGAATCTTTTTAGTCCAAGCAAACATCTTCGCAATTGTTAGACTAATTCTTAGACCTGTATAACTACCAGGACCAATACCAGTTACAATTAAATCTAAATCTTGAACTTTTAGATTATTCTTTTTTAAAGCTTCTTCAATAACCAACATTAGTTTTTCTGAATGATTATTTTGGCCTTCTTCTTCAAATTTATAAACTAACTTTTCATCTTTAATTAAATACAAAAAAATAAAAGATGTTGATGTATCCATTACTAATGCATTCATTTTAATACCTCTTCCAATAACTTTTGATATTTCATACCAAAAGCTTTAAAACTAAACTTTCTTTTTTCTAAGCCTAAATCTTTAATCGAAATAAGCAAATATTCTTTTGGTAACAAATATTCTATATTTTTACCCCATTCAATAATTACTACTCCACCTTGTTCAAAGTACTCTTCTAAATATTCATCTTCTGATGCTTCACTTAAACGATAAGCATCAATATGATATAAAGGAAGTCTTCCCTTATAAGTCTTCATAATGACGAATGTTGGGGAATTTACAATTTCTTTTATTTCCAAACCTAAAGCTACAGCTTTGGAAAAAGTAGTCTTCCCAGCTCCTAAATCGCCTTCTAAAACTACCATCATATTAGGAAAAGCAAGTTTTCCCATCTTTAAGCCTAAAGCTTTTGTTTCTTCTAAATTGTTTATTAATAACTCTTTCATAATTAACACCTTTATTTATTATACCAAAAATATAAAAACAACTCAATCTTTGAGTTGCTTTTATTTATCTTATTTATTCTTTTAATAATTCTTCTCTTAAGTTACCACGGATTGTTGGGATGAAAGCATAAACTAATACAGCTAAACTAGCAATCATTGATACTTGGCAAGCAGTAAAATGCAAATCTGTTAGGAAAATTGCTAAGCCTCCACCAATTAAAACTAACCCTGCTAATAACAATTTAATAATCACTTTAAGTAAATGATATAATCCACCAAAGATTTCATTAAATACTATAACTGAAAAAGATAAAATCGAAAACACTAAGAAACTAAAAGCATAACGATAAGTTAGTGTTTGTCTTCTTGCTTCTTCAATAGCCTCTTCTGTATCAGCTGATGAAGGAAAAGTTATAAAGAATGCAACTACAATTACAATAGCAGCTAGAACTGAGATAACCCTAGAAATTGTTATCCCAAGTTGCTTTCTTTTTGCATCTTGTTTATCAATAATATATTTATTCATTTAAATCTCCTTATGGTAAATTCTCAACGCCAATAACTTCAGGAACTTCTTCTAAAAGTATAGCTTCGATTGCATCATTTAGCGTTGTATCTAAAGCAGAACAACCAACACATGCACCTAACATCCTTACATAAACTATTCCATCTTCAAACTTTACGTATTCCACATCTCCCCCATGTGATCTAATATAAGGTCTGATTTTGCTTAAAATAAATTTTATCTTGTTTTCAATATTATCCATTGTTCTTCACCTCTTGTTTATTATTATACTACAACTTTTTATCTTTGTCTTAAATCATGCTTTTCAAGTAAAACTACTGCTCTACTTCCAAGCCCCTTGCCTTCGCCTATCATCCCTAATCCTTCAAAATGAGTAGCCTTAATATTAACCTTATCTTGATCAATTTCTAAAGTATGAGCAATTAACTCTTCCATTTTGCTTAGATAAGAATTGATTTGCGGAGCTTCTAAATAAATTGTAGCATCAATATTTACTATTTGAGTTCTTTCTTTTCCTAAGATTTCTTTTACTCTTTCTAAAAAATAAATTGAACTAATATCTTTATATTTAGGGTCAGTATCAGGGAAATTGCTGCCTAAATCACCTTTTCCTAAAGCCCCTAAAATAGCCTCAGAAATTGCATGCAATAAAACATCACCATCAGAATGAGCTTTAGCCCCACTATGATAAGGTATTTTAATACCACCTATATATAAACTCTTACCAAACTCAAATGGATGAATATCTAAACTTTCACCAATTAAATTGCGCTTAACAAATCTTTCCATAACAAAAGTATAATCTTTTGGCTCAGTAATTTTAATATTGAAATTATTTGATTTTATTTTCTTAGCTTCGATATTTAAAACGTCTTGAACTAAACTTACCTCATCTGGATATTCTTTTTTCATTAAAGAAAATGCTTCTTTCAGTATTTCTGTCTTAAATCCTTGAGGTGTTTCTGAAAAGTAAGCTTTACTTCTATCAATTAATTTTCCTTCATAATATAACGAGTCAGAAACAAAACTCATTAGAAAAGCTGCTTGATGTTTTTTCATCTCTTCTAGAACTTTCAAAACATCACTTGGTAGGGTAATACATCTAGCTCCATCATGAACTAAAACATAATCACTAGTTACTTTTTTCAAACCATTAACTACACTTTCAGATCTTGTTTTACCACCAAAAGTAACAACTAAATCTAAATCATATTCTTTAAGTATTTTTTCAATTTCTTTTTGATCTTCTTTTTTAATTACTAAAATAATTTGCTTTAAATCTTCTAAATCTTTGAATATTTCAATTGTATGAATAATTAAAGGCTTAGAGTGAATATCTAAAAGTATTTTGTTCTCTCCAAATCTAGTACTACTACCAGCAGCTACAATAATAACATCAAACATATTTACACCTCAAACTTAATAACTCTTTTTTCTGTAATTAAGATATCTACCTTTAGATCATGGTCTTCTTGAAACTCATCATCTAGCAATAAATCATCATAAATAAGGCCAATTTTTAAACCAGAAAAGTTTTCTAAAGCGCGATCATAGTAGCCTTTACCTCTTCCTAAACGATAGCCTTTTTTATTATAAGCTAATCCAGGAATAACAATTAAGTCTAAATCATTAATCTCTATTTTCTCTTTAGATACTGGTTCTAAAACTCCAAACCTACCTTTAATAAATTCACCTGTGTTTTTATAAAAACTAAT
>DUNF01000108.1 GCA_012839485.1 Acholeplasmataceae bacterium
TCACAACTTCTATTTCATCACCTTTATAGATGTCTTTTGTTGCAGGGGCTAAACTTAACTCAGTAAACTTACCAACTTGTGCAGTATAACTTTTAACTACATTATTATCTACATCAATGATCTCAACTTTAACTATTCCTGATTTTGCCTCTTGAAAACTATATGAATTTGCACCTTTTTGCAAAGTAGTTTTTAATACATCATTAAAGTAAACTTTATATTCTTTTACTAATTCAGGATTAATATCTTCAGTAAATGAAACCTCAATATTTTTATAATTTCTTATAACTTCAAAATCTAACAATTCACCTGGTGTAGCATCTAAAATATATAAAGCAAATGTTACTTCTGCATCATTATCAACTAAACCTACGGTTACATTTTCTGTTGCTACATTGATACCTGTAATCTTTAATACATTCCCTACAATCTCATAACTATAATTGTCACTTTCAGACTTCACAACTAACTCATGACCATAGTTGGGAACTTGATTTACTTCAATTTCAATCGTCTTACCTATATTTACATCATAGCTTTCCTCACCTACATTTAAAGTTACAGGTAAAGCTACATCAAAATAATACTCATCTAATACTGCACCATCTGCAGCCTTTAGTTTTAAAATAACATCTCTTACTTCTTCTGGAACAGATGTTACATTAATTCTTCGTGTTCCTACTGGATATTCTGCTTGATAAGCATCATCGAAATATATTTCATATTTATCTAAGACATTACCCTCTAACTCTTCTCTAAAGATAATCGAATAGTTTCTCTCTCCTTGATCACTAAATCTAAGATCATAAATTCTTCCATAATATAAAGAGTTAATAAAGTGAATTTCTTTAGTAATTACTGTACCATCATATTTCTTAAACTTAACTACAAAATCTTTTACATCATCTAATTGTAAACCACCAAATAGAAAACTAGTCATAGCTTCATCTTTTAGTACTGTATCTAAATATACTTTACCCGTTTTATCTTCTACCCTTACATGACCAATATTACCATAATAAGAAGTATTAAAACTTAAATTAGCTTTAGTTTGGTCATCTTTGTTTCTTGTTATTGAAACTGAACTTAAGAATGACTCCTTATCAAAATGACTAGTAAATTGTGAACGATTAGATAAAATAGTTGCTTCATCTAAAATATCACCAGCTTTATTAAAAGTCTTTAAATATAAACCATCACTCTTAACTGTAAATAATGTACCAGTTGTTGTACTAGCAATAACCTTGGCATGATATGCTGCATAAGTATTAGTATATTGGTAAAACTTAGAACCAGCTGAACCAAGTGTCATATAAACAGTTCCACCTTTATGGTCATTTGAAACAACTTGTCCTTGATATACTTTATGAGATCTCATATAAGTATGATCATGTCCTGTTAAGACTAAATCAACTCCACACTCATCAAATAAAGGTTGCCATGTTGCTTGAAGTCCTGGTGAAACATTGGCATAAATTGAACCATAAAAACTACGGTGCATAAATACTATAATATATTGAGCGTAGTTAGATGTAACTACTTCTTTAAACCATTCTTTTTGAACTGCAGCTATTCCACTTGCTTCTGTATCTAAAGCAATAAATAAAACATTATTATATTTAAAATAGTAACTACTTCCCTTTACACCTTCTGCTCCATTTTGAGGAGTATTAAAATGTTCATTAAAATATGTATTATTATAAGTCTTAGGTGTGCTTGATGCATCATAATACTCATGGTTACCAACACCTGGAGCTAACATAGTTTTTTTAATATTGCTTAATTTAAATAACATATCCCATTGTGATACTTTACCACCACGGTCTACAATATCACCAGATAAAACATTAAAACGAAAATCAGGTTCAAGTTGATATGCTCTACCTAAAATATCATTATAATGAGCAGCTGTAGCATCACTATAATATTGAGGGTCAGTAACAGCTAAAAACGTATAGTTTGAATTATCTCCTTCAGCTGTTTTAAACGTATAGTCAGCACTCATAACTCCATCTTTACCAACACGATATCGATATTCAGTATTTGGTGTTAAGTTTTCAATCACAGCCCTATTTACAAAATAATACTGACGGTTAAAACCTTCATGACTATAAGTAACTCCATTAATTGTTTCTTGATCTGGTAAACTCCACATATGCGTTTCAGGTGTTACAGTTGTTGCATTGGCATAAGATGTATCACTTGCTAGTGTATACTCTAAATAAGTATTTAACTTTTCTGAATGCCAGTTAACACGAACAGATGTTGCTGGATCTTCACCTACAGTAGTAATAATATGCTCATAAGTAGTATTACCAAATCCTTTAACTTTGGGAATTGCAAGTAAAGTTACAAACAATCCTAAAACAAATAACAAAATAAATTTAAATAATCTTTTCATCTTTTTCTCCTTCTTCTATATAATATATTGGTTTTAATAATGTATAAATAAATGAATAATCACTATTTGATTTAAATAATGGTTTTAAATTATCCTTTGTTCCCCAAATTGAATAAACAAACTCTGGATGATCTACGAAAGGATTTCTATTTTCTTGATAACTATATATAACATCATTTCTCTTTCTTTCAAAATCATCAACTGGGTCTTCCTCATGCCATTTTAATAAAGTTGATAGTTTTCCTAAATATGGCGTGCTACCATTTCCAACTTTATCGTTTAATTCCAAGTCAGTTGGGCAGCCATCACCACCATCATAGCGTGTTGCCATATAAAACATCATTCTTGCGATATCACCTTTAACCTCATCACGAGGTTCAAAGCTAACACCTGTAACACGATAACAGAAACTAGAACCTTCACCATAACCAAGAGCTGATTCAACTTTAACTCCACCTTCATCAAAATCTAAGTTACCTCGATCAGAGTTTACATTAACAACTGTAGGTCTTAAATGATGCATATCAGTTCCTGCACTTGGACTATCTCCAAAACCTCCATGACTCTTAGGCCAAGTATGTTCACGATTCCAAGCTTGAGTTGATCCGTTTTTCGGATAACTAACTCCTGTATACATTAAAATCATATTATCAGGATTATTTGGATCTTCATCTGTTTCCCTTAAATAAGTCCTTAGACTACTATAACTATAAGTAGTATGACCAGAGATAATAGAATGTAAAGCTAACTTTAACTCTCTTCCAGTTTTTCCTGATGCTGCCTCATAGTATCCCGCATAATCATCAGGAACATATTCTTCTTTTAAGACTTTAACTTGATAAGTTTTAATCTCTTCTAAAGTTTTATATGTAAAGGTAGCAGTTAAAGTAACTGTTTTATCAGTACTTCCTCGAGCCACTACACCTTGATTAGTAATTACATCTTCATTATCAGAATTCCAAGA
>DUNF01000109.1 GCA_012839485.1 Acholeplasmataceae bacterium
AACATAACCTCTTGCTTCCATTGCATTAGCTAAATCTTCTGCTTGATTATAAGCAATAACAAACATCGGAACAAGTAAAGAAATTATTTGTTTAATTTTCTCTCCTAGTTTTGCTTCCACAAAATCTACTCCTCTTGATGCTTGACTACGTAAAATCTTATTAGCTTGCACAATCAATGTTGGAATATATCTTAAAGCAATCGATATCATCATTGCAAATGTGCTAACATTTACCTTTAATTTTGCTAAAGGCGATAATAGCTTTTCAATTCCTAAGGTTATCTCTTCTGGTTTAGTCGTTAGCGTTAAAAGCGATGAGATAAATAAAATAGACATAACACGTAAGATAATTTTAAGTGATGTATATAAACCACCATCGTAAATCATAATCTTATATGTAGCTAATTCTTTTGTTAGGAAATTTCCAAAATCTAAATTAAAAATTGGAAAATATTGCAATAAAAAGAACACAGCAACTATCACTAAAAACTGTAACATCCTTGCCTTTGGTAATAACCTTTTTGAAAAGATAAAAATTATTAATAAAATTAAAACAATTAAGATTCTAAATAAATCAAGTGTGAAGTTTCCTTCCCAAATCATCTCACCCTTACGCGAAAAAATAATTTGGAAGAAAATCGTAAAAAACAAAATAAATGCTATTCCCTTGATACTTTTTAAAAAATTAAGAAGTGGTGTTTTTGTAGTGATAATTAATAATAAAATTGCACCAAAAGCACCAAGTAATACCCAAAAATTATTTGCAATAAACAATGCTATCATTAGAATGAAGATACCTACAAGTTTAGTTCTTGGGTCTAAACGATGAAACCAAGAGTTGGAGTTGTGGTAACGACCAAATACAATCTTATTACCCATGACTCTTACCTAACACTTTTCTAATTTCTAAATAAGCATCTTCTAAAGTAAACTTATTTACATCAATATCTACATTATATTGATCTTTAATTCTTTGTAACAGTTTCATTAAAACGGGATAATCTAAACTATATCTATCTAATAATTCTTTTTTAGAAAATAACTCTTTCTTTGGTAAATCTAGTGCTATCTTACCTTCTTCTAAAACTATTACACGGTCACAATATCTTGAAACAACTTCCATATCATGAGTAACAATAATAATTGTTTTACCCATTTTATTTAAATCTAAAAGTAAATTCATCAATTCTTTCTTTGTTTTTGGATCTAAACCTACAGTTGGTTCATCAAAAATCAAAATCTTAGGTTTACTAGCAAGAATACCAGAAATTGCAACTTTTCTCATTTCCCCACCAGATAAAGTAAAAGGATTTTTTTCTAATAGCTCTTCATTTAAACCAACAATTTTAGCTGCTTCAAGAGCATTCTTTTCTGCTTCTTCTTTTGTAAAGCCAAAATTCTTTGGTCCAAACATAATATCTTCTAGTGATGTTTGTTCAAAAAGCTGATACTCAGGAAACTGAAAAACTAAACCTACATTTTGCCTAATCGGCTTTAATAATGTTTTGCTTTTTCTTGTAACCTTATGACCTAAGACTTCCACACTTCCATAAGTAGGCCTATTTAATGCGTTCATCAGTTGGACTAAAGTCGACTTTCCTGAACCCGTATGACCCACAATACCTATAAACTCATTTTCAGCACTAATATTTAAATTAACATCAGTTAACTGATAACGAGTTTTCTTTTTATTTCTAGGGATATAATAGGCGAACTTTACATCTTGAAAGTTAATTCCCATAATATCTCCTCAATTTCTTTTTTATTACTTAAATCTTGATCTTCCTTTACAAGATCAATTAATTTCATACTTTCTAAAATATCTAAATTGGCAGCCTTTAAAATCTCTTCTTCTTTAAAAGCACGTTTAGGAATATCATCTAGTACTACTTTTCCTTGATTTAAAACAATAACCCTATCTGCATATAATGCTTCTTCTAAATTATGCGTAATTGCGATAATAGTTTTCTTGTGTTTGAATTGTTGAATCGCTTGATTCACTTCAAAAACACCTTTAGGGTCTAACATCGATGTTGCCTCATCTAAAATTACAATTTCCGGATCATAAACTAAAACCCCAGCTAAAGCAACTCTTTGTTTTTCTCCACCAGATAATTCTTCTGGATTTTTCTCTAAATGGTTTTCCATACCTACTAGTTTAGCTACTTCTAAAACTTTTTCTTTCATTTGTTCATAAGGAACATTTCTATTTTCTAAACCAAAAGCAATATCATCCTTAACAGTTATCCCTACAAACTGACTATCTGGATTTTGGAAAACAATCCCGATTCTTTGCCTTAAATCATCAATTGAATCAATGCTTAATTTAGTACCTTCAATATAAATTTCTCCTTTTTGTGCTTCTAGTAAACCAACAATTAACTTAGCTAAAGTTGACTTACCAGAGCCATTATGTCCTAAGATAACTACATAAGATCCTTTTTCAATACTTAAATTAAGATTATCAATTATTTTTTTATTTTTTTCATAACTAAAAGTTAAATTTTTTACTTCAATAATGCTCATTATTTTCACCTAAAATATTATTTCTAACTCTCCGCCAACTAAAATAACAGATACTCCGTTGATGCAAATAATTGGAGCCGAATACCTTCCTTTAATTTGCATTTGTAGGCAATATTTGTCTTTACAATTAGCTTCCGTCATTTTAACTTCACCATATTTAAGGTGAACCTTATTATGGATATGCTTATCTGATTCTAAAACAACTGTGTGTTCTTCTCCGTCTTTTAAAGACCATGTCATAATGTGCCCTTCTTGGTTTATGGTTAGTTCCTCATCTAAACCTTCCTCGTATTGCACTTCATAGATTAACTTGTTTTCATATCTAACTTCTAAAATTAGATTAACGTTAGCTAAATCTTGGTTTGCAAAATAAATTGTATAACTGCCTATAACTAAAAAGAATGCTATAGCAATAATAAAATAATCTAATTTCTTCATTAAAACAAGTTCTCCTTTCTTTTACTGTATAAGTATACCACATTTAGTGTTTAAAAACTACTTTAATAATAATGAGTAAAACGTTCTTTATAATCCAAACATAAACACAAAACGTGCTAGCATTAATAGCATAAATACAATTGTTGTTATTTGAACCTTAACTCCTCGGTCTAAATCTTTATTATAAACTTTTAATTCGCGAATTCCAATAACTAAACTTATGAAAACTGTCACACTACCAAGAGCAATTAACCATATTTGATTTTCAAAAGCAAATGAGAAAACACCTAAAACTAGAAAAATAAATCCCGTATATTTAAACATTTTTGTTTTCTTATAGAAAAACAATAATAAAAATAAATAAACAATAAATACTGAAAATACAATTCCTAAATAAACTGGATTAACCTTAAGTACAGTATTGTTTAAAACAATATATGATGCGTTTAAGAAAATCCCATATTGCACACATTCTAAAGCCAAAGCTCCAGTAATTAAACTTAAAGGAATAATAAATTCAGTTAAAGAAGATTTGGTGGCGTGGCTTGAAAATGAAATAGCCATAACAATAACTGGCATTACAAGTAACAAAACAAAACGGATTGTAGAAATAGTTTTATGATTAATTGCCTCTAGCCCTAATAACACCAATACAAACATAAAAATTAAAATCAAACCATTTACAATACAACCAACAATAAAAAATGGTTTGTTTTGAATTCTCTTTTTCTTTTTCATTTCTTTTCTCCTTTACATTTTATAATTATATCATAAAAAGAAGATTATTTTCCAATAATCTTCTAATTAGATATCTAAATCATTTATTTTAAAAGTAAATATATTATTAAAGGAAAAAGTGCTAACGATAAATTATTAATAAGCATCATCGCTATTTGGTATTCTAAATAACTATCACGCAGCAAAATCGCTAATGCTCCAATCACTAGCCACATTACCCAAATCCCAGGTAACATAATATAACCTATAACTGTAATAAATAAGATATCTACAATTGCATGAACAACTCTAAAGTAAGTTTGCATTGATCCTTTTTGTTTAGGAATTAAAATTATTAATACCAATAAAACAATATAGAATATTAACCCTAAGATTAACAAATAATAATCTCCCTTAAATTTAATATATAAATAAAAGGCTGCTATTGCTAAACAAACAATAGTAAAGATATCTACAATAAACCTATTTAAAAAACTTACCTTATCATTATAAATACCGACAGCACTCAAAATATTAGCTATTAAATATAACCCAAGGAAACTAAAAATCCCAAACCATTTCAAATCTAAAAAATAAAACAAGAAAAACAAAACAAAAGCTAAGCCTAAACTAGCTATTTGAAAAATTGTTAAATTCTTTTTAGTTTTAAATATTTTAATTTTACTCTCTACAATAATTGGTCCTATCATAAATACCCCTTAAATTAAGTTAATTTGCCACATAAACGATAAGAAAACAAATAACATTATTAAAACAAAATTATCAATTAAATAAATCATAACGTAGTAATGCGCTTCTTTACGATAAAAGATGTAAGAGAAAACTTTTGTTAAAAAGATAATCCCTAACACTATAAACAAAATTAACCTTACTACAAGTTCTGAAACCTCTAAAGCCGTTAAAACAAAAGTATTAATTAAAAATGCAAGACTTGTAAAAAGCGAAGCAATAATCCACGATTCTCGATACTTCTTAAATATTAAAACAGCTAACCAGGAAACTAAGGAAACACAAGGATAAATTAAAAATGCGATTGGATAATGATATCCTGATATAAAATCAAAAACAAAACTTAAAATAAAAGAAATTGAAGATACAATTGGAAAAATCAAAGCTTGATAAAAAAACTTAGGATAAGTATAAAGTAATGATGCACTAGTAAAAGCAATAACAATAAAAGAAATTAAAACTAAAAGTAATAATAAATGATAGTCCATCCTTTTATCAGTATGCATATAAACAACACTATTAACAACAGGTATTAAAGCAATTAAAACTGCAAAAATATCAAATATAAAAATAGTTTTCGGTGTTTTATCTTTAGCCATTTTATTTACTCTTGTTATCCTCTTCTTCTAAAATCTTATCCATAATCTCTTCATAATTCCTAATTGTACTCTTATGAGCTCTTCCTTCTAAAGCGTGCAAATATTTAGCCTCATAAATCGTAGCTAAACCAAACTTTGCAAATAGTTTTTTGAATTCACTTAATTCTTTTTCTAATTGTTGAACTCTTTCTTCTAAATTCATAACTATCCTCCTTTTTATTCCTTAACCCTTACATTATATCATATTTTATTTAATAAAAATACCCCTAAAAATAAGGGGTATTTTTTATCCTAAAACGCTCGTTTCTACTTCTTTTTCTGGATGAGAATCAGATATTTTCTTAAAGCGTTTATAGTTTTTATAAACATCAGGAATATCATCAAAACGAAAATCAGATGCTGAACCACGTAATTTTGTACTGCCAGTTCCAAAACTAATGGAACCAGTTCCTTTCTTTAAAAGCTTGTCGGCTATATTAACATCAATAGATAAAGTGATGATTGTTTTAGTATATAAACTTATATGGCCAACACTTATTGTTCCATGTTGAATGATAAACCTTTGGTTTGTAACTGCATAATATCTATTTCTATAATCTAATAATTCATTAATTAAAATTCCTATAAAAATTAAAGTAACGGCACCAACTGCAATTGCTAGTGAAATACCTATAACATAACGTATTCTTTCAGGA
>DUNF01000110.1 GCA_012839485.1 Acholeplasmataceae bacterium
ACAGAGTGTGGTATTTCTTCATGAGTTAAAAGTAAGATCTTTTCTCTGATAATCTCTGAAATCATAAAGGCTTCAGATTGTAAATTTTCTGTATCTTCAGAAAAGAAAGGTTCTCCTTCAGGTAAATAACTAATTGCTTTATTAAGCATACGCTCTACATTATTACCATCAAGACTTGAAATATAAAAGACCTCATCAAATGGTAGTTCATTCATTAAACTTAAAACATTTTCTACCATATAAGCTTCATTTTTTAAATTGATTTAATGAATGAACTACCATTTGATGAGGTCTTTTATATTTCTAGTCTTGATGGTAATAATGTAGAGCGTATGCTTAAAAAAGCTATTAGTTATTTACCTGAAGGAGAACCTTTCTTTTCCGAAGATACTGAAAACTTGCAATCTGAAACCTTTATGATTTCAGAGATTATAAGAGAAAAGATTTTACTTTTAACTCATGAAGAAATACCACACTCTGTAGGTGTGATTATTGAAAGCATTAAAGAAGATGAAGAAGTAGAAGATTTACTTGTAATTGAGGCAAAGGTGATTGTGGAGAAGGCTAGTCAAAAGGGAATTGTTATTGGTAAAAATGGCTTGATGCTTAAAGAAATTGGAACCGAAGCAAGAAAAGAGATTGTAAGAACAATCAAAAGAAAAGTTTATTTAGAGCTTTATGTTACTGTTGAACCAAACTGGCGCAGTTCTGATTTAGGAGTTAAAAAAGCAGGCTATGAGTAATCTTTTAGAAGGCTTAGTTCTTAAAGAACAAAAATATCAAGAAGATTCAAAAATAGCTTATATTTTGACTAATGATGGTTTAAAAAGTTATTTAGTTAAAGGGGCTTATAAAGTAAATGCGAAGAATGCAAGTTATTCTATTCCCCTAACGAAGATTAGTTTTGACTTTAGTTCGAAAAATAATTTCAATGTTTTAAAACAAGGCAAAGTTTTAAATAATTATTCTAAGATCAAAGCAAATTATGAATTATTGTTAGGTGCTTTAGAGGTGTTAGATTACACTTATGATTTTGCTAATCATGTAAGTGATTATGATTTGTTTTACCAGTTTGTAATCTTTACTTTAGATAAGCTAGAAGAAACTGGTAATTTATATTATATAGCTATTTTTAAGTTAAAACTGCTATACTTACTAGGAATTGGACCTGTTTTAAATAGATGTGTTTTATGTGGTTCAAAAGAAAATTTAATTGGCTTTAGTTTAAATAAAGCAGGATTAATCTGTAAAGAATGTAATGATTATAGTTTAATAAAACTAGATGATTTTATGAAAACTATTATTGTGATGTATTATACAAAGTTAGAAGATCTAAATGAAGAAATGTTTGATTTAAAGTATTTAGATAAAATCAATAAATTGTTAGATCAATATTATGAAATTCATTTGACTTATAAGTCAAAGGCAAATAAAGTTATCAAGAAGATAAAATAGAGGAGGAGGACAATTATATGCCATTAGGAATGACAAAAGCTACTCATATTTCTGAGCATAAAGGGCATAAGGAACTTACGAAGAATCAAAAGATCTTGGAGTATCTAAATCCTAAGTATGTTTACTTTCCAGCCCAAAGACCTGATTTAGAGTATGAAGTTTTAGTTAAAGTAGGAGATGAAGTTAAGATTGGTGATGTTTTGACAATTTCAAAAGCATACTTTCCAGTAATAACTCATTCTTCTGTTAGTGGTAAAGTTACGGCAGTTGATATGAGTTATTACTGGAAAGTATGCTTTTGAAATTGTCAAAACATCACCAATCTTAACTTCATCTCCTACTTTAACTAAAACTTCATACTCTAAA
>DUNF01000010.1 GCA_012839485.1 Acholeplasmataceae bacterium
GCTATATTCAAGGAATAGCTGGCGTTACAATCGAAGATGGTGGTTATTCTAAACTTGCTAAAGCTGCTTTAGCTAATGCAAAAGCTGGTAAAACTGTTAAATTAGAAGCAACTAGCAACTATGGTTCACCTAACATCGTTTGGGTTGAAGCAACTGTTGATGCCGAAGGCGCATTTTCTGCTTTAGAACTTAACACATTACAAGGCAAAGTTGTTAAAAACGCTGAAGAAGTAGTTACAGGTTATGCTTGGAACGAAAAGAGCAAACAAGAATTAGGTTATTTATATGGTATGCATAACGTTAATAATGCTGACGCAGGATATGAAAGACAAGATCTTTCAACTGAAGAAGGTTTAGCTGCATATCAAGCTTATTTAACTGAACAAGAAAAATTAGAATGGTTTGAACAAGCTAATATGATTACTGCATATGCTTTAGAAAATGGTCTTGAAGGATTAGTAATGGATGAAGTTACTAAGAAATTAGATGGATCAGTAGAAGCATTAGCAGGTGTTAGTGTTACTGTAGATCATTATTTAGCTGTTTTAGAAGCAGTATACGCAGATTTTCCTCAAGCTTAATTAAGGAATAATTTAAATTAAGATAAAAATCCCAAGGTTTCTTGGGATTTTTCTTGTTATATTTATATTGAAAAACTTGAATGTTTGTGATATAATATGCTAACAAGGAGTATGTTATGTTTCAAAGATTTAAAAGAGGAACATTAATAATAGTTTTTTTATTGCTTGGAGCATTTCTATTTGGTTGTAGTTGTGATGATAACAACAAAGAAATGCCAAGAACTTACGTAGCTGATGGTATCTATTTGGAATATAAAACATTAGATGTTAATAATAGACCATTAATATCTACAGTAGCTGTTACAATAAAAAGTGATACTATTGATAGTGTTTATATAGATTGTATCGATAGTGAAGAAATATCAGTTGATGGTGTTATAGACTATAAACTTAAAGCCCAAAGTAGAAAAGAATTGGGTTATTTATTTGGCCTTCATAATCAAGATGAACTTGCTAGTGGCTATAAAAAACAAGATTTAAATACAACTGAGGGATTGCAAATTTATAAAGATCATCTTTTAGCTCAAAACAAAAAAGAATGGTTTGAACAAGCAGCTATTTTGGAAGCATATTTTAAAACTGGTAATTCTGTTTTAGAGTTAGATAATGGTTATATTACTAGTTTAGAAGGCGTGAGTATTAAAGATATTGCTTTTTCTGAATTATTTGTGAAGGCTGTTGCTAATGCTAAGACAGGGACTTTTAAAGCATTTAAATATGTAAATAAATATGATGTTATTAGTGTAACGGCTAAGATTTCTAAAACGAAAAAGTTAGAAAAACTTACTTTAGATGTTCTTTCTGGTAAAACTAGTTCTGGAATATTTAAGTTTGATTTAGAGTCACGTATGACGATGAAATATGCTTATGGTATGTATAATAAAGATGATGCTGAATACGAATATGTAAGACAAGATCTAACAACTGCAATTGGTTTAGAGACTTATCGTGCTTATTTAGAAGTAAGTAATCAATATGAGTGGTTTCAACAGTCAACATTATTTACTAATTTTATTTTGAGTAATGGTTATTCTAAAGTTAGAATGGCTTCTGATGGTGAACATTTAGAAGAAGGTTTAATCGAAGGAGTAAATATGGCTGTAGGCGATTATTATAGATTATTGAATGCCTTAAATAAATATATGGGAAGGGGATTAGGTTAATGGTTAAAATTACGATGGATGAACTTGTAGCCTATTTAAA
>DUNF01000111.1 GCA_012839485.1 Acholeplasmataceae bacterium
ACTTTAGTTTTATCATCAAAACCTGCCTTTACATAAACAGGTGTTAAAACAGTATTACCATTTTCTAATACTTCTTCTTTCCAAGAATCAAACTTATAACCTAGATGATATTGAAGCACCTAAAAAAGCAGGTTATAAGTTTGATTCTTGGAAAGAAGAAGTATTAGAAAATGGTAATACTGTTTTAACACCTGTTTATGTAAAGGCAGGTTTTGATGATAAAACTAAAGTTATAGTTATCATTGCTTCGATATTAGTATTATCTGTTGTTATTAATATTATCTCAAGACGTAAAAAAAGAAGACATGAATAGATAAAACTCCTAAGGAAACTTAGGAGTTTTTTGTTTTTTGCGATAGTGATATGTCTTGAAAAATTTAGGTAAATGTGATAAACTTATAATAGACAAAAAAGGATGTGATATTATGTTTAGATCATTATTTGATCCTGGATACAAAGAATATAAAAGAAATGCAAAACAAGCTGATAAGGTAATGGCATTGGAAGATGAATACCGTAAGCTAACTGATGAACAGTTAAGAGAAAAAACTGTTATTTTTAAGCAAAGATTAGCTAATGGTGAAACTTTAGACGACATTGCCGTTGAAGCTTTTGCGACAGTAAGAGAAGCCGCTGATCGTACTTTAGGCCTACGTGCTTATAAAGTGCAAGTAATCGGGGCTTTTGCTTTGCATGGGGGCAATATTGCTGAGATGAAGACTGGAGAGGGTAAAACTCTTACTTCAACAATGCCCGCTTACTTAAATGCTTTAAGTGGTGAAGGTGTTCACGTTGTTACAGTTAACGAATACTTAGCTGCAAGAGACGCTGAAGAGATGGGTAAGGTTTATAAGTTTTTAGGTTTAACTGTAGGTTTAAACTTAAGAGAAATTACTCCTGAAGAGAAAAGAGAAGCTTATAATGCCGATATTACTTACTCTACAAACAACGAATTAGGTTTTGACTATTTAAGAGACCATATGGTTTTATATAAAGAAAATATCGTTCAAAGACCTTTAAACTATGCAATTGTCGATGAGGTTGACTCGATTTTAATTGATGAGGCAAGAACGCCACTAATTATTTCAGGTGGAGCAAAAGATGTAGGTAATTTATATCGTCAAGCAGATTTACTTGTAAAGAGTTTAAATTTAGAAACAGATGTTGATATTGATATCAAATTAAAACATGCTGTTTTAACTGAAAGTGGAATGGAAAAAGCAGAAAGATTCTTTTCTATTGAAAACTTATACGATTTAAAATATGTATCTTTAGTTCATCATATTAATAATGCTTTAAGAGCAAATTATATTATGGAGAAAAACGTTGATTATGTAGTTCAAGATAATAAAGTTATTATTGTAGACTCATTTACGGGTCGTTTAATGCATGGTAGACAATACTCAGAGGGCTTGCACCAAGCATTAGAGGCTAAAGAACATGTAGAGATTAAAAAAGAGACAAGAACAGTTGCTACAATTACATTCCAAAACTACTTTAGGATGTATAAAAAATTATCAGGAATGACTGGTACTGCAAAAACTGAAGAAGAAGAATTTAGAAATATCTATAATATGTATGTAGTAGTTATTCCAACAAACGAACCAGTTATTAGAATTGATGATCCAGATTTAATCTTTTCTAAAAATGCAGCTAAATATAAGTATATTGTACAAGATGTAAAAGAAAGGTATTTAAAAGGTCAACCTGTACTTTTAGGTACAGTTGCAATTGAAACAAGTGAGTTGTTATCAGAATTACTTACAAAAGCAAGAGTTCCTCATAATGTTTTAAACGCAAAACAACCTGAACGAGAAGCAGAAATTGTAGCTCATGCTGGTAATAAAGGGTCTGTTACTATTGCCACAAACATGGCTGGTCGTGGTACCGATATTAAATTGGGTCCTGGGGTTGTAGAGCTTGGGGGCCTAGCTGTAATTGGTACGGAAAGACATGAATCACGAAGAATTGATAATCAGTTAAGAGGTCGTGCTGGACGTCAAGGAGACCCTGGCTATTCATCTTCAGCTGATAAATAGAATCTTGAATAGCCAGGGTCTCCTTGACGTCCAGCACGACCTCTTAACTGATTATCAATTCTTCGTG
>DUNF01000112.1 GCA_012839485.1 Acholeplasmataceae bacterium
GAAAAAGAAGCAGAAATAGTTAAAAAAATATATAGTGATTTTTTAGTTAAAGGTAAAACACCTACTGGTATAGCAAAAGAACTAAAGCGTCTTGAAATCAAAACGCCATCTGGTAAAAATAATAATTGGACCACAAATAATATCATTTCAATATTAACTAATGAAAAATACAAGGGTGATGCCTTACTTCAAAAGACATTTACTGAGAACTACTTAGATCAAACCATAATAAAAAATACTGGACAGATACCACAGTATTATGTGGAAAACAGTCATCCAGCAATTATTGATAAAGATATGTGGGAGTTAGTACAAATTGAAATTAAAAGAAGAGATAACCTTGGAGCTAAGTATTCATCATCTGATATATTTGCATCAAAATTGATATGCAGTGATTGTGGAGGTTTCTATGGTAAAAAGAAATGGCATTCAAATACCAAATATGAAAGGTTTGTTTATCAATGTAATCGTAAATTCCATAAAGGAAAAGACAAATGCATGACTCCAAACCTGATGGAAGACGACATCAAACAAAAGTTCATCCAAGCCTACAATTTGACGATGAAAGATAAAAATCGAATCATCGAGGATACAACGGAAATCATCAACTTACTTACAGATACAAGTCAGCTGGACAAGGATATTGAAACCATGAATGATGATTTGGCTGTTATTGCAGAGCTTGTAAATAGGCTAATTAAGGAAAACTCAAAATCAAGTATAAACCTCGAAGAATATAACAAAAAGTATGAAGAATTATCACTCCGCTATGAACGAACCAAAGAAAAACAAAACGATTTGATTCAAGCTAGAGACAACAAAAAAGCCCAAGCATTGAGTATGAAATCATTTCTAGCTAACTTAAAGAAAGTAGATGATGAACTTTCTGATTGGAATGAGTATGTGTGGATGTTATTAGTTGAAAGTGCAACTGTACACAGAGATAAAAGTATTTCATTTAAATTTCATAATGGCAAAGAAGTTATTAGTCGCTAAAAAATATTTACCAGCGTGATGTTGGTGGATTTTATTTTTATATAGGAATAAAGAATGTTTATGGTAAAATTTATATAATTAGTGTTGAGGAGGTATCTCTATGAATATAAAAGTGCTAATAAAAGAAGTGATAAGTTTTAACAGATTTAAAAAGAAATATATAAAAAATCACGAAGCAATGGACTATAACAATAATCTACAGCTCTGTGATAGTTATATTCGGCTGTTAGCAACCAAGAAAAAACTTGAACTTGTGAAATTATACAAATGCTATACTTTTTTATGTATGGAAAATGATAAAGGATTTTATGAGTTAAGCAGCGAAATTGAATTACCTGAGAATTATTTGATGATCTTATATTACAAGTTAATTCTAAATATAGATGAAACTAATGAAGTATTTTTACCATTATATGATGAATTCATCAATCATAAATTCAAGGTAAATGGATCCGGTGTTTTTTTTGCTTTGAAAAAGGAAGTTGATGTGTTGAGAGAATTCTTGGTAAATCATACAAAAATTTCGCACAAAGGTGTCTTGCAACATATCCAAAAATCAAAGTTACCGCAAATTAAACGAGTATATAATAAAATGATCGAATAAGTTTTGACCGAATAAATACAACATTAATTTCAACATTTCACTTTGTTAGCCATTTTTATTGGGGTGCTAAAACTTTATATAGGGGTGCTAAAATTCAGTTAAGGGTGCTAAAAATTTTGATAGGGTGCTAATTTGTATCAAAATAAGTAGCCTGACACAGTAAAAATTATGTCCTTAATAGGGACTTTTTTTATTTTTATTAAATTAAATGCCAATATTAAACCTGCGGTTTATTGACAAAAATTTTTTATTAATATACAATCGTTAATGTAAAGACACAAACAGCAATTTATAATCTTAGTTTTATCTAAAATTATTTTCAAGATTAACTGTGTCTTGTTAATAGAAGTAAGATGCTTACAGCAATTTAATAAGAGATTATTCAAAAAACTACGCAAGTAGATGATGATTGGTTAGAGCCAATGGCATCTTGTATGCGGGCCTAAAAGGCCCGCCTTCTATTTATCATTATAAGGAGGTAAAATAATGAATTACATCGAAGCATTAAAAAAAGAAGAAATATTGACGACAACTACGGAAAACGGAGATACGGCGTTTCAAACTACAGGGTCATTTTGCCTTGATTTTTATGCGTTAGCTGGCGGAATGAGATATAACTATAAAGATTTAAACAATCTTTTTATTAGATCTTATTATGAGAATAAATTAATTACATTAAAGATCATGTTATATCTTCGTGATATTTTAGGTGGAATGGGTGAGAGAAACTCATTTAGAATGACGTTTAATTTGTTATCTAATTTAGATCCAAACCTAGCAAGACAGTTGCTTCCTTTAGTATCTAAATATGGTAGATGGGATGATATTTTAGCGGGAATTAATACACCGATTGAAGAAGACATTATTAAATTAATCAAAAAGACTTTAAAAGCAGATTTGAAGAATTATGATAAAGGTAAAGAAATATCGCTACTTTCAAAATGGTTACCATCTATTAACACAAGTAATAAAGGTGCCAGAAAAATGGCTAACAAAATAGCAACTAAATTAGGTTATACTAATGAAGAGTATAGAAAAGTATTATCTAAATTAAGAAAAGGTAAGATTGTTGAAAACTATTTGAGAGAGAAAAAGTATACTTTTGATTACTCAAAAGTACCTTCTTTAGCAATGCTTAAATATAGTGGTGCATTTGCGAGAAATGATGAAGAAAGATTTGATAAGTTTTTAGGTAGAGTAGAAAATAAACAAGCTAAAATAAATACAAAAACAGCACATGTTCATCAAGTTGCTTGTTATGAAATGTCATGCAATATGAGCGTTAAAGAAAGATTTCAAGATGTATATTGGAAGGCAATTGAAAGAAAAGAATTTGCTACAAAAGCAATTGTAGTTAGAGATGGCTCTAGCTCAATGACTTGGGGCGGTAATGGAAGTTATACACCGATGCAAATAGCTACAAGTTTAGCTATCTTTGCAGCTGAGCAACTTCCTTATCCTTTTAAAAATCATTTCATTACCTTTAGCGAAAACCCAAGATTGATTGAAATTCCAGAAGGAACAATTGAGGAAAAGGTTAGGTATGTTGAAAGTTTTGATGAATGTGCTAATACTGACATTAGTAAAGTGTATGAACTTTTATTAAATGTAGCTAAAAGTAAGCAAGTTAAACCAGAAGACATGGTTGAGCAAGTTATCATAATTAGCGATATGGAGTTTGATTATTGTGCTAGAGGAAAATCAACTTTCCATACATATAAAGAGAAATTTGCCGAACTTGGTTTAGAAATGCCACAACTTGTTTTTTGGAATGTGGAAGCAAGGTCTATTCACACTCCAGTAACTGAAAATGAAATTGGAGTAAAGCTAGTAAGTGGATCTAGCCAAAAGATTTTGGATAGAGTTTTAGAAAACAAAATGAATTGCACACCATACGATTACATGATAGAAGATTTAGAAAGATATAGTGAGGTGGATAGCTTTAAATTATAAGATTGGAGGAATCTAACGTGAGCTTTAAATACCCTATAATTGACCCGATAGAAACGGGCAAAAACATTAAGAGAATAAGGGAAGAGAAAAACATATCAGTTGCAGACCTTCAAGAAATAATGGGTTTTGAATCCCCTCAAGCTATATATAAATGGCAATGGGGACAATCCCTGCCAACATTAGACAACTTAGTAGTATTAGCTAAAGTATTTGAATGTCCTATTCACGATATTTTAGTTATTAACGAATATTAGTTAATATCTAAATATTGCTTTGCTTGCGAATTAAACTACTTTTTATTAAAGAGAATTTGTTTTAAAGCAGCTACTAAAGAAGAGACTAAATTGAAACAGATAAAGGTAATATTTAAATAGAAATTAAATAATTTGTTGGATTGTAAATATGAAAATAAATAAGAGCTAATATTGGTATTAGCTCTTTTTTGTATTTGTTAGTTAATTGTATTAGTGTAAAAAGATCAAATAAATTTATTTAATAATCATTTTAACTTAAGTAGGAAGAAAAAAGGAGAAAGCAACGATGCTTAATTACGCCGATAAGAGCAAAAATTTTCTTGTTTTTAAGCATCGTTGCTTTCTCCTTTTTTCTTTTTTTAAGTAGCTGATTTGTGTATACAAACTCC
>DUNF01000011.1 GCA_012839485.1 Acholeplasmataceae bacterium
AGCGATAACTATATTCTCTAATTGTCTTTAACTCATCAGTAACAACAATTTGGCTTGCTATTTCACTTGTAAGATCATCTTTCTGTTTTTCACCTAAAGTATTAAAGAAATAGGAAATTTAAAAGTAGGAATTATTGCTACTTTAGGTGAAAAACAGAAAGATGATCTTACAAGTGAAATAGCAAGCCAAATTGTTGTTACTGATGAGTTAAAGACAATTAGAGAATATAGTTATCGCTTAAGAAAAAAAGAAAAATGTGATTTAGTTATTGTTTCATCTCATAGTAGTGATGATAGTTTGAAGCAACAACTTTGTTATTTTAATAATAAAGAAAAAGTTGATGTTTTAATAACTTCTCATACTCATGAAGTATTTGCTTATACCTTTACAAAAAATAAGCATAAATTAGTTAATTTATCTTCAGGTGGTTATGGAGAATATTTAGGAGTAATTGAACTTGTTTTAAAAAGAAGGAAAATTGTTGATAGCAAGGTAAATAATCTTAATACTTTAGGACTTCCTCATAATATATATCATCAATATCAAGAGATAATTTCAGATTATATGAGGGCTAATAAAGATTTATGGAAGGTTGTTGGGAAAGTTAAAAACAATTATTTTAAAGAAGAGTTTTTAAGGCAAGTTACCAATTATATATTGAATAAAGAAGAAGCTGATTTTGTTTTATTAAACTATGGTTCAATTAGAAGTATTGCTTTTCCTTTAATTGAAGGTAGTGAAATTACTGAATCTGATTTGTATGAAATTAATCCTTTTTCTAACTATTTATATAAGATAGAAATAGATCGTAATACTTTAAATAATTATTTGAATCAATACTACTCTGCAACTTATTTGCATTCTAAGGATATTTTAAGGAAAGAAAAGTATAATGTTGTCATAAATGATTTTCTTAAAGATAAATATTTTGCTTTTTCTTTAAAAGAAAAGAAATTAGTTAAAGTAACTGATTATATAAAAGAGATGTTAGCAAAGGAATTACTATGAGGTTAGAAAACTTTTATATTTTAATTGGTGAAACTATTGAATATTGTCAGCGCATTGAGTATGATCTGAAAATGATTTATGCTTATATGGAAGATGGGAGTTTTAGCGACAATTTAAAGAAGGTAGAAGTTTTACCTTTAGGAGAAATTATTTATTTGATTAGAGAGAGAGATAAGGAACAAAAACTTTTTAAAAAGGCAGATTATGATATTTTATTCACAATTACCAAAAGAAGAAATCATATTGTGCACCAATGTTTTAAGAATTACAATTATGCTTTAACTCAAGAAGAGCAGGAGAGAAAATTTGAGCTAGAGTATAAAAATTTAGAAGCTTTTCATGGAAGGCTCACTACTTTATGGAAAGCTATTGAAAATGTTAGGTATAACTTTTTAAGCAAAAAACTTTGATATTCCTCTAATTAAAGTTATAATTAAAATAGGCAAAGGAAGTAAAAAATGAGGAAAATTAAATTAATTGTAGATAGTGCAAGTGATTTAGGTAAAGAGTATTATGAGAGATTAAATATTGATGTTGTTCCGATTTATGTAATTTTAGGTGAAACTACCTATCAAGATTATTATGAAATCAATACAGAGCAAATTTATGCTTTTACTGAAGAGACTGGCATTTATCCTAAAACTGCTGCAGCATCGCCTGCTTTAGTTTATGATGTTTTTAAGAAGTATTATGATGAAGGATATGATATCCTTTATATTGGCATTGGTAGTAAAATTTCCGCTACGTTTTCTGTAGCTCAAGCAGCTGCTAAAGAAATTGATCCAAAAGGAGAAAGATTTTTCTTAGTTGATAGTGGTAACGTTTCAGTAGGAATTGGTATTTTAGTTTTGAAAGCCCAAAAACTAAAAGAAAAAGGGTTAAGTGCTAAAGAAATTCAAACACAAATTCAAGAGATGGCTAATAAGGTAAATACCCAATTTGTAATTAACACTTTAGAATACTTACAAAAAGGTGGTAGATGTTCTGCGCTTGTAAGATATGCAGCAGCAACATTGAGATTAAAACCGATTATTAAAATTATTAATGGTGCTTTAGAGGTTATAAAGAAACCAATCGGTTATAAAAGAGCATTGAAAGCTATGCTTTTAGATAGTGAGAATGATTTTGAACGAGTAGATCCAGATATTGCATATGTAGCATATTCAACTCCTAGTCGTCATGTAGATTCTGTAGTAAAAAAACTAAAGAAAATAGGTTTTAAGAAAGTACTAACAGCTACTACTGGAGCTACAATTAGCACGCATTGTGGCCCAGAAACAATTGGTATAGTATATATCTATAAATAAAAGTTGTGCTTTAAACACAACTTTTTATTCTTAGGTTAAATATATAAGTAAAAGTTTTTAAACAAAAGACTTTAATATTTTACTAATTTTTGTTATAATACAATATGTAGCGAAAGAAAAGGGGGAGAAAATTGAGAAAAATAAAAATAATCATTGATAGTACTAGTGATTTAGGAAAAGAAGTTTATGAAAAACATGATATAGAAATTGTTCCTATCTATGTAATTTTAGGGGACAACACATATAAAGATTATTATGAAATGGATACTACAAGAATGTTTGCTTATACTGAAGAGACAGGTATTTATCCAAAAACTGCTGCAGCATCGCCTTTATGGATTTATAAAGTATTCAAGAAGTATTACGATGAGGGGTATGATATTATTTATACGGGAATTAGTAGTAAACTATCAAGCACCTATTCTACTGCTTTAACAGCTGCAAGAGAAATTGATCCTAATGAAGAAAGAATCTTCTTATTTGATAGTGAAAATTTATCAACTGGAGTTGGACTTTTAGTTTTAAAGATTGTTAAGTATCGTGATCAAGGATTGAGCGCTAAGGAAATAAGAGACAAAGTTAAAGAATTAGTTCCTAATGTTAAGACACAGTTCACTTTAAATACTTTAGAGTATATGCAAAAAGGGGGAAGATGTTCTGCTGTTGTAAGATATGCAGTTGCCGCATTTAGATTTAAACCTGTTATTAAAGTTAATGATGGTCTTTTAGAAGTTGCGAGAAAACCAATTGGTTTTAAAAGGTCAATTAACTCAATGTTATTAGATGCTGAGAATGCTTTTCCTACAGCTGATCAAGATGCCATTTTTGTAACTTATTCTTCATATGGTGATTGGGTAGATTACTTAGTAACAGAGCTTAAGAAAATCGGTTATAAAAATGTTTATACTACACTTGCGGGGGCGACAATTTGTACTCACTGTGGTCCACAATGTGTTGGTATTTTATATATTGATAATTAATAGTTGTGTTTAATACACAACTATTTTTATTTTTTTTCTTAAAACAGTGGAAATTAA
Organism: Acholeplasmataceae bacterium; assembly: GCA_012839485.1. Classification (GTDB taxonomy): domain Bacteria; phylum Bacillota_I; class Bacilli_A; order ML615J-28; family CAG-698; genus DUNF01. Next base: position 3,354 of record DUNF01000011.1, read on the forward strand.
AAGCGTTTTATAGTATAATATTAAAAGTGAAATAACTATAAGGAGGAAATATATGAAGCAATACAAAAGTGATCACATTCAAAATATTGCAATCTTAGGACACTTAAACTCAGGAAAAACTTCATTAACTGAGGCAATGCTGTTTGAAGCAAAAGCTATTTCTAAAAAAGGTAGTGTTGATAAGAAAAATACAGTAAGTGATTATCTTTTAGAAGAACAAACGCGTCAAACTTCTTTAATCTCAAGTTTGTTGCCATTAGAGTGGAAAGACCATAAAATTAACTTTCTTGACACTCCAGGTTCTGAAGAATTTATCGGAGATTTAGAAAATGTATTATCGGTTGTAGAGGGAGCTATTTTACTAGTAGATGCATCAAGTGGTGTTGAAGTAGGAACTGAAGCATGTTGGAATGAATTAAGAAAGAGAAATATCCCAACATTAATTATCCTTACAAAAATGGATAAAGAAAACGTTAAGTTTGAAGAAGTACTAGCAGAAATCAAGGGACAACTTTCTGATAATGCAATTCCATTTAGTTTACCTTTAGGTAAAAGTGCTAACTTTGATGGTTACATTAATGTAATTACAAAAAAAGCAAGAATTTTTAAAGATGGAAAATACCAAGATGGAGTTGCTTTTGATGATAAAATCGATCGTGTAGAAGAATTATATGAACAACTTTTAGAGAAAGTTGCGGAAAGTAGTGAAGAACTATTAGAGAAATATTTCTCTGGTGAAGAATTAACTCCAGATGATGTACGTAAAGGATTACTTTCTGGAACTAAAAAGGGAGATGTTTTCCCAGTAGGTGTTATTAGTGTTGAAAACAATGTAGGTATTAATACATTACTTGATATGGTTGTTAAGTATTTACCATCTGCAGGGGGAAGAGAATATCAAGGTTTTGACCAAGATGGAAAAGAAATAGTAAGAAAATCATTAGAGTCAGAACCGTTTAGTGCTCAAATTTTCAAAACGACAGTAGACCCATTTGCTGGTACGATTTCATTTATGAAAGTTAAGAGTGGAGTTTTAAAAGAAAACTCTGAAGTTAAAGTTGCTAACTTAAATGAAGATATTAAAATCTCTAACATCTTTTCAATGAGAGGTAATGTTCAAATTTCTGTAAGTGAAGCTCCAGCTGGAGATATCGTATGTGTTGCAAAAGTGGATGAGTTAAGAAACTCAATGACTTTATGTGATAAAAGAGTATTTACTAAATATCCAGCAGTTGAACATCCTACACCAATTTTATATATGGCAATTCAACCTAAGAATCGTCAAGATGAAGATAAATTGTCATCATCTTTAAATAAATTAAAGTTAGAAGATGAAACATTTGAAACTGTAAGAAATCCTGAAACTGCACAATTGTTAATTGGTGGTCAAGGAACTACTCATATTGGTTATATTTTAGAGCGTATGAAAAATACTTATAAAGTAGAAGTAGATACATATGATCAAAAAGTTGTTTACCGTGAAACAATTAGAGCTAAAGGTGAAGCTCAAGGTAGACATAAAAAACAATCAGGTGGAGCAGGACAATTTGGTGATGTATTTATTCGTTTTGAACCAACTGAAGAAGAATTTGTGTTTGCTGAAGAAATCTTTGGTGGGGCAGTTCCTAAGAACTATTTCCCAGCTGTAGAAAAAGGTTTAAGAGAAACATTTGAAAAAGGTCCTTTAGCAGGATTTCCTGTTGTAGGTGTTAAATGTACTTTATATGATGGTTCTTATCACCCAGTTGACTCAAATGAGATTTCGTTTAGACTTGCTGCAAACCTAGCTTGGAGAAATGCTGTTCCTAACTTAAGACCGACTATTTTAGAACCTATTTATCGTGTAGACGTAACAGTTAAAGACGATTATGTAGGTGATATTATGGGAGATATTACTAAGAGAAGAGGAAGAGTATTAGGCCTAGAACAAAAAGAAGGTTTCCAAGTGATTATGGCTGAAGTACCAGAAGCAGAAATTACAAAATATGCAATTGACTTAAAAGCTATGACTCAAGGTAGTGGACGTTTTGCTCGTACATTCTTAAGATACGAAGCAGTACCTGAAAACTTAATTGATGGTATCGTAAAAGAATATAAAGCACAATAAGAAAAAGGCTATCTTAATAGATAGCCTTATTTAATAGGAGTTATTTATGAAGTTAGAATATATCGTAGATGAAGATGGGATAATTGTAAAGGACTATTTAGAAAAGCAAAACATTTCTAAAAGATTAGCTAAGAAAATTAAACTATATGGCAAAACTTATGTTAATAAAATTGAAGTTTTTAATTACTTTTTGTTATCAAAAGGAGACCATTTAGTTATTGAGTTTGAAGATCAAGATACTAGTGTCTATCCTCCAGTAAACGAAGAGTTAGATATTGTTTATGAAGATGAGTATTTTATGATAGTTGATAAACCGGAAAATTTAGCCAGCTTACCTACAAAATCGCATTTTCAAGATAGTCTTGCAAATAGAATTAAATATTATTATCAAACAAAGGATATTAATGCGAAAGTTCATTTAGTAAATAGATTAGATTATGCAACATCAGGATTGGTGATTGTAGCTAAAGATACTTATATAAAATCGAGGTTTAAAAATCTAAATATTGAAAGAAAATATTTAGCTATTTTAGATAATGATTTAGAAGATGAAGGCATTATTAATTTTCCAATTTCTAAAAAAGAAAACAGTCTTTTAAGAGAAGTAAACGAAAAAGGAAAAGAGGCTATTACTATATATAAGGTAATAGATAAAATGAGAAAACTTTACGAATTTACTTTAGTTACAGGAAGGACTCACCAAATTAGAATTCATACTAGTTTTCATAATGCTCCTATTAGAGGAGATAAATTATATGGTAAAGAAAGTGATCGTTTATATCTAACATGCTATTATTTAAAATTCAAACATCCAATTTTAGATGAAAAAATGGAGTTTGTTTCTTATCCAAAATGGTATTAATTATTTTAAAAAAGAATTGATTAAAAAATTAGATTGTGTTATAATTATATTATAAAAGAAGCGGAGGAAAAAATGAAAAAATTTGGAAAAATATTGATAGCTTTTATTTTAGTGCTTAGTTTAAGTTTTCTAGTTGGTTGTAGTTGCGAAGATGCAAAATTAGAAGGTATCGAAGTAACACCGGCATCAGTAACATTAGATGCAGATGAGATTCAACAATTAGAAGTTAAACCTGTTCCTGAAGGAGTAGCATTGCCAGCTGTAAGTTTTACATCTTCAGATAGTACTGTTGCAAGTGTAGGAAAAGATGGTAAAGTTATGGGAATTAAAGCAGGTACAGTAGAAATTACTGTTAAAGCAGGTGAATTTACAAAGAAGGTTACTGTTACAGTTAATCCAATCTTAGCATCTGATCTTACAGTACCAGCTGCTTTAGAGGTAAAAGTAGGAGCTACAGCAACTATTAATTATACAATAGCTCCAGCAAACGTTACAAATAAAGTTGCTACATTCTCAACAAGTGATGCAAGCATTGCAACTGTAGATGCTGAAGGTGTAGTAACAGGTGTTGCAGGTGGTACAGCTACAATTACAGTAAAAGCTGATGCTATTGAAAAAGGAGTAGCTGTTACAGTTGTTCCAGCTGTTGCCTTAGAATCAATAACTTTAAAACAAGAAGATCAAAATTTAAATTTAGGTCAAACATTACAATTATCTTGCACATTAGTACCTGAAGATACAGGATTAGCTGTTAGTTATGCTTCAAGCGCTGAAGCTGTTGCTACTGTATCATCTAGTGGTTTAGTAACTGCTGTTGGAGTAGGTACAGCAACTATCACTGCAAGTGCTGGTGGAAAATCAGATACAATTGAAATTACTGTTGTTGATGATGAAGACTTAACTTTAGATAACTTACAAGCTAAATTAAATAATGCAATTGCAGCTTATAATAGTTCATTAAATGGAGCTATGAAGTTATCTGTAGTTACTCCTGAAATAACTGTAGTTACTGAATTTGCTTATGCTTATACAGAAGATTCAATTAATGAATTAATGTATAAACAAACAGGAGCTACTTCAATTGAAGTATATGTAAAGGGTGGTAAAATCTACACTAACGAAAATGGAAGTAAGAGCAGTGAAGCTTTAACTGCTGCTAATGCTGCTGTATTAAAAGGTCAATATGGTATTAATAAATTAGTTGCAGAAGCATTAAAGTTTAGAAATGAATTTGCATTCTATAATAGTTTAACTTTTGAAGGCGAAGCAGAAGGTGTTTATACATTTAATTTAGATTTAGAAACTTATAGCGGTTCTACATTCAAACCAGCAGGTAAAGAATCAATCAAATTACTTGTAACTTATGGAACTGAAATTACAAAAGTTGAAGTTCAAATTACAAATACTGATTTAACTGTTAGCACAGTTACACTTGAATTACTAGGCCTAGAAAAACCAGCAATTAATTTCCCAGCAGATTTAATTCTTTGGTAAAATAATATATTAATTTATAATAGTAAAAGGCTATTTTAAAAATAGCCTTTTATTTAAGAGGAGATTTTATGAAAAAATTAGCGATTATTATATCTTCGTTGTTTCTAGTTTTTGTTTTATCTTATAGCGTTAAAGCAATTGAAAAAGCAAAAGAACAAACGATAACGATTAATACTAATGATAATAGTTTGTATTACTTAGATATTGTTTTTGAAGAACAAGATAAAACAGGAGAGTTTACACCGAATATTGCAAACACATCTACTTTAGATCAAGCTAAAATTGCCAAGATTCTTGCTTTTGAAGATAGTTCAAACCCTAATCTTAAAAGTTCATATTTAAAGGGCAGTTATCATAAACTAGAAGGAAGTTTAGTTCCTGTAAGTGGGAAACATGCATTTATTTATCATGCTTCTGATGAGAGTTATTTTGAAGCAGAACAAAACAAAATCAAAGCTTTTAAGATTGTGGTTGTGAAAGAGGACTTAAGTGTTCAAGTATCTGATTTGATTGTTGTAGATACTTATCATACTGCTTTAGATTATAATCTTGATACTAATGAAGTTTCAATTAAAGCAAATAAATTAGAAGCATTACTTTTTGCTTTGGTAGCATCTTTTGTTTCAATTGTTTTGCAATTAGTTTTGTTTTTTATAATGAAGTTTTCGTTTAAAGAGCATAGTGTTAGATTTGGTTTTATTAGTGGAACAATTACAATCGCAGTTTCGATTGCCCTAACATATGCTATTCAAATGGATAGTCGAAGTTTTGCTTATCAAACATTGTTTATTTTTTCTGGAGTTGGGATGTTACTTCAAGTAATAATTTATCCAATTGCAATTAAAATGAAAAAAAGTGTTTTGTATGCGATACTCGCAAGTATAATTAACTTGCTAGTTTTATTAATAATGATGCAATTTATTTAAAGGGCTATTAGCCCTTTTTTATTGAAAAAGGGGAGTTTTTTTGATATAATAAGATTACCTTTATAAGGAGATAGATATGTTTAGAAGATTAAGAGATGGGCTATTTAGTCCTAGTAGCGTTGCAGGCTACTATGGAGATAAATGGTGGATAACTTTAATATTTAGTATAATTTTACTTGCGCTTTATGTTGCAGTGCCAATATTTAATGCAACAAGCTATAAATATATACCTAGCGAAACTAAGTCAATTGTTATGAACGAAGCTTATGGTCAAGAGCTAGATTATAAAATTGCAAATGGGGAATTAAAAAATACAGGTAGTAAATCTGGCATTGCTTTTAAAATTGCGGATTTAACTGTTATGATTGATCCAAAGCACCAATTTTTATATGATACAAATACTAAACCATATGTTTGGTTTGGCAAGAATTTAGTAAGAGTTAAAGGTTTAGGTACTGATATAGAGTTTTATTATAGTGAGCAGGAGTTATTAAATAATTTAGATTTTAATAAATTAGCAGAAAAAGATTATGCTACTTGGGATCTTTTATTTGCATCTTTTGAGAAAAAAGCAAATGAGAAATTCGATGAATTATTACCACTTACAATTCTTTTAGAAATTTCTAAAGCAATTGGGGTGATAGTTGTTTTATCATTAGTTCTTGCTGCTTTTTCTAAAATAAACTTGAAAGTTAATTTTGGAAGATTATGGCAACTGACTATTTATATTTTAACACCACTAATAATTGGTAAGTTATTTGCTTCATTATATGACTGGATTTTTGCTTATTATATAGGTTTATTGATGACGTTTTCTTATAGTAACAGACTTAATTTTACATTATATCATCAAGGAGGTTCTAATGATGAATTACAATCATAAAAAAATTGAAAAGAAATGGCAAAAATATTGGGAAGACAATAAGTCTTTTAAGACGATTACTGATTATAGTAAACCCAAATTTTATGCTTTAGATATGTTTCCTTATCCATCTGGAGCAGGACTTCATGTGGGGCACCCTGAAGGATATACAGCTGTAGATATTGTTTCAAGAATGAAACTAATGCAAGGATATAATGTTTTACATCCAATGGGTTTTGATGCTTTTGGTTTACCTGCGGAGCAATATGCATTAAAGACAGGTAAGAGTCCGGCTGAATTTACTTATAAGAACATTGAAAATTTTAGAAAACAAATGAAGATGATTGGTTTATCGTATGATTGGGATCGTGAAGTTGTTACTTGTGATCCGGAATATTATAAATGGACCCAATGGATTTTCACTGTTTTATATAAACAAGGTTTAGCTGAGATTCAAAATGTAGAGGTAAATTGGTGCGAAAAACTAGGAACAGTTCTAGCAAATGAAGAAGTATTAAATGTAAATGGTAAGATGGTTAGCGAAATAGGTAAACATCCAGTAGTAAAAAAACCAATGAGACAATGGGTTTTGAAGATTACAGAATACGCAGAAGAACTATTAAGTGGTTTAGATAACTTAGACTGGCCAGAAAACTTAAAAGAAATGCAAAGAAACTGGATTGGTAAAAGTGAAGGAGCAGAAATTACTTTTAAGATTTCTAAAACAGATGAAGAGTTTACTGTTTTTACTACTAGAGCTGATACTTTATTTGGAGCAACTTATTGTGTGTTTGCACCTGAACATCCATTAATTAAAAAACTAGTTCCAAGTAGATATAAGAAACAAGTAGAAGAATATCAAGCATTAGCTAAAGCTAAATCTGATCTAGAAAGAACAGATTTAAATAAAGATAAAACTGGAGTATTTACTGGGCTATATGCAATTAATCCAGTTAATAATAAAGAAATTCCAATTTGGATTGCTGACTATGTATTAATAAATTACGGAACAGGGGCAATTATGGCAGTTCCTGGCCATGACCAAAGAGACTATGAGTTTGCAAAGAAATTTAAATTAGATATTATTCCTGTTTTAGACGGTGATATAAGTGAACAGGCTTATGAAGGAGATGCCTTACATATTAACTCAGGCTTCTTAGATGGCTTAAATAAGGAAGATGCAATTAGAAGAATGCTTGAATATTTAGAAGCTAAAGGAATAGGTAAAAAGGAAGTTAACTATAAACTAAGAGATTGGATTTTTAGTCGTCAAAGATATTGGGGCGAACCTTTCCCTGTTGTGTTTTTAGAAGATGGAACAATTGAAATTTTAGATGAAAATGAATTACCTTTAGAATTACCAAAACTTAAGAAAATTACACCTTCAAAAACTGGAGAATCACCTTTAGTTAATGCAACTGAATGGTTACATGTAATGACTAAAGATGGCCTAAAAGGTAAAAGAGATACCAATACAATGCCTCAATGGGCAGGGTCTTGTTGGTACTTCTTAGCTTATGCTTTAAAAGAAGAAGGGGGTTATATTCCTCTTAGTAGCGAAAAAGCCAAGAAGATTTTAAATTACTGGTTACCCGTTGATTTATATATTGGTGGTACTGAACATGCAGTTGGTCACTTACTTTATTCTCGTTTTTGGTATAAAGTATTACATGATGTTGGTTTACTGGAAACTGATGAACCATTCTTAAAGTTATTTAATCAAGGAATGATTTTAGGTAGTGATGGTGAGAAAATGAGTAAATCAAAAGGTAATGTAGTTAACCCAGATGATATTATTGAAGAATTTGGTGCTGACTCTTTAAGGTTATATGAAATGTTTATGGGACCATTAGAGGCTACTAAACCTTGGTCAACACAAAATATTGAAGGGCCAAGAAGATTCTTAGAAAGAGTTTATCGTTTATATAAAGAAGTATATAAGCCAGCCAAAGAAAATAAGAATTTAGAAAAGATTTATCACCAAACAGTCAAGAAAGTTACTGAAGATTATGAAAATTTAAGATTTAATACAGCTATTAGTCAAATGATGATTTTTATTAATGAGTGTTATAAAGATCCAAATATTCCAAATGAATATATGGAAGGATTCTTAAAACTTTTAGCCCCAGTATGTCCTCATATTACCGAAGAGCTAAATGAGACAGTTTTAAAGAGCAACGTTTTACTTACTAATCAAAAATGGCCAACTTATGATGAGGCAAAAACTGTGGAGAATTTAGTAACTTATGTTTTCCAAGTTAATGGCAAGATTAGAGACAAGGCAGAAGTTAGTGTTGATACTACTAAAGAAGAAATTGAAAGTTTAGCTTTAGCTTCAGAAAATATCCAAAAATATATTGATGGTAAACCTATAAGAAGGATTATCGTAGTTTCTGGAAAGCTAGTAAATATTGTAGTATAAAATGTTACCAGAATTTATCAAAGACTTCTTTATTGATAGTTATACTTTACTGGCAATTATTGGAGTTTTATCGTTAATCTTATATGTTATTCTTTATTTAGAAAAGAAACTAAATTATTCAAGAAAGAGAGTAAACAAGATTTTAGTAATAGGAGCAATCTCTGGGGTAATAACTTTAGTTTTTGCTTTGCTTTTTGATTTGTTAGTTCATTATTTAAAAAGTGGAGAAGTAAGATTTGGAGTTACCTTTTTAGGTGGAGTTATACCAGGGCTAATTTGCTTTACTTTACTTAATTACTATTTTAATAAAGACGAAAGAGAAAATTTAAAAGAGATTTTAGGTGTTTTAGTTAGAGGAATAATTTTAGGACATATGTTTGGAAGAATTGGTTGTTTTCTAGCAGGATGTTGTTACGGCAAGCCTACTGATTCAATATTTGGTGTTATTTATCCTGATGTACCTTATTCACCAAGAGGCGAAATTTTTGAAGAGTATGGTGAAGGAGTAGCAGTACATCCAACACAACTTTATGAAGCTTCATTTTTACTTTGTTTGTTTTTAATTTTGCATTTTGTACCGAAATTAAGAGAAAATAGTTTTGTAATTTATTTATTTAGTTATGGTGTATTTAGATTTTTTATTGAGTTTATTAGAGGCGATGATAGAGGGAGTTTAATTCCTTTTCTTAGCCCATCACAAATATTATCATTTATTTTGATAGTTATGGGTGCAGTTGTTTTACTCTATAGATATTATCAAAAAAGGAGCATAAAATGAAAAAATACATTTGGTTAGTCCTATTGGTTTTAGTATTTGCTTTAAGTGGGTGTAATAAAGTTGATTTTACTCTTACTAAAACTAAGTATGAATTATACGTAAATGAAAGTGCTGATTTAGAATATCAAACAAAGATGAGTAATCTAAAAATAGAAATTAAAATTGAAGATGAGACTATCGCAAGTGCTAATGAAATTACGATTAAAGGTTTAAGTGTAGGGGAAACTAAAGCTAAAGTTGTTGTGAATGAGAAAGAACAAAAGCAAGAAATTACAATAGTAGTTTCTGAAGTTCCTTATTTAAGAGTTGAACCGGAGTCGGAAAATACAACTAGAGAAGAAGAGTTAACTTTAAATTTAGTAACTAATATTTTAAGTCCAGTTTATACTTATACTTCAAGTAATCCTAGTGTTGCTAGTGTAAATAATCAAGGTGTTATTCATACTCATACTTATGGCAATGCTTTAATTACAGTTCATGAGGCTAATACTAACTTAACTGCAACTTTTGAAGTTTTTGTATCAGAAGCAAAAGAGTTAGTTTTAGAAACTGCAGATTATAATTTGTTAACTGAGTATTTAAATGGTTTTCAAGAAGGAGATATCCTGATTTTACAAGGAGAATTAGAATTTACAGAAGAGTTAGAATTTTCTAATCTTACATTTATTTTAAGAGGTAAATTAATAGCTCCTCGCATGACTTTTGATAATGTTAGTCTTGTAGGTGAAGAAGGTAGTCTTGAAAGTGAAGATATTAAAGTAGCTGGTAACACTACATTTAAAAATATTCATTCAACAAGTAATTTAAATATAGATTCAGGATCTATTTTGTTTGAAGATTCTGATTTAGGAAATGTTTATCTTAATAATGGTGGCATTAGTTTAATTAATAAAGGTAGTCTAAACCAAATTGACTTTACAAATATTGCTAGTTTAGAAAATGTTATTAATGTCGTTAATTATGGTACGATTAAAGAAACTAATGATGCGTTAATACTATCTGACTTAATCAATAAAGATAATTTAACTTTTGATAATAGAGGTGAGTATTTTACTTTTGAGGAAAAGGTTTATTTAAATAAAGATCTTTTAGTTAATGGCAAGAAGAGAACTATTTACCAAGATGGTTATGATTTAGATACTGTGTATCTAAGTGATATTTCTTCTTCAATCCAAGATACTTTAACTGATTTTTGGCTTTTAGAAAGCGCAAGAAAAGTTGTTATTAGTACAGATAATTATGGCTTAAAAGTTAGTGATCTTAATTTAATTAAAGAATCAGTTTTAGAACTTGAAAGTTTAGATTTAGGCGAAGCAACACTAGCAAACAATATGATTGCTAGTAGTCAGTTCGCTGGTTTAAGTTCTTTAAAAGAAATTATATTACCTAATAATTTAAACAAGATCTCTAGTAATGCTTTTACTGGAACTGGTATTGAAGCTATTAGAATTCCTGGTTTAGTAAAGCAAGTTGAAGAAGATGCTTTTGGTAATTATAAAGCAGGTCCTGTTACTTTGTTTGAAGTGCATTTAGAATCTTTAGTACCAAAAGGAGAAGAGTTTGTTTATGGATTTTCACCATTTACAAGATTCTTTGTTTCTGCTCCTCACGTAGATAAGTATCAAAATGAATGGGGTCAATATTCTGTAACTATCCCATATTTAGATTATCGTAAAGTTTATTATAATAATTATATTTTTAGAGAAGCTACTAGATATGGAGACTATTATTTGTCACCAATAAACTTTACTGAAATAGAAATAGTTTATTATGCAGGTGAGATAAAAGAAGATTTAATTCCTAATACTTATGTGTTAGAAAAAGAATATAAGGTTACAAGAATAGGAGAGAATGCTTTTAGGGATACGGTTAAAAATGGACTTGCAATTGAACTTGTAATGCCGGATAACGTTAGAGAAATTTGCGATTATGCTTTTAATGGCTTTGGCACAATTTCTAAACTTGATTTAAATAATGTAAAGCGTGTTGGTAAATATGCTTTTCAAAATATTGATTATACTTTTACTGTGATTGATGCGCCAAACTTAACCCAATTATGGGATTATGCTTTTGAAGGACTAGCTTTAGTTACTACGATTAACTTCCCTAATATTTATCATATTGGAGAGTATGCTATTTCTGGAATGAGGTCTTTAGAAAGAGTTTATGCACCTAAGTTGCAACATTTAAGTAATGGTAGTTTAGTAAATAATGATAGTTTAGTTGAAATAGTTTTAGGGCCTGTTAGTGAATGTGGTTCATTTACGATTACTGCACCTAAGAAAGCAAGAGTTTGGGATTTTACGCATAGTGAAATTGATAAAACAACTGGTTTAGTTAGGGTTGTAGAGCCTCATTTTGGAACTGCTTGGAATACAAATACTAAAGCTATTGATACAGTTTATTGCAATATGGATGTTGTAGAGTATTTTAGATCGAAACTTCCAAATGCTACTGTAATAGGTAGATAATATGAGTCATTATTATCTTAATGATCCTAATTTAAAAAGTGATAAGAGAATTATTACTTATGAATATTATGGAAAAGAATTAAAGTTTTATAGCGATTTAGGAGTGTTTTCTAAAAATAAAATTGATAGAGGAACCGATATTCTTTTAAATACTTTAGAGTTAGAAGGAAAAAGAGTTTTAGATTTAGGCTCGGGGATTGGTGTTATAGGTGTTGCTTTAGCAAGCAGAGATAAAATGTTAGAAGTTACATCAACTGATGTAAATGAAAGAGCCTTAGCCTTAGCCAAAGAAAACTACGAACTAAACGGTATTAAAAACTATTCTGTATTTAAAAGTGATGGTTATGAAAATATCAAAGATAGTTTTGATTTAATTGTTTTGAATCCACCTATAAGAGCAGGAAAACAAATAGTTGATAAACTAGTTTTGGGTGCGATTAATTACTTGAATCCTAATAGCTATATCTGGATTGTAATTAGGAAGAGCCAAGGAGCGCCATCTTTAGTAACGAGGATGGAAGAAGTATATCAAGAAGTAGAAATAGTCAAAAAGAAAAAAGACTATTGGATTATAAAAGCAAGATAAAAGAGCTAATTAATTAGCTCTTTTTTTATTAAAAAGATAATATTTTTTTAATTTGCCCTTGACTTTACTCTTCAAATATATTATAATAATTGTTAGTGTTAATAAAATGGGCATAATGCGCCCAATTAGCTAAATATATAGGTGAGGTGAAAAAGTATTGAGCTACAAAAAAGTCGTTTATGGAAAAGATCGTGTACGTAGAGACTATGCTAGAATTCAAACAAACGTGGAAATGCCTAATTTGATTGAAATTCAAACTAAATCATTCGAGTGGTTTATTAACGAAGGCTTGAAAGAGTTGTTTGAAGAGATTAGTCCTGTTACGTCACAAAATGAAAAATTGGAGTTACAATTTGGGGAGTACAGATTTGGAGAGGCCAAAGTTTCTGTACAAGAAGCAAAACGTAATAAAGCCAATTACACAAAGCCTCTAGAAGTTGATTTTTCATTAGTTTTTTATGAAGATGAACCAAATCCGGAAACTGGAGAAAAAGAAGTATCTAGGATCGCAAACCAATCATTATTTTTTGGTGAATTTCCGGTAATGACACCATCAGGAACATTTATTATTAATGGTTCAGAAAGAGTAATTATTACACAAGTTATTCGCTCAGCTGGTGTTTATTTTGCGAAAGAAGTAGATAAGAAGACGGGAGCTGTTTTATACTCGGGTCAAATCATCCCAACAAGAGGAGCATGGATTGAGTTTGAAACAGGTAAAAGAGACATTTGGTATGTAAAGTTTGACCGTTCTAATAAACTACCTCTAACAACATTTTTAAGAGCTTTAGGCTTAAACTCAAATAGAGATATTATCAATCTATTTGGAATGAGCGAGCACTTACAAAACACATTTGTGAAAGACACATCATTTGGTAGCGATGATGCGTTACGTGAATTATATGATAAGTTACGTCAAGGTGAAACTGCTACTCCTGATGCTGCAAGAAAGTATATCGCAAGCCGTATTTTTGAAAACAAGCGTTATGATCTTGCTAGTGTAGGACGCTATAAAGTTAATCAAAAACTAGATGTTTTTGAAAGATTAACTGCATTTGGTTTAAATAAAGTTTTATTAGACCAAAACATTTATCGTGAAGTTGATGGTAAAGAAGAATTACTATACGAAAGAGGAACTGAATTAAACAAAGAAATCGTTAGTTTCTTAAAAGAAAACCGCGAATTAATTCGCCGTACTTTTGAATACGAAATTATGTTAGAAGGGGATTCAGTTACTTTAGAAGTATTAGATTTAGAAATTGAAATTGATGGTGAAATGCAAAAGATTCGTGTTTTAGGTAACGATCAAAGTGAAACTAAAAACAGAATCACACTATCAGATATTTTAGCATCTATTAGTTATTTTATGGGTCTAAACATTGGTTTAGGAAAAGTGGATGATATTGATCATTTAGGTAATAGAAGATTACGTCCTATTGGTGAGTTGTTACAAAACCAAGCTCGTCAAGGATTAATGAAGTTAGAAAAATCTATTATTTCTAAAATGTCAACAGCTAAAGAATTTAAGACTTTAGTCCCTGATGATTTAATTAATGGTAAGACTTTACTTACAACAATCCAAACTTTCTTTGCAACTGACCAATTATCTCAGTTCATGGATCAAGTTAACCCATTATCTGAACTTACAAACAAAAGAAGAATTTCTGCTTTAGGTTCAGGGGGACTTACAAGAGAAAGAGCTGGCTTTGAGGTAAGAGACGTTCATACATCTCACTATGGCCGTATTTGCCCGATTGAGACTCCAGAAGGTCAAAACATCGGTTTAATTAGTTCTCTTGCTACATATTCTAAAGTTGATAAATATGGGTTTATTCAAACACCTTATTTTAAGGTGCATCAAATTGGCGATAAGACTTATGTATCTAACGATTATCGCTATTACAAAGCTGATGAAGAAGAAGAGTATTACATCACACAAGCTAATGTAGAGATGCATAAAACTATTTATCAAGAAAAAGATTTAATTAAGAAAGATGATAGATACTTTGTTGAGATAGATGGTAAGGAAATTGGTATATTTGAAGCTGAAGAAGCAGGAAAGCCAGAATACTATACTTTAGATATTGTTTCTAAAGAAGTAGTTGCTCGTTATCGTGGTGAAAATATTGAAATTGAAAGAGAAATGATTGAACTAATGGACGTTAGTCCAAAACAAATCGTTTCTGTTTCTGCTGCTTTAATTCCATTCTTAGAGCATGATGATGCAAATCGTGCCTTAATGGGTGCGAACATGCAACGTCAAGCTGTACCTTTATTAAAACCAGAAGCGCCAATAGTAGCTACTGGTATTGAAACACAAGCTGCTCATGATGGTGGTAGTGCAATTGTTTCTACTGTAAATGGTACTGTAGAGTATGTAGACTCAAATGTAGTTATTATTCGTGATGAAGATAAAAAGACAGAAACTTATGAGTTATTAAAATTTGAAAGAAGTAATGATGGTACTTGTATTAACCAAAAAGCGATTGTAGAAGTTGGAGAAAAGGTTAAGAAAGGTGATGTTATTGCAGATGGTCTTTCAATGGATCGTGGAGAACTTGCCTTAGGACGAAATGTAGTTATTGCTTTTACTACATGGCATGGATATAACTTTGAGGACGCTGTTATTATGAGCGAAAGATTAGTTCAAGATGATGTTTATACATCAATTCATATTTCAGTATATGAAGTTGATGTTCGTAATACTAAGTTAGGTGCAGAATATGTAACTAGAGATCTAGACAATGAAAAGAAATCTGCTATTGCTAACTTAGATGAAGAAGGTATTGTTCGTATTGGAGCTAAAGTTGGAGCTAAAGACGTTTTAGTTGGTAAAGTATCGCCAAAAGGACAAACTGTTCTATCTCCAGAAGAAAAGTTATCACAAGCTTTATTCTCAGATCGTTCTAAAGATGTTAAGAATACATCTTTAAGAGTACCTCACGGTGGTGGAGGAATTGTTTTAAAAGTTGAAAGACTTAAAAGATCAGATGGTCATGAGTTAAAAACTGGAGTTAATGAAACAATTAAAGTATATGTAGTTCAAAAGAGAAAGATTGGTGTTGGTGATAAGATGTCTGGTAGACACGGAAATAAAGGTGTTATTTCTTTAATTTTACCAGAAGAAGATATGCCATACTTAGAAGATGGTACACCAGTAGATATTTTATTAAACCCACAAGGTATTCCTTCTCGTCTTAATATCGGACAAGTTCTAGAAGTCCATTTAGGTATGGCTGCTAAGAAACTAGGGCTTAATATTGCAACACAAGTATTTGATGGTGTTACTAACGACGATTTACAAAAAATTATGGAAGAAGCAGAAATGTCTCCAGATGGTAAAACTACTTTATATGATGGTCAAACAGGTGAACCTTTTGATAATCCTGTAGCAGTAGGTGTTATGTATATGATTAAGTTAAACCACATGGTAGATGATAAGATCCATGCTCGTAGTGAAGGACCATACTCACTAGTTACGCAACAACCTATGGGTGGTAAAGCTCAAAATGGTGGTCAAAGATTTGGTGAGATGGAAGTTTGGGCATTGGAGGCTTATGGTGCTGCTTATACATTGCAAGAAATGCTTACAATTAAATCTGATGATATGATTGGAAGAAATAAAGTTTATAAAGCGATTGTTGATGGAAAACCAATTCCTGAACCAGGAGTTCCAGAATCATTTAGAGTATTGATTAAAGAACTTCAAGCATTATGTTTAGATGTTGATTTAATTGATGCGAAGACAAAAGAGAATGTTGCTAATAAGAGTATCATTGCTGAAGCTGAAGAAGCAAGAAAAAGTGTAAAGGATTTGGTGTAAGATATGATTTCAACAAAAAGAAAATATGATTATTTAAGAATTGGTTTAGCTTCTCCTGAAAAAATTCTTTCATGGAGTTATGGAGAAGTTAAGTTACCAGAAACAATTAACTATCGTACACTAAAACCAGAACGCGATGGACTTTTCTGTGAGATAGTATTTGGCCCAGTTAAAACTAACCAATGCCAATGTAACAAACCAAAACGTCCATTAACTGGACCGATGATTTGTGAGAAGTGTGGGGTTGAGTTAACTGATGCTCGTGTTCGTCGTGAAAGAATGGGACACATTAAACTTCAAGCTCCTGTTGTTCATAACTGGTATTTAAAGAATACACCAAATAAGATTGGTTTATTACTTGATATGAAGACTAGAGAAGTATCTAGTATTGTTTACTCAGCATCTTATATTGTAGTTGATCCAGGAACAGTTGATGAACTTGAAAAGAATCAAATTATTACAGAACAAGAATATGGACGTTATCGTCAAACTTATGGTTCTCGTAGTTTTAAAGCTTTAACTGGAGCTGAAGCAATTAAGAAAATGCTTCAAGAACTTGATTTAAAACAACTATCTGAAGAATTAAGAGAAGAATTAAGTCAAGATAAAATTACTAAACAAAGAAGAGAAAAAGCTAATAAGCGATTAAATATTGTAGATGCATTCTTACATTCTGGGAATAAACCTGAATGGATGGTACTAGATGTTATTCCAGTATTACCGCCAGATTTAAGACCGATGGTAGAATTAGACGGTGGTCGTTTTGCAACAACAGACCTTAACGACTTATACCGTAATATTATAGTTCGTAACAATAGATTAAAGAAAGAGTATGAAATTGGTACTCCAGAATTAATTATTAAGAACGAAAAGAGATTATTACAAGAATCAGTAGATGCTTTAATTAATAACGAAGGAAGAGGAAATAAATCTTCTAAAAGAAGAGGAAGAGAATTAAAATCTTTATCTGAGATTTTAAAAGGTAAACAAGGACGTTTCCGTCAAAACTTACTTGGTAAGAGAGTAGACTATTCAGGTCGTTCAGTTATCGTAATTGGGCCTGAACTTAAGATGTATCAATGTGGATTACCACGAGAGATGGCACTTTTACTTTTCAAACCATTTATTTTACACAACCTTTTAGAGAAAAATAAAGATGGTAATGATTTAACTCCTAATAAAATTAGAGCAACAGAAGCAAAAGAGATGATTGAAACTGGTCATCCAGATGCAATGACTGAACTAGAAAAGATTATTGTAGATCATCCAGTGTTATTAAACCGTGCACCAACACTGCACCGTTTAAGTATTCAAGCATTTGAACCTAAACTAATTGATGGTAAAGCTATTAGGTTACATCCTTTAGTAACTACAGCTTTTAACGCAGACTTTGATGGTGACCAAATGTCAGTCCATGTTCCGTTATCAGCTGAGGCTCAAGCAGAGGCAAGAATTTTGATGCTTGCAAGTAAAAATATCCTAGCTCCTAAAGATGGAAACCCAATTGTTACGCCAACTCAAGACATGGTATTAGGAAATTATTACTTAACAATTGAGGATCCAAATGATGAACGTGAAGGTAAAATCTTTAAAGATCCTTATGAGTTAGAGCTTGCATATCATAACAAGGTTATTGGTTTCCATACAAGAGTTGCCTTACCTGTTGCTTCTTTAAACAATCCTCGTTTTACAGAGGATCAATTAGATAAATATATTATTACTACTTATGGAAAATATCTATTTAATACGATTTTCCCAGTAAGTGATGATCCAAATAAAGCTATTCCTTATATATGTGATCAAAGTGAAGAAAACTTAAGTAGAAGAACTCCTAATAAATATTTAGTTCCTAAGGGTACTGATATTAAGAAGTTCTTGAAAGAAAAGTATGAATCACCTAGACCATTCCCTAAGAAAGCTTTATCAAAAGTTATCGCTCAAGTTTTCAAGAATTTCCAAATTAACGAAACTTCTAAGACTCTAGATAAGATGAAAGACTTAGGTTTTAAGTATGCTACAATGTCTGGAATTACTGTATCAATTAGTGATATTAGAACAATTGAAGGTAAAGAAGAAATTATTGCTGCTGCAGATGAAGAAGTTAAAGAAATTAAATTTAAAGAAGACTTAGGTTTTGCAACTGAAGAAGAAAGAAGACAAAATACAATTAAAGTTTGGACTAAAGCTAAAGATGATATTAAGAAGTTAATTGAAAAAGATGTAGCTTTAAACTCAACTACAAACAACATCTATATGATGAGTGACTCTGGTGCCAGAGGTAGTATTGATAACTTTGTTCAGTTATCAGGTATGAGAGGTTTGATGGCTAAACCTAGTGGTGAACAAATGGATATTCCAATTAAAGCATCATTTATTGAAGGTTTATCGATGTCTGAGTTCTTCGTTTCAACACACGGTTCAAGAAAAGGATCGACAGACACAGCCTTAAAGACAGCTGAGTCTGGATACTTAACTAGACAATTAGTTGATGTAAGCCAAGAAATTGTAATCTCAGAAGATGATTGTAAGACGGACAAAGGTAAAAAAGTTCATCCTATATTTGATACTGATGATAATGAAGTTTTAGGTTATAAAGTATATCAAGCATATTTAGATGATCCAATTAATAATCCAAAACCAAGTTCAAGTAACCTGCAAGGTGTAAAACTAAACTTAGGTCAAAGGATTAAAGGCCGTTTTGCTTCACAAAATGTTTATGATCCAGTTACTGGTGAGCTATATGTAAAGAAAAATGAATTCATTACTGAAGATATTGCCACTGCAATTAATGCATCAGGACTTTGGGAAGTTGAAATTAGATCATTACTTACATGTAATACTCAAAATGGTGTATGTGTTAAGTGCTACGGCTCAGACCTTTCTACAAGTAAAGTTGTAGAACGTGGCGAGGCTGTAGGTGTAATTGCTGCTCAATCAATTGGTGAGCCAGGTACACAGCTTACAATGCGTACTTTCCATACTGGTGGTGTTGCAGGTGGTGAAGATATTACTCAAGGTCTTCCACGTGTTAACGAACTTTTTGGTGCTCGTGAACCTAAAGGTAAAGCAATTATCTCAGAAATTACTGGTACAATTAAGATTGTAGATAAACAAGCTGATAATAGAACAAGAATTGTCGTTCAAAATGAAATTGAAACCAAAGAATACTTAACTGACGTAGGTAAGGTAACTAAACTTCAAGTAGGTGATAGAATTAAGGCAGGCGATAAGCTTGTAGAAGGATTAATTGATCCAAAAGAACTAATTAGAGTTTCATCGGTTGCTGCTGTAGAAGACTATATCTTAGAAGAAGTACAAAGAGTTTACCAATCTCAAGGTGTAGGAATTGCAGACAAACACATTGAAATTATTATTAGACAAATGTTACGTAAAGTTAAAGTTACAGATGCTGGCGATACTAAGTTAATCGTTGGTAGTTTAATTTCACGTGCTGAATTACAAGACATCTATCAAGAATGTATTCTAGCAGGTAAAAAGACACCTACAGTTGTTCCTGAACTTTTAGGAATCATTCGTTCAGCATTAAGAGCTGATTCATTCTTGTCAGCTGCATCATTCCAAGAAACTACAAAAGTACTTACAGAAGCTGCTATTAGAGGTAAAAAAGACTACTTATTAGGCTTAAAGGAAAATGTAATTATTGGTGGATTAATGCCAGCAGGTACAGGATTAGTAGATGGTGATTATTATATAAATGAAAATCAAGAAGAAGCAGAGTAATCTGCTTCTTTTTTTAATCTTGATATATTCAACTTAATATATTATAATAAAACAAGAGGTGAATTATGGACTTAAAAGAAGGAATTATCATTTGTAATCTAAAAGAAAAACAAAGAATTTTAGAAAACTTAGCTGATTTTAAAAACTATAAATTCTACACTTTGAGTGAATTTCTTAAAAACTTGACTCTTACTTATGATAAAAAAGCCCTTTATTACTTAAATAAAGAGCTTGGTATTTCAATTGATAATCTTATTGAAATCTTAAATTATCTAAAATATGAGCAACTTTTTAGAGAAATTAGTCATGAAAAAACTGGTCTTCTAAAGAAGATTATTTCAATTTTGGATAACCATAAGCTTATTGCTA
Organism: Acholeplasmataceae bacterium; assembly: GCA_012839485.1. Taxonomy (GTDB): domain Bacteria; phylum Bacillota_I; class Bacilli_A; order ML615J-28; family CAG-698; genus DUNF01. Next base: position 23,795 of record DUNF01000011.1, read on the forward strand.
GAAATGAACAGTTCAGAAACATTATAAAAAACAAGCATATTACCTTTTTGAATGTAGAAGATAACTTTGATTTTAGCTTTGTATGTCAAATTTTAAGGAGTTTAGGTATTGAATTTGAGTCTAAAAAAGCGGAAGAATTAACTTACAAAAAGAGAACTGTTTATGCTTTTGTAGATCTAGTTGATGAGGTTAGATTCGTTTTTAATAAGATAAAAGAATTGTTAGATGGTGGCATGCCACTAGATAAAATTAAGATTGCTAATTATTCTAGTGATTATGATTTTGCCTTTAAGAGGATGAGTCAGTTATATAAGATTCCTTTTAATTTTGAAAGTGATAAAAACATCTTACAAACTAAAACTGCTAAAGATGTACTTAAACTATTTAAAGAAAATGAACTTAAAGATGCAATTACTATTTTAGAAAAAGATTATCAAGATTATCCTTTTTATGAAGAGGTAATAAGTATTATTAATGACTATAGTCTAACTAGTTTTGATAGTGCTTATGCAATAAAAGTATTTACTTATGCTTTTGAAAATCTTAGATATCCTAGTCCAAAATATAAAGATGCAATTGAGTTTATAGACTTAAAAGAACATATCATATCAGAAGACGAAGTAATTTTTATTATTGGTTTTAATAACAACTTTATTCCTTATGTTCATAAAGATGTTTTATATTTTGATGATAATTTATTAAATAATCTTGGAATGGATAATAGCGAAAAAAGAACACAAAAAGAAAAAGAGTTAATAAAAAATAAGTTAAATCAAAATGCTAATTATATTATTAGTTATAAGACTAATTCTGTTTTAAATAAGTATTTAAAATCACCTTTAATTAAGGAGTTAAAATATGAAGAAGCAAAACTTGAGCCTAAGATTGGTTATAGTAAAGAAGAAGATTATTTATTGTTAACTGATGTTTTAGATAACTATCGTAAGTTCAAAATTAAAGACGCTATATTTGAAGAAAACATTAGGTTTAAAGGAGAGGATTTTCCTTATTTAGATTATGATAATCAAACTGAAGATTTAAATGAAGAATTAGTTTCTCAGTTGATTGATTTTAGTAAGATTTACAAGTTTTCTTTTTTTAGTTTAGATAATTACTTTAAATGTCCTTTTAAGTATTATATAGAAAATACTTTAAGGCTGAAATATGATGATAGTCCTATTAGTTCTAAAATCGGTACCTTTATTCATGAAGCTTTAGCATTAGCTTATGATTCAGAATATAGAATAAAAGATGATTTAGATTACAATCGTATTTTCAAAGATGCTCTTGCCAATACAGAAGCTAAAGAGAAACTTGAAGAAAAAGATAAATTTATTATAGGTTCATTATTGAAACTAACAAAAGATGTAATTGATTATAACTTAAGAGCAGATAAAGGTTATAAGGTTATTTGTGAGCCTGATGACTTTGTAGTTAGGGTTACAGATAAATATCAAATAGGTGGTAAGATTGATAAGATTGCCTATCAAGAAGAAGATGATCATACTAACATTGTCATTACTGACTATAAAGTAAGATCTATAGTTAAAAATCCTAATTTTAATAATCTTGAGTATGGGCTTAATTTACAGTTACCAATATACGCATATTTAGTTGCAAAAAGTGATAAATTTACTAATCCTAATGTAGTAGGTTTATATTTACAAGATGTTTTGAAAATAAGTGAACTTGAAAAAGAACCTATTACAATGCGAGGATTAGATTTTTCTGGTAATAAACTACTAGTTGAAAACTATAAAGTTGGGAGAATGCCAACAATGGATTCTTCAGATTTAGAAGTTGTTTTAAGAGCTTTAGAGAAGAATTTTGAAAAAGCATATATTGGTATAAAAAAAGGCAATATTAAGATTACTCCTAAAGAAATTGACGGTAAAAATGTTTCTTGTGAGCATTGTTCTAGTAGAGATATTTGTTTTAAGAATTATAGTAATATTGAAAAGTTAGAAGCTAAAGATTTTAGAAGTTTACTTATAGGTGATGCAGAATGAAATTGACAAATGAACAAATTAAAGCTATTACTGTTCCTCAAAGCAAAGAGGAAAGAACTAATGTTTTAGTATCAGCTGGAGCGGGAGCTGGTAAGACTTTTGTTTTGATTGAAAGAATTGCAAAGCTTTTAAAAGTATGTGATTTAGATGAACTATTAGTTTTAACATTTACTAATCAAGCTGCTGCAAGTATGAAAGAAAAACTTCGTACAAAATTAGAAGAAGATGAATCTTTAAGGAAATATCTTGAAAAAATAGACAATGCTAAGATAATGACATTTGATGCTTATAGTTTATTTTTAGTAAAGAAACATCATTTAAAGTTAGGTTTAAATCCTAACATTCAAATTATGGATGAGTACTATAAAAAAACTAAACTAAGAGAAATTATAAGTGAAGTTTTAGAAGAATATTATAAGGAAAACAATGAGATCTTAAAAAGATATTTTAAGGAAGATTTAATAAGGGATGATGAAACTTTAATTAATGATTTAGAAAGACTATATTATACTTTAGATAAAAAAGTTGATACTTTAGGTTTTATTAAAAACTATAAGTTAAACTTTTATACAAAAGAAAATTTAAATGATTTAAAGAATCGTTATATTAAACTTCTTAATAGTTTTATTGATGAAGAGAAAACTAATCTTCAAATGCTAGCTAGCTATTTAGATTATAAAAAAGAAGTTTTAGAAGAGATTGGAAGAGATGAAGGTAATTTAGATGATGCTTTAATTAAGTGGATGGATAAAGTATTACCTTGTATAAATAAGACTTTAAGTTATGAAGAACTTAAAGGAGTTTTCAGTTATCAAATTCCAGCAAGATCAAGAAAAGGAAATAACATTATTCAAACAGAATTAGTTAATAAAGCTATTAGTGAAATTCGTGAAATTATTAAAGATTCAAAGATGCAAAAGCAAGAATTTGTTTCTTTTGAAGATGAAGATGATATCATAGAAAGCATCATTTATGAAAAAGATTATATTTTCTTGTTTTTAGAAATGATAGAAAAGATTATCAATAAGTATTCATTATACAAAGCTAAGTATAATGTTTATGATTTTAGTGATATTGCCAAGCTGGCAATTAAACTTGTGAAAGAAAATGATGATATTAGAGATGAAATTAAGAATTCTTTATATGAGATTTTAATTGATGAATATCAAGATACATCAGACTTACAAGAAGATTTTATCAATTTAATTAGTGATGATAATGTCTTTATGGTAGGTGATATTAAACAATCAATTTATTTGTTCCGTAACGCTAACCCATTCCTTTTTACTGAAAAATTAGAGAAATACAGTAAAGGTGAAGGTGGTCAAAGAGTTGACCTAACAAGCAACTTTAGAAGTAGGAATGAAGTCCTGCGTGATGTAGATAGAATCTTTAAACACTTAATGACTAAAGACCATGGTGATGTAGACTATCAAGATAACCACAGTTTAAAAGCTGGCAATAAAAACTATGAGACTTTAGGAAAGTTAGATAAAGATAGTCATATGGATTTAATTGGCTATTACTCTGATAAAGAGAAAAAGAAGACAGATGATGAAATTGAAGCTTTCTATATTGCTCAAGATATTTTAAGAAGAAAAGGTAATGATTTAGTTTATGATAGTAAGCTAGGTTCTTTACGCCCTTCCACATTCAAAGACTACTGTATTTTAATTGACCGTAGTACTAAATTTGAAAGTTTAAAAAAGATTTTAGAATTCTATTCTATTCCAACAATCATTTATAGTGATACAGTTGTAGAGGAAGAAGATATTGTTTATGTTTTGAATGCTTTAATTAGATTAGTTCTTTATTCAAGTAAAGATAATTTAAGTAAAAAAGAAGCTCAAGAGTATTATCATTTGTTTTATGTTTTAGCTAAGAGTTTCTTATTTGAATATGATGATAATTATGTAGCTAAAATAATGATTAAGGTTAGAGATGAAAATAAATTTTTTCTTAAACCTTATGAATATTTAGATGGTAAAAGGTCTTACTTTGATCCTATTTTTGAGAAAAGTTACAAATTAGCAAAACTTGTTAATGAGGCATCATTTACTTACATTTATGATGAGATTTTAAAAGAATTTAATTTATATAAGCATTTACCTAAAATAGGGAATGTGAAAGATCAGTTAACAATTATAGAAAGAATTAGATCTTTTATTGATTTTGCATCTTTAGTTGGAGATGACTATTTTACTATTTCAGATAAGATTACCGGTATTAAAGATGGTACAGACTTTAAATATACAGCAGATCAAAATGAAGATGTAGAAGCAGTAAAGATTATGACAATTCATAAATCTAAAGGATTAGAGTTTACTTATTGTTATTTCCCATACTTAAATAAAAGATTTAACTTTGATGATTTTACTAAAATAAAAATTGGCTATTTAGAAGAAAGTGGATTGTATTGTAAAAGGAAAACTGATAAAGCTAATGTTGTTTTTGAGGTTGGTTATAGGGAAGCAAAAAGAAAACAAATCTCGGAAAAGATTAGATTACTTTATGTTGCCCTAACAAGAACAAAAGAAAAGATTACGATTATCAATAAAGTAAATCCAGATAAAGCACCACCGGCAGAGTTTGAATTTACTGATAGTTTAAGTTCTTTTGGAGATTTTCTAAATGCCATTCCTAACTTAAAATATGATATTCAAGATGTAGATGTTAATAAGGATTATCTTTCTCATTCTTATAAAGAATATAAATACAAACTTAAAAAACAAAACTATAATGATGTTTCTTATTTAAAGGAAGAAGTCCAAGAAAAAAGAGCATCTAAAAAAGTTATAAAGGTATTAGATGAAAAAGAAAAGCAAGATATTGAGTATGGAAATATGCTTCATGCTATTATGGAAAGTGTAGATTTTCATAATTTAGAAAGTATTGAAAGTAAAGAAATCTTAAATATTATTCAAGATCCAAAAAACATTTTCTTTAATGATTTAAATAATTCAAAATTTTACCAAGAACTAGAATTCATTTACCAAATGGATCAAGAAAAGGTTCATGGTATTATTGACCTTTTAATTGAAAGAGATGATATTATTTATATTGTAGATTATAAAGCTAGTGATATAGATAATAAAGACTATGATAAACAATTAAAGGTTTATTATGATTATGTAAGAAGTAGATCTAGTAAGAATGTTGAGTGTTATTTACTTTCTTTAATTCAAAATAGATTTAGGAAGGTAGAAGTTAATTAAAAGATTTATTGACTAATAGGGAGAAAGATATGGGATTAAAATATAAAGAAACTAAAGAAGGTTTAGCTATTACAGGATATGATGGTAAAATAATTGATTTAGTAATACCTGATGCTATAGATGGTATTCCTGTAGTAGCTATTGATGATCGAGCATTTGAATACTGCCACAGTTTAAAAAGCATTAAATTCCCTAATAGTATTACAAAAATAGGTAACTATGCATTTTTCTTTTGTTTAGACTTAGAAGAGATTAAATTGCCAAATAATTTAAAAAGTATTGGTGACAAAGCTTTTATGAATGTTTCTAAAGTAGAATATATTGTAATTCCTAAAAGTGTCAAGGATATTGGAGTTTATAGTTTTGCATTTCATAGTATTTATGGAAAAATGAAAAAAATATTCTTAGAAAGGAAAAGAGTACCAAAAGGCTGGAAATCATGGCATTTTGATAATGTTTTTATTTATTTAAAGGATAGATGGGAATATGATGAAAACGGGATACCAGTTATAAAGTGGATGAATGAAGAAGAAGCATACTCTTTTTTAAAAGAAAATAAAAAAATATAAAAAAAGTAGTACAAAAAAAC
>DUNF01000113.1 GCA_012839485.1 Acholeplasmataceae bacterium
GCCTCTTTTTATTTTACTTGAAGAAAAGTAATAGTTTTGGTATAATATATAATGTGTGAAAAAAGAGAGGATGAATTATGAAAAAACTTAGAAAAATTATTACACTTGTGTTTATATTTACATTAGCTTTTCTTTTGTTTAGTGTAAACACTGTTGATGCTGCATTGGTTAATTTAAAAAAGGCAAATGGGGATAATATGTTATATTCTCACGATGGTACTCCAGTTTTAATCAATGAGCCTTTTGAAAGATTTGAAAGGGAATTTAGAGGGACTTGGGTTACTCCTTTAGTTGGTAACTTTCCAAAATTTGAAAATGAAGTCCAATATAAACAAGCATTTACTAGTTTATTAGACAATTTGGAGGTTCATAATTACAATGCGATTATTTTCCATGTGAGAATTATGAATGATGCCTTATATGATACTGAACTTAGTCCCAAATCTACATATTATAAAAATAATACAAGTTTTGATGCTATCCCTTGGATGGTTGCAGAAGCACATAAAAGAGGAATTGAGTTTCATGCTTGGATGAATCCATATCGCGTAACTAATGGTTTTAATGGAAATTACTCTGCTATAAATGGAGCAGGTATACCTGCTAACCCTGCGAGTGATCCAAATAAGTTAATAGTTATCAATAATCAAGTTATTTTAAATCCAGGTATTCCTGAAGTTAGAGAATATTTATATAATGTTGTTGAAGAGTTTATTCAAAAATATGATGTAGACGCTATTCATTTTGATGATTATTTTTACATTAATGGAGTTAACGAATCAACGGACCAAGCACAATACGATGCATATAATCCTAATGGTTTAGGAAGAGCTGACTGGCGTAGAAGTCAAGTTGATATTTTTATTAAAGAACTTTCTGAGAAAATTGATGCTCATAATGAAGCAAACAATAAAACAGTTCAACTTGGTATTTCTCCATCAGGAATTTATCGTAATGGTAATGGTAATGTAACTTATGATGCTAATGGCAATGCAATTACAACAGGTTCAAAAACTAATGGTATGCAACATTATGGTAATTATTTATATTCTGACACATTAAAATGGATTAATGAAGAATGGATTGACTATATTTTACCTCAAGCATATTGGGGGTTCGAAAGAGCTCCAGTAGCTGGATTTGCGGATGTAATGGGATGGTGGGATAAAGTTGTTAAGTACAAGGATGTTAATCTTTATGCTGGACTTGGACCGTATATGGCTTTAGATGGTTCTTCTAGTGATTCTTGGAAAACAAATACAGATAATGAATTAGCTAACCAAACAAAGTACTTGAATACTTTAGAAAATACCCAAGGTTTTTCTATTTATAGTTATACTCACTATATGAGAGGATTAAATCCTAATGATACAAAATTTTATAGAATGTTTCAAAATGCGCACAATGTGTCATACAAGTATCCAGTATTACTGCCAGAAAAACCTATTAGCAATAAAATAAATCCAGGCTATGTGACTAATTTTGAGCTAAATATAAATGAAAATGGTCATAAAGTTTTATCTTGGACTAAAAACCCATTAGCATTTACTTATGGTATATATCGCACAGAAGGTGAATTTACTTATAGTGGAGATGAGTTAATTGCGGTTTTAAATCAAGATGCTACATCTTACGTAGATACTAGTAGTGGATTTGACAATAGATATGCAATTGTTGCTTTAAGTAGAAGTAATACTAAAGGTGAGCCATCACTTGTAGAGGCAGAACTTGGACCAAATGAATATTTAATTAATTATCATAATATTAGTTTAAGATCATATAGTAAAACTGATTTAGTTGAAGGTTTTTTAAAAGATTATTATTTCTTTGTAAATCCTGATGAAAGTTTAGAACAGTTTATGGGCAATGATTATAATGGAACTTGGTTAAATTATAATTTAATTTATAGAAGAAATAGTAAATCAGTTAATAATAGTTCTGAGTATTTTATTAATCAAGATAAGTTTAATTATCGTTGGTTACCATTACTTGAATATGTAAATTTAGTTTTAA
>DUNF01000114.1 GCA_012839485.1 Acholeplasmataceae bacterium
AAGAAAACTAATTTATTTTCTTTTAAGAGAAAAAGATTTAGAAAATTTAAAAGAACTTCTTAAAATAATTATTACTTTAGATTTTGATTATTTAATCTTTCATGATTTTGCTATTTATAACTATTTAAAGTAATAATTATTTTAAGAAGTTCTTTTAAATTTTCTAAATCTTTTTCTCTTATTAAAGCATCCATATTTAAGAAAACTAATTTATTTTCTTTTCTAATTTTCGGAATAATTTTCTTTACTTCTTCTAGTGAAAAACGATATTTAGGGAATAAAGAATAAGGCTTAAAATTAATAATAAAACCAGAAACATCTAGTTTTAAATCTTTAGCTTTAGTATAATCTGTAATTAATTTACTCATTTTTTTATACTCACTCCAATTCCATCACCAACTTGAAAAAAGTAAGTTTTAAACTCTTCATTTTCTTTTAAGAAAAGATTATATTTCTTAATTTTATCAGTTAAGCCCTTAACATTCTTACTTACATTTTCTTCAAATAGAAGATTGTGAAAAAGAAGATTATCACTTACAATAATCCCTCCCTCTTTCAACAAGCTCTTAAATTTATTAAAGAATTTTTCATATTGAGCTTTTGCACCATCAATAAAGATTAAATCATAAGATTTAAGTTCATTATTATCAATAGTAAGTGCATCAGCTAAATATAGATTGATTCTTTTTTCTAATTTAGCCTTACTAACATTAGCTTTTGCTTTATTGTAAAGTGCTTCATCTCTTTCAATACTATCTACGATTAAATCACAATCAAAACTTGCCAAATTAATAGCGCAATAACCAATAGCTGTTCCAATTTCCAAAATCCTTTTTGGCTTTTTAAGATCTATAAGCATAAATAAAAAACTAAGACTATCTTTACTAATAATTGGAACTTTATTAATCTTAGCATCTTCTTCCATTTCTTCAATTAATTTTGATTTAAGATAAGTATTTAAATACTCTAAATAAGACATATTTTTCACCTATATTATTATACCTCAAAACAAGCTTTTTATCAAGAAAAAGGGCAATTAGCCCTTTTATTTTAAATAATTTTTCGTTTAAAACAAACCATCAAAATGTAATTCTTTTAGTCTGAAGTATGATGCTTTATATTTAGCTTGGCTTTCGAGGATTGTTGCAAACTCGTAATTATAAAAACGATCATATAAAGAATAACGATGATTAGTAGTATAAGGAAAAATCTTATATTTAAGTTCATCAAGCAATTCATCACTACTTGCACCACTAAGTTTTAATCTAAAATAATTAATAAATACTTCGTGAACTTCATCTTCTTCTTTAACACTTAAATTCTCAGTAAGATTTAAAAATAGCTCACAAACTTTATCTACTCTATTTAAATAAGCACAAATTCCAATAAGTGCCATAAAACGAGGCTCTCTTTGTTTATCTTTTTTTAAGATTGCATCAGCTATACCAAAACGATAAAGATTTCTTAAATCAATTAAAGTCTTATAATAAAATAAATCATCTTGAATGACTTCAGAAAATGCATTGACATTTTCTTCCCAAACACTAGCTTTTTCTGCTAATACCATCTCATTTACAATAATCCTTACGTAAAGCATTTCTAAAATCATCATTTTATCAATCGGATTATACAAATAATTTCTCTTTCTTAAAGTATCAAAACTATGAAGAAACATTGGTATATCGCCTAAATGAAAAGCATAAATAGCTTTATAATAATTAATTATCCATAAAGTATAATTATCAGTAATCTTCGCATTATCAAGCTCGGTAAATAAAAGATTTAAATTACCTGTTTGATGTTTTGATAAGTCCATACCAATTTTTAGAATTGTCAGTAATATTTGTTCCTTACGAGAAATATTATTCACAATATCTTTCATTTCAATAAATATTTTTCTTAAACCATCATAGTCTTTAATCATTAATAAATAATAACCCTTTACTATTGTCCCTGTAGCTGAAAAATCTAATTCATCAAAAGCATCACTAGCTTCTTTAATCGGTTCAATATCACCCTTTAAAAAATGAATTAATAAAGAATTTAAAATAGTTTCAATTCTTAACCAATCTACTTTCTTAAATTCAATTCCATAAATTCTCTCAATTTGTTTTAAAAACTTAGCAGGTGGAGT
>DUNF01000115.1 GCA_012839485.1 Acholeplasmataceae bacterium
GGCTGTCCTGTAATTACAAAAGAAGAAGGTTCAGACCCATCAGCTGTTATCTTTGATGGAATTAAGTTTGCCAAGGAAAATGGTTATGATGTATTACTTTGACTTAATTCCATCAAAGATAACAGCTGATGGGTCTGAACCTTCTTCTTTTGTAATTACAGGACAGCCTACACGGTCTCCCCAAATCTTTAACTGCTCAATCGCACCAGCTCTAAAAGTATCACCAGCTGCCATACAAACTTTTTTACCATCTTTCTTTAGTTTATTTGCAACTTTCGCAATCGATGTTGTCTTTCCTGAACCATTTACCCCTACAAACAAATAAACAGATAATCCTTCTTTATTTACATTTAAGTTAGAGTTTACAATCTCACCCTTTAAATATAAATCAAACATTTTATCTACTATTATCTCTTGAAGAAGTTTCATATCTTCTAAATCATCTAATCTTTCATCATCTCTTAGGCTATCAATAAACTTAACAGTAGTCTCAACACCCATATCAGCCATTACAAAGATTTCTTCTAGTTGATCAAATAAATCATCATCTACTTTGTCTTTCTCATTAAATAGTCTAGTTAATCGTGATAGTGATCCTTGTTTTCTTGTCTTTTCTAGACCTTCTTTATATTTTTTTGATTCTTCTTTTTTCTGTTTGTTTTTCCTAAACCAATCAAATAAGCCCATAATAAGCCTCCTTGTCATTTAATATTATACCATATTTACCTTATTTTTCATAGTAAAAAAGAATAGCCTTAACTATTCTTTTTCTTTCTTAATATCTTCTAAACTACTATAAGTAGCCTTACATTTTGGATAATTAGAACAGCCATAAAACCTTTGACCCCTAGTTCTTCCACGTCTTGCGGTTCTTTCAATTAAGAACCCAGTACCACACTCTGGACAATGAATACCAGTTTCCACTGGTTTATGCTCTTCATCTTGTTTTATATACCTACATTTTGGATAAGCAGAGCAAGCTGCAAACTCTCCAAATCTACTTCTTCTAATTACAAGCTTACTTCCACACAAAGGACAAGTTTCATCTAAATAAACTGGTTCCTTTTTCTCCATTTCTTGATCTGCATTTTCAAGAAGTGGTAAATAACTATCATAAAACTTAGCTAATTCTTTATACCAAACAAGTTTACCTTCTGCGATATCATCTAAATGTTTTTCCATATCTGCAGTATAAGTAATATTAATAATCTCAGAAAAATATTGATCCAACTTTTCTGTTGTTAGTTTTCCTTGATCTGTAGGTATAAAAGATTTATTTTCTAGTCTTACATAATATCTCATCTTTAAAGTATCAATAATACTAGAGTATGTAGATGGGCGGCCAATTCCTAATTCTTCCATTTTTTTGATTAATTTAGCTTCTGTATATCTTGCAGGTGGTTTAGTAAAGTTTTGGACAGGTTCAATAGTTACATTTTTAATTTCTTCACCTTTAGTAAATTTAGGTAAAATATTATCTTCACTATCACCATTATAAACTTCTAAGAAACCTTTAAAAAGTAGCTGACTACCATTAAATTCAAAACCATAACCATTATTATCTATCTTTACCTTTGTATCTAAGAATAAAGCTGGCGCCATTAAAGCAGCTAATGCTCTATTATAGATAATAGTATAGATTTTGTATTGATCAAGTGTTAAGTACTTTTTGATTTTCTCTGGATGATAGTCTAAATTAGTCGGTCTAATAGCCTCATGTGCATCTTGGCTTGTTTCGTTTATCTTAGATAGGTAAGGCGCATAATACTCTTTGCCATAATTATTAATAATATAATCTTTAGCCTTAGCCATAAAGTCATTAGATAATCTTTGAGAGTCTGTACGCATATAAGTAATCAAACCAACTCTTTCATCTTCTAAGTCAACACCTTCATATAATCCTTGAGCTATCATCATCGTTTTTTTCGCTGTAAAGTTAAACTTGCTTGATGCTTCTTGTTGGAAAGTTGAGGTTGTAAAAGGAGGTCTTGGATTTCTCCTTCTTTCCTTTTCAATAATATCATCTACTAAATACTTACCAGTTAAGTTATTAATAACATTATTTGCATCTTCTTCAGTCTTTAGTTCAATCTTTTCATTATTGTAAGTCATTAACTTAGCTTTAAAGTCAGTTTTCTTATAACGAAAACTAGCAAAGATTTCCCAATATTCTTCTGGAATAAAAGCTTCAATTTCCTTTTCGTGATCAACAATAATCTTCAAAACTACAGATTGAACTCTACCAGCTGATTTAGAACCTATTTTCTTTTGTAATAGTTTACTTAAACTAAAGCCAATAATCCTATCTAAAATCCTTCTTGTCTCTTGCGCATGAACTAAATCTTGATCAATCTTTCTTGGATGTTCGAAAGCTTCTAAAACAGCCTTTTTCGTAATTTCATTAAATTCAACTCTTTCATAGTCATCTTCATTTAATTCTAAAACTTCAGTTAAATGCCAAGCAATTGATTCACCCTCACGATCAGGGTCGGTAGCTAGATAAACTTTAGATTTATCTTTCAAAGCTTCCTTTAAGGCTTTGATTTCTGGAAATCTAATTCTTAGTCTACTGTATTGTGGCTCAAAATTGTTTTCTAAGTCAACACCATAACCACCATATCCTGATCTCTTCAAATCACGGATATGTCCTTTACTAGATAGAACTTGATACTGTTTACCTAAATATTTTTCAATTGTCTTTGACTTAGCTGGACTCTCCACAATCACTAAGTATTTTTCCATTATTAATCTCTCCTATTTTTACGCTTTGATTATATCATTATATTATCAAGATTACAAACATTTTGTTTTTTTTATTTTAAAAAGTAGCTAATTAGCTACTTTTTTTGCTTGGGTTACAGGTTTAAAACTCTTGCGATGAACCTTAGAAGGCCCATATTTATTCAATAATTCTAAATGTTCTTTAGTTACATAACCCTTATGTTTTTTAAAATTATATTCTGGATACTTTTTATCAAGTTCAATCATATACTCATCTCTTGCAACTTTAGCTAGAATACTAGCAGCTGCAATATTATAACTAATTTGATCACCTTTAATTAAAGCAATATTGTTTTCAAAAGGAAGTTTAATAGCATCACTTAAAGATAAATCATAAGCAATATTTATTGTTTCTAATACTTCAATCATTCCTTTTTTACTTGCTTCTAAAACATTGATTTTATCTACTTCTTTTTCAGAAATAAAAATAATTTTATAAGCCAAGGCTTTTTCTTTAATTTCTTTACTTAATGCTTCTCTTTTTTTAGCTGAAAGTTTCTTAGAGTCATCTAAGTCTTCAATAACAATCCCTTCAGGCAAAGCTACACCAGCTACAACTAAAGGTCCAGCCATTGGACCTCTACCTGCTTCATCTAAACCAACAATTACTTTATAGCCTTCTTTATGAAGCTTTTCATCATATTTGTTTGTCATTTATCTAAGGTAATTCTTCCTATTCTCATATTTCTAAAATCAGCTAAAACTGCTACAGCAGCCTTATCATAATCAATATCATCAGCTTTAAAGAAACCTCTTTTTAAGGCAATCTCTTTTAAGATTTCATAGTTACAAAGTTCTAAACTAACATCATATCTTTCTTTTAATAAATCAGGATAATATTCTTTTAAAAACTCTAGTAAATAAACACTTAACTCTTGTTCTTGATAAATAGAATCTTTAATTGCTCTAGTTAAGGCTAATTTCTTAGCCACCTCTTGGTCATCAAACTTTGGCCATAAAACGCCAGGAGTATCAAGTAAATCTAAATTCTCATTGATTCTAATCCACTTTACTTCTTTAGTAACTCCAGGCATATTATATGCTTCTTGAGCTTTTCTTTTAACTAAACTATTTATTAAAGTACTCTTCCCAACATTAGGTATCCCAACAATCATCATTCTAATCGTATTTCTCTTAATTCCTTTAGCTTCATCTTTCTTAATTTTATCAGCTAATATCCTTCTTGCTTCTTTTTCGATGTTATTTACGTTATAATTTGTAATTGCATCTACTAACAAAACATTCTCATTTTCGCTTTTTAAAATATTAAGCCATCTTTGATTATCTTTTGGATCAGCTAATGTTGATTTCGTAAGTAAAATTAAAGAAGGCTTTTTCTTAAGCATCTTCTTTAACTCTGGGTTTCTTGAAGATAAAGGTATCCTTGCATCTACAAGTTCCAAAACAATATCAACTAATTTTAAATTCTTTTCAATTTCTTTTGTAGCTTTAGCCATATGGCCTGGATACCATTGAATCATTATTACCCCCTAATTTCTTTTATTTTAAAACCATCTACTCCAGGCCATATGGCTAAAGCTACAAAAGAAATTGAAAAGAATTTAAAATTAGTTGATATTGTTTTGGAACTTGTAGATGCAAGGATACCTTTATCTTCAA
>DUNF01000116.1 GCA_012839485.1 Acholeplasmataceae bacterium
GAAGTAGAGTAATTATAGAGGTATTAAAAAAGAAGAAGACTAATAAATTATATCCAAGAACATATAATTTAATTAAAAATAAACCTTTATAGAAAGGAAATATTATGGGACAAGTTATTACAATTGCTAACCCTATATAAAGGTTTATTTTTAATTAAATTATATGTTCTTGGATATAATTTATTAGTCTTCTTCTTTTTTAATACCTCTATAATTACTCTACTTCCCAACTTGTTTGGAAGTTCATATTTTATTATATCATAAATTTCTGAATTTAAGGTTTTTAAAGCCGATAAAGATTCATCTACTTCTTGTTGATAATTTTTTCCTTTCATTAATAAAACTTTTCCCTCGACTTTAATAAAAGGAACAGCAAGTTCTAGAAAAACTCTCATTTGTGAAACAGCTCTTCCAACAATAAAATCAAAAAACTCACGATATTCTAAACCTAAATCTTCAACCCTTGCATTTAAAACATAAACATCTTTTAAATTTAAACTTTCAATAACTAAATTTAAAAATCTACATTTTTTTTGATTTGATTCAATTAAATAAACTTTTAATTTTGGATATTTAATTTTCAAAACAAGTCCAGGAAAACCAGCTCCTGTTCCAATATCGCCGATAACTTCATCGCCTTTTAAGTTAATGAATAAAGAATCATAGAAGTGTTTGATATACACTTCTTCTTTATCGGTAATACTCGTTAAGTTATATTTTTGGTTTTCTTCAATTAAAAGCTTAAAATAGATATCTAATTGTTTCAATTGATTGCTACTTAAAGCAAATTGTTCTAAATATTTATCCATGTCTATATCCTTTTAAGTAAACTAAAAGAACCGAAATATCAGCTGGATTAACTCCACTAATTCTTGATGCTTGAGAAATATTTTCTGGTCTAATTTCTTTTAGTTTTTCTCTTGCTTCACTTGCGATATTAATAACATTATCATAATTGAAGTTTTCGGGAATTTTTTTGTTTTCTAATGCTTTTAATTTTTCAGCTTCTATCTTTTCTTTTACAATATAACCTTCATATTTAATATCAATTAAAGTTTGATCTTTTACTTTGTTTGAATAATTAAATTGCGTTCCTAGCAAAAACTCTAAATCTTCAAAAATAGTATTTGGTCTTTTTAAAAAATCCTCACCTGTAATCTTAGTATTAATAACATCTTTATCTTGAGCTTTTAGATATCTATTTATATCTTCTTTTGGTGTTAGATAAACTAATTTCACTTCTTCTTTTAAATCTTCAATATCTTTTTCTTCTTTTAAGAATCTATCATATCTTGTCTTTGCAATTAAACCTTGCTCATAACCATATCTTAATAATCTTCTTTCAGAATTATCATGACGTAGTAACAATCTAAACTCAGCTCTAGATGTTAATAATCTATATGGATCAATAACTCCTTTAGTAATTAAATCATCAATTAGAACACCAATATAAGCTTCATCTCTTCTTAAAAATAGTGGTTCTTTTCCTTCTAGTTTGTTTGCAGCATTAATGCCAGCTATCAATCCTTGGCCAGCAGCTTCTTCATAACCACTAGTACCATTAATTTGCCCAACACAATATAAGTTTTTAACATTCTTAGTTTCAAGTGTTGCTTTTAAGCTTCTTGCATCAATTGCATCATATTCAATTGCATAAGCATATTTTAATACTTTCGCATTTTCAAGCCCTGGTATTGTCTTTAGAATTTGATCTTGAATATGATA
>DUNF01000120.1 GCA_012839485.1 Acholeplasmataceae bacterium
ATATTGTCTTTGATTATAAGGAGGGTCTAAATATATAATGTCAGCTTCTACCTTATCTAGCAACTCCATACTATCAGCACAATAAACTTCATGTTGTTGATAACCATTTGAAATGAGATCAATATTATTGATAGAAGGAAATCAACAACATGAAGTTTATTGTGCTGATAGTATGGAGTTGCTAGATAAGGTAGAAGCTGACATTATATATTTAGACCCTCCTTATAATCAAAGACAATATGCACCAAATTATCATTTGCTTGAAACGATAGCTAAATATGATTCTCCAGATATTTATGGAGTAGCCGGTCTCAGACCGTATGATGAACAAAAGTCTACATTTTGCAATGCAGTTACAGCATTAAGAGATTTAGAAATAATTGCCAAAGAAGGGAATTATAAATATATAGTGTTAAGTTATAATAATGAGGGGATAATGAAAGAAGAAGACATCCATAAGGTTTTAGAAAAATATGGCGAACTTAAATTAATTGAGAAGTCTTATAGTCGTTTCAAAAGCCATAATAGAACAAAAAACGCTGTAAAAAAAGTGAAGGAACAATTATATATTTTGAAAAAGTACGTTTAATTTAAGCTCTCCTTAAGAGAGAAAAATTATTAAATATGTTTTGAACGGGACTTATAAAGGTTTATGATAATAATATAAACAAGCATTAAGGGGGGGAGTTTATGAAGAGTAGGTTGGAATCCTTTTGGGCAATAATTAAAAAAAATTTGGCTGAAATATTTAGTTTATTTATAATTATTACTGCACTTATTGTAAATATTGTTTATGGTTCAAAAATTAATGATTTTTTATTGTCAAAAATATTTTTTGACTTTTCTATAAATGTTGTTATAGTTGTGTTACCATTAGTCTTAAACATTCTTTCTATTGTTTTGTCTATACCTCGAGATAAAATATATGGACTAGAAAAGACCGAGTTTAGAAAATTTCAGAAATCTGGAACATATAGTTTTTTACATATGTTAATAATAGCTCTCTTTATTTTTGCTATTTATTCTATTTCAGTCATGTTCGCTTTATATTTAGTGATTTTAGTTGTCTCTATAATAGCTTTAATTTATAGTTTGCTTTTTTTATTTCAAGAGATTCCTTTATTAACACATAATGAAAGAAAAATCGAAAAGATCATAAGAAAAAATGTTCATTATAATTTATCAAAACATAACAAAATCGAAAAAGATAAAAAAATATATGTTGTAGTTTTTTATATGCTGAATAAAAAGAACATATTAGACGCATACAGAATACTCAAAGATCCAAAAAATAGCGAAAGTAACAAGATACTTTTTGATAATTTACTTGACATACAAAATTACTATTTGTGGAGGTATAGAGAAAATTATTTGGGGAAGACAAGTGAAAATGATTTTAAAATAAATGAGTTTGCAATAGTTGATGTTATTGATAAAGTTTTTGAAAATATTGACTTGATAATAAAACATAATGATACAAACATAGTTGCAATTTACAAAGGAGAGGAATACTTGTATCACTTAACTCGCGCTCTATTTTCATTAAGAGATATTTTGAATAAACTAGGTTTAACTCAAAAATATGAAAAGCAAAAAATTGTGGATAATAAATCG
>DUNF01000117.1 GCA_012839485.1 Acholeplasmataceae bacterium
GTTTGGAATTAAATCATAGCATTTACCATTTAACCAAATAACTCTACCATCTTGAAACTCCTTTACTTTTCTTTCATCATAAAGCTTCTTTTTCTTAATAACCTCCGATTCAATCCATAAACTAGCATTTTTTAGAATCTTTTTAAATTCATTTTCACTTAAATTTTTAGGAGAACTAATTATAATTTCTAAATCATCAGTAACTTTAAGTGCAGTTTTACTTCTTTTACTTCGTTTTAAATAAGCAGAATAAATATTTCTCTCTACTATAACTTCAGTTATCTTTTTCATAAACTCCTCATCATTCCTTTCTCTAAAAAACTATAATAACTCCCCTTCCCAACAATCAAATGATCTACTACTGATAAATCAACTGTAGCAGCAGCTTTTATAATATCCTTAGTTGCATTCATATCTTGTCTTGATGGTGTTGGATCACCAGATGGATGATTATGAACTAAAATAATCGCCGTTGATGAATACTTTAGTCCCCATTTTAAAATATTTTTAATATCAAAAACTGTTAAGTTAACAGCCCCTACCGATATAGTTCGCATTTGAATTAATTCACTTTTAGAATTTAAATAAAGAGCTATTAAATACTCTTGGTTCAAGTTTTGAAGCTTCTCCTTTACAAAATTATAAACATTACTAGGATTAGTAAGAGAAATTTGTGACCTTTTTGGAATATTGATTCTTTTACCAAGTTCAATAGCAGCTAAAAGTTCTACTGCTTTTGCCTCACCAATACCCGGAACTGTTTTTAATTCTTGAATCGTTGCTTCACTCAATTCATTTAAATCACTAAATCTACTAAGAAGATTCTTGGAAACATCTAGAACGCTATTTTTCTTATAACCGGTTCGTAAAATAATAGCTAATAATTCATATGTAGCTAAAGATTGCGGACCATTTTTAATTAGTCTTTCTCTCGGTCTTTCTTCTCTTGGGATTTCCCTAAGCATAATATTTCCTTTGATTTTCATCACCCTTAATTATATTATAAAAATTAAAAGCAAATTATGCTTTTAATTTTTTAATCACTTCTGATACATAATATAAACTTCCAGTAAATATAATCAAACTATTTGGATCTGAATTATTAATTATTTTTAATTCAATTTCATCTTCACTTGCAATTCGCTTATTTTTTATATGAGAATAGTCAATTAGATTAATAGCTTTATCACTTCTTTTGTAATGAAACTCAGAAAAGACAATTTCATCTGCTACTTCATCAAGTTTGAAAATCATTTGATCTTTTGCTTTATTTGAACTAACAGCGAAATAAACAATTACTTTTTTATCATCTTTAACTGCTTTTAGAAAGTTAACTAAGCTTTCTATACCACCAATATTATGAGCTCCATCTACTAACATAAGTGGGTTTTTAGAAATTATTTCTAGCCTTCCAGGCCAATATGTTTTTTCAAGACCTCTACACACTTTATCATAATCTAAGAAAATTAGCTTTTTGTCTTCTAAGACTTTAGTACCTAAAATTGCTAGCGATGCATTGTATGCTTGATGCTCACCTAAAAGTCTTACTTTATAACGCCTACCAAGAAACTTAAATTCTGTTGCTTCTAAGCTTAACTTCAAATCTTTAATATCGCCTTTTGCTACAAAATATAAAGGAACATTTTTCTTTTTGGCTTCTTCGATAAATATACTTTCAAGTTCTTCTTGCAATAATGCAATATGAGGAACTTTTTCTTTTAAAATACCTAACTTTTGAATAGCAATTTCTTCAATTGTCTCTCCTAAAACATTTTGGTGATCTAAAGAAATGCTTGCAGTGATAGTAAGAACTGGATTTTTAATAACATTAGTTACATCTAATAAGCCCCCAATTCCCACTTCAATAATTGCATAATCAATATTTTTTTGCTTACTAAAATAAAGAAAAGCAAGAATAGTCATAAACTCAAAAAATGACATTATTAGTAAATTTGAAGAGATGGAAACAAAAGGTATATATAGACCATCATTTTTTGAATTTATGACCATTCTTACTTTTCTTTATTGAACAGGGTTTTTAATGACGTTAGTTACATCTAATAAGCCACCAATTCCCACTTCAATAATAGCATAATCAATATTTTTTTGCTTACTAAAATAAAGAAAAGTAAGAA
>DUNF01000118.1 GCA_012839485.1 Acholeplasmataceae bacterium
GTTGTAAGAGCAGCTAAAGGAAGAGTAGTTGCAGAATTTGGTGCAAGGAGAGCTCATGGAGCAGAAGCTGCATATAAAGGTGCAAGAGCTGCATATATTGGTTTAGTCAATAGTACTAGTAATACTTTAGCAGATGTTTTATTTAAAATCCCAGCATCAGGCACGATGGCTCATTCTTGGGTGCAAATGTTTGATACAGAACTTGAAGCGTTTGAGACTTATTGTAAGATATATCCCGATAATAGTTTACTTTTAATTGATACTTATGATACTTTAAAACAAGGTATTTATAATGCGATTAAAGCATTTGATAATGTCTTGAAACCTTTAGGAAAAAGACCTTTAGGTGTGAGAATTGATTCAGGAGACTTAGCTTATCAATCAAAACAATTAAGAAAGATTTTGAATAAAGCAGGTTATTCAGATTGTAAGATTGTGGTTAGTAATTCACTAGATGAATATACGATTACTGCTCTTTTAGAACAAGGAGCGGAAATTGATATTTTTGGCGTAGGTGAAAGATTAATTACTTCTAAATCATGGCCCGTTTTTGGTGGAGTATATAAACTTGCAGCAATCGAAAAAGATGGTGTAATTATTCCTAAAATTAAAATTAGTGAAAGTGTCGATAAGATTACAACGCCACACTTTAAACAAGTGTATCGATTATATGAAAATGGTAAAGCATCAGCTGACTATATTACAATTCATGATGAGGTAGTAGATGATAGTAAGCAACTAGAGATTTTTGATCCATACGCAACTTGGAAAAGAAAGACATTGCATGATTTTAAAGCTAAACCATTATTAATACCTATTTTTAAAAAAGGTAAATTAGTGTATAAATTACCTGCTCTTTTAGAGATAAGAGAACATGTAAAAAAAGAAATTGATAGTCTTTGGGAAGAAGTTAAGAGATTTGATAAACCACATAATTATTATGTTGACTTATCGCAAAAACTTTGGGATTGTAAAGAAGAATTATTACTAAAAGAAAGAAAAAATTAGTAGGTGAATTATGCTTGTTATTGTAGGTCCTAGTGCTTCAGGAAAGACCGAAATCAGTCGTTTTTTAATCAAAGAGTACAATTTAAAAAGAGTAATTACTTGTACTACTAGACCTATGCGTTGGGATGAAAAAGACGGCAGAGACTATTACTTTCTAACAGAAGACGAATTTAAAGCAGGAATAGAAGACAATTTATTTATTGAATATACTAAATATAATAATGATTATTATGGTACTTATTATAAAGAAATAGCAGATGATAAAATTATTATTTTAGATCAAATAGGATTTTTAAATATCAAGAAAATATTAAAAGATAGTATCGTATCTTTTTATATCGAAACTCCGTTAGCCGAAAGAAAAATGAGGATGGTTAAAAGAGGAGATACTATTAAAAGAATCTATCAAAAGATAGAATATGATAATCAAAACTTTCCTTCAAAAATTCCAGGAATTGATTATTATATTACTAACTATACCGATAGCATTTCTGAAAGTGCAAAAAAAATATATAATTTATATAAAGAAAGGATAGGCTTATGAGAAAAGTCATAAAAATTATTTTTGCTACCATCATGGGTATAGTATTGTGTATTGGACTTTCAATTCTAACATTTTACTTATTACTAACAGCTGGAACAGCAAATCCACCAGAAGAACTGTATGTAGCGCAAAACCAGGAATTTTCGTTTGAAGATATACTTCAAAAAAGCTTAATGAATACGAAAGAAGATCAAAAAGTTAAGCTAACACTTACTGAAGATGAATTGAATAAATTAATTTATAGTCTTATTGTTCAAGAAATAAATCCTGATTATTATAAGACTGAAGAAGACAGGGCAATCTATGATTCGCCCGAAGTTAAAATTAGATCTGTTTATGGAGAAATTAAAGACAAATATCTTTATATTCGTGCTCATGTAGATAGTTATATTGATGTTTTAGTTACACTTAAATTAGAGATAAAACAAACAGAAACAGAGTTTAAATTAGTTGTTAAGAAATTACAATTAGGTAAATTTAACCTTACATCAGGACTGGGAAGATTTGCAATAGAAAAGATTCTTTTGCCTCAAATTGATCTAGAAACAGAGTTAAATAATAATTTTGAGGAATCAGACATTCCAGTTAAATTTACTTGGGAAGATTTATCATTTACTTTAACTAAGGCTGATATAAAAACTAAAGTTAATAGCATGTTAGCTGAATCGATGGATAACCCTAGTTATGGAACGATTGTATCAGAACTATTAGATACTTTTATTGATACTGAAGGAGTAATCAATTTAGGAATAAGCGAAAATGATGGAATTGGGTTAGTCTTAGATGTTACTGAATTTGCTTATGATGGCGAGATTACAGCCCCAAGATTTGATTTTGAAATATTCAAAACAAAAATATTAACATTAGATGAAAATGGTGTTATCAATAATGATAACTCAGGTTTGATTATTTCTTATTTATTAGTTGGTTATGCTAATATCAGTGAAGAAAATCGAGCAATAATTAATGCTTGTGATTTTAGTAGTATAGGTATAGTTGATAAAACTGCACATTTAGGTTATGCAAAGATTTCTACAACCGATGTAAATATTGAAGACGATATTATCAATCAATTATATAGTGAGGTTGGAGATTTAAGTGATGGTTTAATCCAAATTGGTTTGGATGAGGCAACTATCAATAACATCTTAGCAGCAACTTCAATTATTGGTGAAGGTTTTTCTTTATATCGTTCTAATAGTGCTTATGAAAAATATACTTTTGTAGGGGTAGAGTCATTATTCTGTGATGTTGTTGATGATGGATTTAGTTTTAGTTTAGCATTGAGTTTGAACGGACAAAGGTTATTATTAAGTACTGATTTTGAACAAGATACTTTAGTTACTACAGATATTAAGTTAGCCCTAGCAGATATTAGTTTAGGAAACTATCATATGGGCGAAGAAGCTAAAGAGGCAATCTTAGGTATTTTAGGAGAAGTTGTTGGGGACAATGAACTTATTTTAATTCAAGGTAATACGATATCAATTAAAACTAGCGATTTAACATCATTTTTAAATACTGAAGAAGGTGTAATTGATACAATTATTGATGAAACTTTACCAGAAATCTTAACATTTGAACTTGTTGGTGTAGAAGGTATTACTGGCGGTGCTTTAAATGTAAAACTTGATTTAGTTGATTTCAAAACAACACAAACTTTACCAGATGAAGTTAAAGAACCATTTGTTCAAGAATCTTTTGTTACAGAACAAGCTTTAAGAATTCTATTTAGCGATACAGCAGGAACAAGTGAAATTCGTTTTACTGATTTAGATATTAATAGAAAAGTTTATCAAGATACTCATCAATATGCAGATTTAGCAAGTAGTGAAGTTCTACCTGATGGAGAAACAACATTAAATATTACTGTTGAGGGAATTATTTTCCATTTCTATAGTCCTATTACTACAGTTGAATACTTAGTAAATATTAATGGTTTAAAGACAAGAGCTTATTTAGAGTTAACAATAAGCAATAATGATTCACCAGAAGTTATTTTGACACCAAGTCCTACATTATTAATAGGAACAAAAAATATTGATTCGCAATTCTTACTTAACTATCTTTCTGCAAGCTTCACAAATAATGATGTATTAAAATATGATGAGGCTCAAGGTGTATTTAAACTATCAGCTAACTCATTCTATGAGTTAATGACTGTTGGTGGTAGTAGTGCCTTTACTGTAGATAAGATAAAGATTCACAATGGTGGTATTAATATCACTGTTAGTGTTAGTGAAGATCAACTTGCATTACTTGCTGCTTTAGCTGCTGCTCAAGCTGCATTTGATGAAATTACACAACAAGATTTCTTTGATCCATCATTATATAACACTTTAGATCCAGAACAAGCAGCAGCAATTGAAGAAATGCAAAATCAACTAGAGGAAATTAGAAACAATCAACTAAATGGAGAACCAATTAGTGAAGAGAACATTAATGCTTTATTAGACAACGTTAACGGATTAAGTGAAGAAAACAAAGAAGTATTCTTTGATCAAGTGAGTGGTGAATTTGATAACCAAGGATATGCTGGTCTATTAGAAGCATTAGAACTTGCGATGTATTTATAAAGGAGGGAACATGAAGAATAAGATTTTAATTGAAACATCAGCTAGGCATATTCATATTACTAAAGAAGATTATGAAGCATTATTTGGAAAGGGTGCACAGTTAACTTTTAAAAAAGAATTATCTCAACCTGGCCAATTCCAAGCAGAAGAAAGAGTTACAATTGTAGGCCCAAAAAGAGAATTAGAAAGAGTTTCTATTTTAGGACCTTTTAGAAAAGAAACACAAGTAGAATTATCAGTTACAGATGCAAGATCAATTGGTGTTGATAGTGTAGTTAGATTAAGTGGCGATATTAAAGGTACACCTGGATGTAAGATCGTAGGTCCAAAAGGATCTATTGATATTAAAGAAGGGGTTATTGTAGCTAAAAGACATATTCATTTAACTGAAGAAAAAGCTAGAGAATTAGGTTTAAAACAAGGTGATGTAGTTCAAGTAGAAGTTAAAAATGATACTAGATCATTAGTGTTTGGTGATGTAGAGATTAGAGTAAGTTCAACTTATGCCAATGCTATGCATATTGATACAGATGAGTCAAATGCAGGTAGTGTAGCTTTTGGTACATTAGGTACA
>DUNF01000012.1 GCA_012839485.1 Acholeplasmataceae bacterium
AGAAGAAAAGTATGGTGAAAATATCTTTTTATTGAAGTTAGATTCAGATTTTAATTTAATAAAATCGAAATATTTAGGTGGTAGTTTGGATGAAAAACTATTAGATGTAATTTTCTATCAAAATAGATTCTACTTTTTAGGATACAAGGATCGAGAAACAGGAGGCGATTTTGGTTATATTGGCAATGTAAGCACTAGGAATTATTTATCTGGAATTATTACTTTAGATTTAGAATTGGAAAGCTTTGAAGTTTCCAAAACTATTGATAATTACTGTAAGTTTATTGAAGTTGACTTTTTAGGATTTTATAATAATGAGTTTTTATATTTCTTAAACCCTAATTTAAGTTTAAAAGCTAAAATTGATTTTTCTGATTTTATTTTACATATCGAAAAAGTAGATTCTAATTTAGTTGTTTTTACTTTGGGAAAAGTATATTTATATAATATTGAAAATAATACTATAATTACTAAAATTGATTATCCTAGTTATATGAATAGTGAAGATTTTCAGTTTAAAAGAAAAGGAAAATTTTTAACATTGAATGAAGATGATAAAAATTATTTAATTGATGTTTTGTTTTTAGATGAATTTAGATTAAGTAATTATTATAATCCTGATTTTGAAGATAATTATGTTATTAGTTCTTTAGATGGTAAAGTAGAACTAGTAAGTATTGAAGAAGAATATTATTTTGATAGCTTAGTTTATGGGATTTATCCTTTTAAATATAATTTTCAAACTAAAGCTGGAATTGATTTTCAAATCTTACATGATAGGGAAGTATTATTAAGAGCAAATGTAGTTAACAATGGTTTATATCCTTTAGGTTATAATTTGAAGTTTACAGGTAAAGCATATTTAAATGATAAAATTATTTTAAATAATTACCAGTTAATAGAGGAAGGTGAATATAAGTTAGATCTTGTGGGGAATAGTGGCCAAAGAAAATCATTTTATTTTACTGTTTCAGGAAAACAAAACAAGATTGAAGATAGTTATTATGAAAAATATGATTTAGAGTATAGTTTAGATGAAAGAATAGTTTTAGATATAACAATTGACAATCTAGAAAATAAAACAATAGAAAGAGTAATTGTAGATGGTGAAGATGTTGATTTTAGGTTAGATTTGAAACAAAACAAAATATTTTTAGATTTACCTAAGTATAGTAATCCTGGCTTTTATAAAGTAAAGTTGGAAAAGCTTGAATATGAAGAAGAAGGAGTGATAAAAGAATTAGTTTTAAATAAGGAATTGATTTTAAAAATTATCGTTTCTCAAATTAACTATGAAATTGATAATAGCAACAATCCTTTAACAATTGATTTAACAATCTATGATCCTTATGGTATTAGTAGATTTCTTGAGCTTGTTATTTATAATGATGTTGAGGAGTATAGACAAAAACTAGCATTAAATAATTTAATTATTTATGAAAACAGGTTAAAAAAAGAAACCGATTATGACTTTAAGGTTCGTTTGGTTAGCACCTTACCAGGTGAACTAGTTTATAGTAGAGAATTAGTTTCGGGAAAGATAAATACTAATTCAAATGAATTAATTTTGGGGGAAATTGAACTAGAAGAAAGTGATTTGGAAGGAAAGAAATTAAAGTTAGAGTTAAGAGAAGACTTTGTTTCTAAAGAAGTAAGAGAACTTTTCTACTTAAATCAGGCAATCTATACTCAAGAAGAAACTAATTATTTTGGGATGATTTTATTTAGTGTTTTGATAATAGGAGCAAGCTTTGGAATAACCTATATTGCTTTAAAATTAATTAGAAAAGCTAAGAGTTAATCTTAGCTTTTTTTATTGGATTACTTTATACAAATAGTCCAATTTATGGTATAATATAAATTGAGGAAGTATTATGAGGATAGCATCGTTATATAATTTAACTGAATATTCTTTACTTGAAAGTACTAATCGAATCTCTGAATTAGTTAATAAAGCTAAGGCTAGTGGATATTCTGCTTTAGCTATTACTGATACTAGTATGAGTGGAGCTTTTAAATTTTACCAAGCTGCATTAAAAGCGGAAATTAAACCTATTTTAGGTTTAAAAGTTCCAATAGAGAGAGAAAATAGTTACTTGCTTTTTTATGCGAAAAATAAAAGAGGATATCAAGAGTTATTAGAATTAGATACATTACAAAAACAAAAACTAATTGAGTTAAGTGATCTAAAGGCTACTAATGATTTAGTTGTAGTTATTCCTCATCTAGAAAATGACTTGAGTCGTTTGATTCTAACAACAGATATTATTGGTGCTAATATTTTAGTAAGAAAATACCAAGAACTATTTAGTGATTTGTATTTTGGATTGTCACAAACAAGCAATTTAGAAAAAGATTCTAGTGAAGTTTTATTGTCTTGTTTTAAGAGTTTAGGAATAGAAGCAGTTGCAATTTCTCAATCTAGATATTTAAAAGAAAGTGATCTTGATGCTTATCGTATTGTTAATGCATTAAGAACCAATAATTTTAGTTATGAACTAAATAGCGAAGAAACTAATATGTACTTTTTAGAAAAAGATTATTTTCGTGATTTATTTAGAAAGTATGATGAGGCCTTAGTTAATACGCAAAGTATTGCTGATAAAGTTAATTTAGAACTAAAGTTTGAAGGATATTTACTTCCTAAATTTGAAACAGTTAATAATGATAGTGATGAATATTTAGATAGTTTATGTAAGTTTGGGTTAAATAAAAGATTAAGAGGAAGACATGTTAATCAAGAACTTTATGTAGCTAGACTTTTAGAAGAGTTAGAAACAATTAAGAGTATGGGATTTAGTGATTACTTTTTAGTTGTTTATGATTTTATTCGTTTTGCTAAGCAAAATGATATTTTAGTAGGACCTGGTAGAGGTTCTGCACCAGGATCTTTAGTTGCCTATAGTTTAGGTATTACAGAGATTGATCCTATTAGTAATGGTTTGTTATTTGAAAGATTCTTAAATAAAGAAAGAATTACAATGCCAGATATTGATACTGATTTTCCTGATAATAAAAGAGAGTTAGTTATTCAGTATTTAGGAGAGAAGTATGGATTGAATAAAGTCGCCCATATTTCTGCCTTTTCTACATTCAAAGCAAAACAAGCTGTAAGAGATGTTGCTAGGGTTTTAAATTTAGACAATACTAGTTTAAGTGAAGTAATGAAACATATTTCTAGTACTAGGTCTTTGCAAGAATCTATTACTACAAGTACAGCATTACAAAGACTAATTAAAGAAAACAAAGAAATTTATAATGTAATAGATTTAGCTTTAAAAATTGAAGGGTTACCTAGACATTATTCAACTCATGCAGCTGGTGTTGTTATGACAGATGATGATTTAGTAAAACATACTTCTTTAATCAAAAGCACAGATAATATTATGCAAACTGTTTATGAAGCTGAAGACTTAGAAAAGTTAGGCTTAGTAAAGATTGATATTTTGGGTTTAAGAAACTTAACGATTATTGAAGAAGTTATTGAATATATTAAAGAAAACGAAAAAGGTGAATTTAATTTATATCAAATATCATTAAATGACCAAGAGGTTTTTAAATTATTTCAAAAGGCTGATACAGATGGAATTTTTCAATTTGAATCAAGTGGAATGAGAAACTTACTTCGTGATATGCATCCAGATAGTTTTAGTGATATTGTAGTTGCTATTGCCTTATATAGACCGGGGCCGATGGCAATGATTCCTGAGTTTGTAAGTCGCAAGAAAGATAAAAGGTCTATTACTTACTTACATGCTGATTTAAAAGATATTTTAGAAGAGACTTATGGAGTTATAGTATTTCAAGAACAAGTTATGCTTATCTTGCAAAAAATTGGTGGTTATAGTTTAGGTGAAGCCGATGTTGTTAGAAGAGCTATTTCTAAAAAAGACAAAGCTTTAATGGAAAAAGAAAGAACTA
>DUNF01000013.1 GCA_012839485.1 Acholeplasmataceae bacterium
AAATAATTTCATCTTTTAAAATGCGAAATTTCCTTTTGTGAATACTTTAACTTTTTTACCATCTTGTGTAGTCCCAATAATTTCCATATCACTACTACCGACTACACAAGATGGTAAAAAAGTTAAAGTATTCACAAAAGGAAATTTCGCATTTTAAAAGATGAAATTATTTAATTTTGAAGATGGCTATATTGGGGATAATAAAGGTCTTTTAGATTTCTTTATTAAGACCTTAAATGGTATGGCATATGGTCTCTTCGCCACCTTACTTGTAGGGACAATCTTAACTACTTTTGCTACATACGTACCTTTACCAGAGGAAGCAAAGAAGATTATTATTGATGTAGCTTCAGTTATTAAAGGGTTCATGGGACTAGGTATTGGAATTGGTATTAGTATGAGTTTAAAACTTAGTGGTTTAAAACTAATTGTAGCATCAATTAGTGGTGGAATTGCTGTTTTATTTCCTCATGTTTATGCTGATCCAAGTATATCTTTAACACTAGCAGGTTTTTTAAGACTTTCTAGTGATCCTTTAGTAATTTATGTAGTAGTTATTGGAACAATTTTCGTAATGAATACCATCCTTACAAAACAAACGCCAATAGATATTATTATAGTACCAATTTTAGGAGTAATAGCAGCTGCATGCTTTAGCTTAGTAGTTACAAAGCCAATTACTGTTGGTATATCTTATATTGGTAAATTCATTATTTTAGCTACAGATGCAACACCATTTGTTATGGGTCTTATTATATCTGTAGTTATGGGTATGGCTCTAACGGCACCAATTTCTTCAGCTGCAATTGCGATTTCTATTCATTTAGGAACTAATGCAATTAATGCAGGTTTTAGTGCTGATGAAGCGTATACTTTAGGAATAGCCGGTGGAGCAGCCTTAGTTGGATGCTGTGCTAATATGCTTGGCTTTGCGGTTATGAGCAGAAAAGATAATAATATTGGTACGATTATCTCAGTTGCTATTGGTACAAGTATGCTTCAATTTAAAAACATTTTGAAAAAACCGATTATTTGGCTACCACCAATTATTGTTAGTGCGATTTTAGGACCACTATCAACTGTTGTTTTTAAAATGACAACTACATCAATTGGAGCCGGTATGGGAACTTCGGGGCTTGTTGGGCAGATTGAGACGATAACTTCGATGGGAATTAATGCGAGAAGTATTCTTTCGATTTTGATCTTACAAATTATCTTACCAATTGTTTTAGTTTGGTTAATTGATATCATCTTTAGAAAATATAACTTAATTAAAAAAGGTGATTTAAAAATTTAATATTAAATAATTTTGGTTTTTATTGCAAAATTAAAAGGGAATCTAGTTAGAATCTAGAACAGCCCCCGCTACTGTAGAAGTGGAGTACTTTATTATTTATGGTCACTTAAAGGAAACTTTTGGGAAGATCAATAAAGTATGATGATACTTTAAGTCAGGAGACCTGCCGAGATTATAAAATAAAAATTTCGGAGGGAAATTTGTTATTATTGTATAAAGACAAAACTACCCTTTTCGGGTAGTTTTTTAATAAGAAAGGAGATTAGTATGAAAAAAGCACTTATTTTTATCTTACTTTTGTTTGGATTTGTTTTTAGTATAAATGTAAATGCGAAAAGTGAAGATTTAAACTATAGTTCTTCAAATGATTGGTTAGTTTTAAAGTACTATAAAGAAAATCATGATTTTAATAAAATCTATTATATTGCGCAAATAAAAGAGCATCTAAGAACTTTAGAAACTGATAAGATGACTGAATATCATAGATTAACTTTTGCATCTATTGCTTGTGGTCTAGATCCAAGGGTTATAAGTATAGATGATAAAGAATATAATCTATTAAGAATAGGTGTTTTTGATACTAAAACAGAAAATCTCCTAGAAAAACAAGGATTAAATAGTCTAATCTTTAGTTTACTTGCTATTGATAGTATGAGGTTTCCAGATTATAATATTGAAAATTATTATAAAAGAAGTGATATTGTTCAAGCTATCTTAAGCAAAGAGTTAAAAGCTGGTGGATTTGCTTATATAGGGACTGTGCCAGACCCCGATATTACATCAATGACTTTACTTGCTTTAAGCAAATACCAAAATGATTTAACTGAATATAGAGTTTATTCAAAAAGAGAAAATAAAATTATTAGTGTTAGAGTTAAAGATATTATTGATACTGCTTTAGATACTCTAGGAAGTCTTCAAGGAGAAGATGGAGATTTTGCTTCATTTGGTTCTTATAACTGTGAAAGTACTTCTCAAGTATTACTAGCATTATCTAGTTTAGGAGTAGATCCGTTACAAGATACAAGGTTTATTAAAAATGACAATACTGTTTTAGATGGTTTAAATAAATATAAACTTGAAGAAGGTAAATACAGAAGAGGTGACAATTACTCAGAAATTGCTACGAGACAAGCTGAAGAGGCATTGCTTAGTTATAATCAATATTTAAATACAAAAAGAGCATATTATGATTTATTGCCTGAGTTTAGTGAAAACGAAAGCCAAAAAATTATTAGTTTAAAAACGAAAATTGATGCGATAAGTGATAGCACTAATCTAGATGTTTTATACCAAGAATATTTGAGTATACCTTATCGTGATCGTTTCTATATTTATAATTACTATAAATTAGAAGAAAAGTTAATTGAAAATGGTATAGCTTTAAATGAAGAAAAGGAATATCCTATTGTTAGTTTTGAAAAGCTAAAACCAGGTAATTACGATAATGAAGCTATTAATCAAGATTTATTAGATGTTAAGATTTCTAAATATAATCATTATTTATATTATTTAGAACTTTTTGATGTTTTAGATAGAAATGATGATTTGGTTAAAGAAGCAATAGTTTCAATTAAAGAAGAAGAAATTAAGGTAGCTAGACTAAACAAACAAATTAGTGATTTTATTGAAAGAAATGAAGATAACGAAGAAGAAGCGCTAGCAATAAAAGAGAGTTATGAAGCTTTACGATATGGTGGTCAAAATTATATTGAAAATTATGATTCCATCTTGCTAGTGTTAGGAGAAGAAAAAAAGGGTTTATCATTTTATATTTATCTTAGTTTAATCATAGCTTCTATTGGTCTAACGACTGCGTTAGTATTAATAATAATTAAGCGTAAGAAGGCGAAGAGACTATGAAAAGAAGAGATTTATTATTATTTGCCTTTTTAGTTTTAGCTGTAGTTGGTCTTGTTTTTGGAGTAAAAATTGAAAGTGTTGATCAGTATTATTTAAGAAATACCGAAAATATTACTGAAGATAGCGAGGTAGTTTATTTGCAGATTGAATGTAAAGTATTACTTGATGATCAAGAAAATATCAAGCAATCTTTATTAGATGAAGGAATTATTCCTAGTGATGGAATTTTCTTAAAAGAAAAGACTTTAGTTTTAAGAAATAAAGATACAGTTTTTTCAATTTTAAAAAGAGCAAGTAGGTATTATCAATTTCAATTAGAGTATGAGGGATTGCAAGGCAGTTATTATATTGAAGGAATATATAATTTGTATGAATTTGACTGTGGGTCTTTAAGTGGATGGCTATTTTATATAAATGGGGAAAGATCAGGTCAGTCATCAGATAAAGTTTATTTAAAAAATGGAGACAAAGTTGTTTTGAAGTACTCTCGTGATATGGGTAATGACCTATTGGAGGATGTTCATGAATAAGATTAAGAGTTTCCATCCACTTACGATTTTTCTATTCTT
This sequence comes from Acholeplasmataceae bacterium, assembly GCA_012839485.1. Classification (GTDB taxonomy): domain Bacteria; phylum Bacillota_I; class Bacilli_A; order ML615J-28; family CAG-698; genus DUNF01. Next base: position 3,730 of record DUNF01000013.1, read on the forward strand.
TATTTTGAATATGACATTTACCTTATTTACGTATAATCCAATTATTTTAGGAATATCGTTAATAGTTAGTTTGTTTTATTCTTTATATTATCATGATTTTAAAATCTTTTTAGGAAATATAGGGTTTTATTTATTTACAATTTTATTAATTGTTTTGATTAATCCTTTATTTAATCATAGGGGAATGACAATTTTGTTTTTCTTAAATGAACAAGCAATTACCCAAGAATCAATTATCTTTGGTTTTGCGATTGCATTAGTTTTAGTAAGTATTATTATTTGGAGTTCAATTTTCTCTTACACAATGGATACTGATAAAAATATGTATTTATTTTCAAAGGTTTCAGTAAATTTAGCTTTAATAGTGGCTTTAGTTTTACGTTTTATTCCTGAGATGAAAAAGAAGAAGCAAGAGTTTATTGATACACAAACAACATTAGGAATGAAAAAAACTAAAAGTTTAAGCGTAAGACTTAGCATTAACTATCAAATCTTATTAGCCTTAATTACTTGGTCTTTAGAACATTACTTAACTTTAAGTTTAAGTATGAAAGCTAGGGGTCATAAGCAAGGTAAGAGATCGTATTATCACAGTTATGCTTTTACTTTGAAAGATTTTGTAATTATGTTATTTGGTGGTTTGTTACTGGCTTTTTATATTTATTGTAATTATAAAGGACATTTATATTTTTACTATTACCCAGTTATTGGAGAATTGAAGTTTAATGCTTTTAGTATTATTCTTTTTAGTGCTAGCTTTTTGTTTATGTTGGCACCATTGATTTATGAGTTAGGAGTGAGTTTGAAATGGTTTTTCTTGAGACGAAAAATTTAAGTTTTAAATATTTAGATAATAGTTTTACCTTAAGTGATATTAACTTTTCCTTGGATAAAGGTGATTTTTGCTTGGTTGTTGGAAAAACTGGGTGTGGAAAGACAACTCTACTCAAATTATTAAAAAAAGAAATTACTCCTAGTGGTGAATTGAAAGGTTTAGTAAAGATTGATGGATTTGATTTAAAGGATTATGATTCAAGTAAGATTGTATATATGTTTCAAAATCCTTCTAGACAAATTGTAAGTGATAAAGTTTATCATGAGATAGCCTTTGGTTTAGAAGCAAGAGGTTTAGAAAAAGGAGTAATTGAAACAAAATTAGCTGAAATCGTAAATTATTTAGATATTAATGATTTATTAGAAAAACATACTATGGAGTTATCTGGCGGTGAGGCGCAACTTGTAAGTTTATCATCACTTTTAGTTTTAGATCCTGAAGTTATTTTACTAGACGAAGCATCTTCGCAGTTAGATCCGCTAACAAGAAAAAAGTTTTTAGAGATTTTAAAAAGAATTAATCAAGACTTTGGAATTACAATTATTTTAGTAGAACATAATTTGGAAGACGTTTTAGAGTTTACGGATAAAATTATAGTTTTAGATAAAGGAAAGATGATTTATTTTGGATTAAAAGAAGAAGCAATAAATTTCCTAGCTAGTAATAAACAATATTTTGCCTTTCTACCTAAGACATTACAAATCTCTAAATACTTAGATTTAGGGAGCTTGCTTCATTTAAAAGATGTAAAGGAAGCCTTAAAAAACAAATATAAAAATGAGATTAATTTTTCTTATGAAACTAAAGTTTTTGAAAAAGAGATTATTAAGGCTGAAGATCTATATTATAGGTATAGTAAAAAAGAAAAAGATGTTTTAGAAAAACTATCTTTAACTGTTTATGATAATGAGATTTTAGGTTTAGTTGGCGGAAATGGTGTTGGTAAGACTACACTTTTAAAAAACTTAGCTGGAATTAGATCTTTTTATTCAGGTAAAATTGAAATTGAAAATAAGAATATTAGGAAATATAAGGGAAATATTTTATATAAAAACTTAATTGCTTATTTACCACAAGATCCATTGACATTATTTTTGAAGCGTACTGTAGGGGAAGATTTAGAATATTATGTAAAGAGTTTAGATTTAGATAAAGCACTACTAGAAAAATTGTTAGTTAAATTTGATTTAAAGCCATTATTGGAAATGAGTCCTTATGATTTATCAGGAGGAGAATTGCAAAAAGCTGCTTTTACTAAAATTTTGCTTTCTAAACCAAAAATTTTATTTTTAGATGAACCTACTAAAGGAATGGACTTTAGTTTAAGAGAAGAATTAAAAGAGATATTAATGGACTTAAAAGCTAAAGGTGCAACTATCATTATTGCAACTCATGATTTAGAGTTTATTGCAAGTGTAGCTGATAGAGTAGGAATTATGTTTAATGGTAAAGTTTTAAGTTTAACCGATAGTCATAGTTTCTTTAGTAATAGCAACTTCTATACAACAGTTGCTTCACTTGCATCTAGAGACTTATATGATAAAGTTATTACAGTTCCTGAGTTAGTAGAGATAGCTAAGAAGAATGGAATTAAAAATGAAAAAGATAATTAGATATTCGATTATTTTTGGATTAATTCCTTTGATTATTGTTTTATTTTATTTCTTACTTAATCTAAAACAATATGGAATTATTTCTGTTTTGATAGCTATATTGGCATTAATACCTTTCTTTTTATCATTTGAAGAGTCTAAACCAAAACTAGAAGAGTTAATCTTAGTTGCAATTGTAATTGCTATTAACATTGTTTCTAGGATCCTTTTTGCTTTTTTACCAGGGATTAAACCGATTGGAGCAATAATTATCATTGCGGCTTTAATTTTTGGAAAAGAAGCAGGGTTTATGATTGGGGCTCTAACAATGGCTATTTCTAACTTTTACTTTGGTCAAGGACCGTGGACGCCATTTCAAATGTTTGGCTTTGGTATGATTGGTTTTCTTGCGGGTTTATTTAAAGAAAGTTTTTTAAAGAAAAGTTTATATTTTGTATTATTGCTTGGGGGAATTGCTGGAGTCTTTTATGTTTTACTGATAGATGTTTGGACTACTTTACAAGTAACATCAGGTTTTACATTTAAAGATTATTTCAACTTTATTATTATTTCAACCCCAACAACTATCGGATATATCGCTAGCAATATGTTATTTTTGATTTTATTGTATAATCCTTTAATGAAGACATTTGAAAGAATTCAAAAGAAATTTAATCTTTTTAATAATAAAATTGAAAATACGAATAATTAGTGGTATAATTACTAATATTAGATGTTCGCCTTGCATAACCATCTAAGATAAAAAACAAGGAGGTAAAAATGAAAGTTATTGTAAGGAATGCTTTGATAGCATCACTTTATGTAGTTTTAACTGTTATTAACCCGTTTTCTTTTGAAAGCATCCAATTTCGAATTTCTGAGATTTTAATCTTGCTTGTTTTCTTTAGGAAAGATTATTTTTTGGGTTTAGTTGTAGGTTGTATTATTGCTAATCTTTTTAGTCCAATGGGAATTTATGATGTTCTTTTTGGAACTATCGCAACAATTTTAAGTTTAATTTGTATTATGTATTCTAAACATTTGTTTATTACTTGGATTTTTCCAACAATATTTAATGCAATAATTGTAGGTTTAGAGTTATACTTAATTTTAGAACTACCATTTTGGGCTAGTTTAATTGGAGTTGCAATTGGTGAGGCAGTTGTAATGATTATAGGAGTTGTTTTGTTTTATTTCTTAAAAAAGAACAAAGCATTTATGATTTTAATTGAAGCTAATCAAAATTGTAATTTAGAGTCTGATTTGAGCAATTAGTATATGTAAACGTTTTATGTAAAGAAAATGCTGGACATTCATTTAAATATGAGGTATAATGAAAACAATAAAATTAGGAGGAAAAGAACTATGTTAGTTAATTTTCAAAACAAATTTTATTACTATTATTACTTTCCAAGGATATCATAAAGGTTTCTTGGCCTTTTTCCTATGTGAAAGTGCCAATATAACTGTTATTATGATATCAAACGTAAAAGTTTAATTGATAAGTAATAACAGTATTCTAAAATATTATTAGATAAAAATGTGTTATTACTTATAACACATTTTTTAATTTAAGGAGGTTTAAAATGAAATTAAAAAGAATGTTAGCAGTGGTATTAGTTTTTGTATTTGGTGTTTTACTAGTAGCATGTAAGAAAGATGATAAAACGCAAATTGGGATTTTACAATTAGTTGCAGCTCCCGCACTAGACGAAGCTAGAATTGGCTTTTTAGAAGTATTAGAAGAAAATGGCTTTAAGGATGGAGAGAACATTAAAGTTACTCTTGAAATTCCTAATGCAGATCAAACAGTTATGATGCAACAAGCAAAGAGCTTAGTAAGAAATTCAGATCTTATTTTATCTATTGCCACAAACGCAACTGCAGCAGCGCAAAATGCTTTAGTTGAAGCAAACAAGACAACACCGCTTTTATTTACAGCAGTTACAGATCCCGTAGCTCATGGTTTTGTAGAGTCAATGGCTAAACCAGGTGGACATATTACTGGTACTAGTGATATGAATCCAGTAGCTGAACAAGTAGGACTTGCAAAAGAGTTATTACCTGAGGCAACTAAGATTGGTTTTATCTACAATTCAAATGAAGAGAACTCAAGAATTCAAGTGGAAATGGGTGTTGCAGCTGCTCAAGCATTAGGTATGACTACGGTTGTTAAGACTATTAGTGAAGTAAACCAAATTGATTTAGTTGCAAATAACTTATTCAACGAAGTAGATGTTGTTTATGTACCAACTGATAATATGTTAGCGCAAAATATGGTATTATTAACTAATATGTCATTAAGTAAAAAGAAACCGATTATTGCTGGTGAAGAAAACCAAGTTAGGGATGGTGCATCAATTACATTTGGTATTAACTATCGAGAATTAGGAAGACAAACTGGACAAATGGCAGTAGAGATTTTAAAGAATGGAAAATTACCTAAAGATATTCCTGCTGCTACATCAGAAAATTTAAGTCTAATTGTAAACAAAACAAATTTAGAAGCAATGGGTATTACTGTTAGCCAAGCATTATTAGATAGAGCTGACGAAGTTATTTAGAAAGGAGTTAAGTTATGGAATTAGTAAGTATCTTATTTGATTCCTTACAAGAAGGATTAGCATATGCTATTTTAGTCGTAGGTGTTTTTATTTCCTTTAGGATGTTAGATTTCGCAGATATGACATGCGAAGGTTCATTAACAATGGGTGCTGCAATTACGATGGTGATGATTACTAGTGGAGTAAATCCGCTTTTAAGTGTTGTAGTTGCCTTTGTTTTAGGAACTGTTGCTGGTATAATAACTGCCTTACTTCATACGAAATTAAAAATACCACCACTTTTATCTGGTATCATTATGATGACTGCTTTATATTCCATCAACTTACAAGTTATTCAAGGTGGAAAATCGACTATCATTATGACTTATGGGGAAACAAAAACTGTTTTTAGTCCCCTTGAAAAGTTAATTCCTACAACTTCATTTATTACTAATTTTCAAAGTTCTAAATTAATAGTTTTAGCATTATTCTTAATACTTGTATTCTTTGCAATTTACTATTTCTTTGGTACAGAAGTTGGTATGAGTATTAGAAGTACAGGAATGAACAAGGATATGAGTAAGTCACTTGGTATAAATACTGATTTAATGATTATCATTGGTTTAGCATTATCTAATGGACTAATCGCTTTAAGTGGATCTTTAATAGCACAAAAAAACGGTAGTAGCAATATGGATATCGGCCGCGGAACTTTAGTAATAGGGTTAGCAGCGATTATTTTAGGTGAAGCTATTTTTGGTAAGAGAACATTTAAAAACTGGTTAATTTCCGTAATTTTAGGATCGTTTATTTATAATATTATTGTAGCGATTGCAATCAATTTATTTGGTTTAAATCCAAACTTCTTGAAATTAATCCAAGCTGTTTTAATTGTAATTATTTTAGCTTTACCATTAATAAAATCGCAAATTAAGAAATTTAAAACAAGAAAGGAATTAAATTCATGTTAGAAATTAAGAATGTAACAAAAATATTTAATCCTGATATAATAGAAGATAAAAGAGTAGCTTTAGATAGTTTATCATTAACAATTGAAGAAGGAGAATTTGTAACTGTTATTGGTAGTAATGGATCAGGTAAATCGACTTTACTTAATATTATTAATGGTAAGCACTTGCCTGATGTTGGGAAGGTTATTTTGGATGGTGAAGATATTACAAACTTAAAACAACACCAAAAAGCAAAATATATCGGCACTGTCTTTCAAGACCCACATCAAGGTACTGCTAGCCAAATGTCTGTTTTAGAGAACTTAGAAATTGCTAAGCGTAGAGGAAAAAGAAAGACTTTAAGATGGGGGTTTAGTGCTCAAAATAAAGAAGATTTTATTATACAATTAAGTAAACTAGACTTAGGCTTAGAGAATAGACTAACACAAAGAATAGGTACTCTATCTGGTGGTCAAAGACAAGCTATTACTTTAATTATGGCAACTTTAAATAATCCAAAACTATTATTATTAGATGAACATACAGCAGCTTTAGACCCTAATACAGCTACGAAAGTATTAGAAATTACTAATGATATTATTAAAGCAGAAAAATTAACGACGATTATGGTAACTCATAATATGAGAGATGCAATTAATTATGGCGATAGGCTAATAATGCTTGATCAAGGAAAGATAATTTTTGATTGTAAGGGAGAAGAAAAGAAGAATCTAACAATTCCAATTCTTCTTCAAAAATTCTCTTCTAAATCTGTAATTAATGATGAGCTAATCTTAAGTTAAAAGGTCACTTTAAGTGACCTTTTTTAATTAAATAAAAGAAATTATACTAATTCTTAATAATATACAAGTAAAGAGGAGGTATAATGAAAAAAATATTAAGTGCATTTTTATTCCTTTTATGCATACTTGGTTTAAAAGGAATGCAAGCTAAGGCAATCGATTGGGAGTTTATCCCTCAAGGAATAAATTATATTTCTAAAAATCAATTTATTCTAACAGAAACAGACGATGATGTTATTTTTACATCATATCGCTACATTAAAGTAGATGGTAATATTATGTATTGGTTAAGGGCTGGGTCAGAAAACAATTTAAATGGTATTACTTGTGAGTATAATATTTATAATAGTAATAAAGATTTAGTTGATGAAGTTGGCTGGTTTTCTTTAAATAAAAGCGGCGTACCAGTTGATTTATCAGTTAGCAATAAATATTTAAGAATGAGTTTTAAATATCCAAAAGTTAGCAATACCGATTTAACACCAGAACAAGTTTTTGACAACTTAGAAATTTATTTTAATTTATATGATCAAAATCTTTTTAACCCTGATAGTGAATTTGATTATAAAGGTGTAGATTATAGTTCGTATAGCTTTATAAATAGCAAAAATGTAAGGATATCATATCAAGATAGTTTTAGTTTAACTGATTTTGAAAGCAACTTACTTGCCTATGATAACTATGATGGGAATATAACATCAAAAATCACAAAAGATGTAGATACTTATAGTAGTAAAGAGAATATTGTTGGGAATTATTTAGTACAATATTCAGTTCAAGATGAAGAGTTAAATGAATCTACTTTCACTTTAAATTTAGAGATTTATGATGAAATTCCCCCAATTATTACAGGTTCAAGTAATTATACTAAAAATGTTGGCGATGAACTAAATGTTAGTGAATTAAAAACAGTTTTAGGTTTAGAAGCTTATGATGATTATGATGGCAATATTACTAATAATCTTTTTATTCAAGAAGATTATTATACAGGAAACGAAAATGTTGTTGGTGAACATATTGTTATTTATCAAGTAGCTGATAGTTCAAATAATACTGCTTCATTTACTGCTACTATTAAAGTAAATGATAATGAAGGTCCTGTTTTTACGGGAGAAAATAGTTACACAGTTAATACTGATGAGACATTAGATTTAGAAGAAGTAAGGGCTGGATTAAAAGCTTTTGATGCTGTTTCAGGAAATTGTTTTGTAGAACTACATTTAGATAATTATACTTTTAATAAAACGAAAGTAGGAACATATAATGTAATCTTTAAAGCAACTGATGGAGCTAATAATACTACATATTTTACAGTCTATGTAACGGTTAGAGATAATATTCCACCAGTCTTTTTCATAAAACTAAATCCAGTTACTTTAGGTACAAGTACTCCACTTTCACTTTCTAAAGTTTTAGATATGACTAGATCTTATTATGGTTTAAGTACTGACTTAGTTTACGAAGAGCAAGAATTAGTAGAAGGTGAAAATATAATTCATTTAACTAGTAAAAACCAAAACTATGAGTTAAAGATTAACTATATTAGGACAGAAAAAAAAGAACCATCTAAAATAAATGATTCTAAAAAATTAACTTTCTTTGAAAGAATTAGATTGTTCTTTAGGAGGATTTTCGGTAGCCTGTTTTAAAGCTTTTTTTTCCTTTCTTGATAAAGGTACTGGATCATATCCTGGTCTAAATAATGGATTACACTTTAAAATTCTTTTAATGGTTAGAAAAGTTGCGTAAAAAAAATTAAACTTTTCGTAAGCTTCTATTGCATAATTAGAGCATGTCGGGTAATACCTACAATGCTTACGATCGGGTTTATTTCTTTGGTAGAATTTAATTAATCTAATCATTAACTTATTCATGAAAAGCACCTCATTTATTATATTATATAATAAAGGGGTGTTTTTTTCAAGAATTCAACTCTGATAATAATTGAATTATTCTTTAATCTATGGTAAAATAATAAGAGTGTTGAGAATAAAGAAAGAGGTGTTAAAGTGGCTAAAATAATGGCAGTTAATGCGGGTAGTTCATCACTTAAATTTAAGTTATTAGAACTTCCTGAAGAAAAAGTAATTACTAATGGTGTTGTAGAGAGAATAGGCTTAGATGATGCTATTTATAGTATTACTGTTAATGGAAAAAAAGAAAAACAAGTTTTAGCAATTAAAGATCACGCAGTTGCAGTTAAATTAGTTTTAGATGATTTAGTTAAAAGACAAATTGTAAAGTGTTTAGATGAAATTGAAGGTGTAGGACATAGAGTAGTTCAAGGTGGTTGGTATTTTAAGGATTCAGCTTTAGTTACTGATGATGTTATTAAAAAGATTGAAAAGTTATCAGTACTTGCTCCTTTACATAATCCTGCCCATGTTGTTGGGATTAAGGCTTTTCAAAAGGCTTTACCAGATGTACCACAAGTAGTTGTTTTTGATACATCATTTCACCAAACAATGGAACCAGAAACTTATATGTATGCAACTCCATATGAATGGTATGAAAAACATCACATTAGAAAATATGGAGCTCATGGTACTAGTCATAAATATGTAGCTGGTGTTTGTTTAGATTTATTAAAGAAGAAAAATGCTAAGATTGTAACTTTACATATTGGTAATGGAGCATCACTAGCAGCTGTTAGGAACGGTAAAGTAGTTGATACAACGATGGGTCTTACTCCGCTTGAAGGTATTCCGATGGGAACAAGAAGTGGTAATATTGATCCTACTGTTTTACAAGTAATCAATGAAAAAGAAGGTTTATCAATTCAAGAGCTAATTTATATTTTAAATAATAAATCTGGCTATTTAGGTGTAAGTGGTGTTAGTCATGATTCTCGTGATGTAGAAGAGGCGATGGATGCAGGTAATAAAAGAGCAAAACTTGCTTTAGATATCCAGTTTAAGAGAATTGCAGATTATATTGGCTCATATTATGTTTTAATGGGTGGCTTAGATGCAATTGTCTTTACAGCAGGAATTGGTGAAAACTCATGGTATTGTCGTCAAGAAATTTCAAGAAGATTAAAAGTTTTAGGTGTAGAAATTGACGAAGAGTTTAATAAAAAAACTCGTGGGCAATTAAAAGAATTATCTACTCCTAAATCAAAAGTAAAAGTATATATTATCCCTACAGATGAGGAAGTAATGATTGCTCGTGATGTAGTGAGGATTGTTAAAAAGGCTAAATAATAGCCTTTTTTTAAGAGTAATTTTTATTTTCTTTTAATAATATATAATTAAAGGAGGTAAAAATGAAGAAAGCATTACTTAGTTTGTTTTTATTTTGTCTTATTACTTTAAGTGTAGAAGCCAAAGATATAATTAGTGATGTAGGTAAAGATTTAGAAATGATAGTTTCTGAAAAAGAAGATTTAATTATATCTGATAATCTAAATTGGAATAAAGAAGGTAAACAAACAATAGATTATTTCTCTAAAATAGATAGTGAAATTAGGCAAATTGATTTGTATCAAGAAAAAGAAACAAAATTAAAAGAGGGTATTTTTGCCTAATTTCACTATCTATTTTAGAGAAATAATCTATTGTTTGTTTACCTTCTTTATTCCAATTTAGATTATCAGATATAATTAAATCTTCTTTTTCA